>JAXDHR010000105.1:0-81093 GCA_034664425.1 Solirubrobacteraceae bacterium
GTGGGAGGAGGCGGCCAGCGCGCTGCGCGCGGCGGTGACGGTCGGGGACTCGGCGCCGCCGGCGCGGCCGCTGGTCGGCTAGCTGGTTGGACCGCGTGGCGTGTTGCCGTGCGATATGCACGGCAACTGGCCGCGCGCTGGCCGGACGAATCGCCTGCCATAACCTCCCGGCCCGTGATCCCCAAGGCCGAGCTGCACGTCCACCTCGAGGGCACGGCGCCGCCCGCGCTGATCCGCCGGCTCGCCGAGCGCCACGGCGTCGCGGTGCCCGACGGCGTGTTCGCCGACGACCACACGTTCAAGTGGGACGGGTTCCTCGACTTCCTGCGCAAATACGACCTCGCGGCGAGCCTGATCCGGAGCCCCGAGGACTACCGCGACGTCACGTACGACTACCTCGCCCAGTGCGCCGCCGAGGGGGCCGTGTACGTCGAGCTTCTCGCGTCCCCCGACCACGCAGCGGCCGTCGGCCTCGACGATGCCGGGCACTACGGCGGGATCGCGGCAGGGATCGACGATGCGCGCGCCGACCACGGAATCGAGGCGCGCATCGTCGCCACGGCGATCCGCAACCTCGGCGCGGAGCGCGCGGAGGCCGTTGCGCGCCGCCTCGCGAGCGACCGCCATCCCTACGTCGTCGGCTTCAACCTCGCCGGCGACGAGGCCGGCTTCCCGCCGCAGCGATTCGCGGCCGCCTACGCGATCGCGGCGGCCTCCGGGCTGGGCTGCACGGTCCATGCCGGCGAGCATGCCGGGGCCGAATCGGTGCGCGCTGCGCTCGAGCTGCCCGTGACCCGGCTCTCGCACGGCGTCCGGGCCACGGAGGACCCCGCGCTGGTCGAGCAGATCGCCGAGCGCGGGATCGTGCTCGAGGTCTGCCCGACCTCGAACGTCGCCACGGGCGTGTACGCGAGCTATGCCGACCACCCCCTCGGTGCGCTGCGCGAGGCCGGGGTACGGGTCACGCTTGCCTCCGACGACCCACCCTATTTCGGAGCGACCTTGGGCGGCGAGTACGCCGTGGCGGCGAGCCACTTCGGCTTCGACGAGACCGCGCTGCGCGAGGTCACGCGGACCGCGATCGAGGCTGGTTTCGCGGACGTTGCGGCCAAACGGGACCTGCTCGGACGGCTCGACGACTTCGCTGACCGCCCGAGATCGTAGGCTGGCGGCCGGTTCGTTCTCGCTTCTGTCTCGACTGGAGGGACTCCGTAGTGCCAAGACGCATCGCCATCCTGATCGCCGCTCTCTGCCTCGGCCTGGGCGCCGTGGTATCCGGGTGCGGCTCCAGCAGCTCCTCGAGCGGCGGCTCCGGCTCCTCGGGATCCTCCTCGAGCTCCAGCTCCAGCAAGAAGTCGATCAAGGTCGGTCTCGTCACCGACATCGGCGGTCTCCAGGACCGCTCGTTCAACCAGCTCGCCAACGAGGGCGTGCAGCGCGCCCAGAAGGACCTCGGCGTGCAGATCCGCGTGCTCACGTCGAAGTCCAACGGCGACTACGTGCCGAACCTCTCGACGCTGGCCGAGCAGAAGTACGACCTCGTGATCGGCGTCGGCTTCCTGATGGCCGACGCGATGGACACGGTCGCCTCGAAGTTCCCGAACACCAAGTTCGCGATCATCGACGTCGACCAGTCCACGCTCAAGCACAAGCCCTCCAACGTCGAGGGCCTGCTCTTCAAGGAGCAGCAGTCGGGCTACCTCGCGGGCTACCTCGCCGGCCTCTACACGAAGGGCAAGGGCGGCAAGCAGATCATCGGGTCCGTCGGCGGTCAGAAGATCCCGCCGGTCGACCACTACATCGCCGGCTACCAGGCGGGCGCGAAGGCGGCCGACCCGAAGATCCAGACGCTGAACGGCTACTCGCAGGACTTCGTCGACCAGGCGAAGTGCAAGGAGCTCGCGCTCAACCAGATCCAGCAGGGCGCGCAGGTCGTGTTCCAGGTCGCGGGCCAGTGCGGCCTCGGCGTCATCGACGCGGCCAAGGAGAAGGGCGTGCAGGCGATCGGCGTCGACGCCGATCAGGCCTACCTCGGCCCGCAGGTGCTGACCTCGGCGATCAAGAAGGTCGACGTCGCCGTGTTCGACACCGTCAAGGCGGCGCAGGACGGCTCGTACAAGGGCGGCACGAACCAGACGTTCGACCTCACCAACGACGGCGCGGGCATCGGCAAGATCTCCGCGACGGGTCAGAAGTACGCGTCGAAGGTGGCGGCGGTGCGGAAGAAGGTGGCCTCGGGCGCGATCAACGTCCCGGACACGGTCAAGTAGCCACTGAGCCACGCCGATGCCCGGCGACGCCCCTGCCCTCGAGCTGCGCGGGATCACCAAGCGGTTCGGCTCGCTGACCGCGAACGACGCGGTCGACTTCGAGCTGCGCCGCGGGGAGATCCACGCGCTGCTCGGGGAGAACGGTGCGGGCAAGTCGACGCTGATGAACGTCCTCTACGGGCTGCACCAGCCCGACGAGGGCGAGATCCGGCTCGACGGGCAGCCCGTGCAGATCGACTCGCCGCGGCGGGCGATCGGACTGGGCATCGGCATGGTCCACCAGCACTTCATGCTCGTCCCGGTCATGACCGTGGCCGAGAACCTGGTGCTGGGCTCCGAGCCGCGCAAGGGGCCGCTGCTGGACCTCGCGTCGGCGGCGGCCCGCACGCGTGAGATCTCCGAGCGCTTCGGACTCGCTGTCGACCCCGACGCCACGGTGGAGGACCTCGGCGTCGGGGCCCAGCAGCGGGTCGAGATCCTGCGCGCCCTGTTCCGTGGCGCCAAGGTGCTCGTGCTCGACGAGCCGACCGCCGTGCTGACCGCGCAGGAGGCCCAGGACCTCTTCCGCGTGCTGCGCGCGCTGCGCGACGACGGCACGTCGATCGTCTTCATCTCGCACAAGCTCAACGAGGTGCTCGACGTCTCCGACCGCGTCACGGTGCTGCGGCGCGGCAAGATGATCGACACCGTCCCGACCCAGGGCGCCACGGAGCGCTCGCTGGCCCGCCTGATGGTGGGTCGCGACGTCCTGCTGCGCGTCGAGAAGGACCAGCACGCACCCGGCGAGGTGCTGCTCGACGTGCGCGAGCTCTCCGCCGACGACGACCGCGGGCTGCCCGCGGTCCGCGACGTCAGCTTCCAGGTGCGCGCGGGCGAGATCGTCGGGCTCGCCGGCGTCGACGCCAACGGCCAGTCCGAGCTGATCGAGGCGCTGACGGGCCTGCGCCGCCCCACCGCCGGCGCGGTCGCGGTCGACGGACTCGACCTCACGCACGCCGGCACGCGCGAGATCATCGATGCCGGCGTCGGCCACATCGCCGAGGACCGCCACCGGCGCGGTCTCGTGCTCCAGTTCGACCTCGCCGAGAACCTCTCGCTGCACGAGTACCGCAAGAAGGCCATGGCCCGCTTCGGCTGGCTCTCGCCGAAGCGGATGGCGGCTCGCGCGACGACGCTGCTCTCCGAGTACGACGTGCGCGGCGGCGACGCCGACACGCCCGCGGCCTCGTTGTCGGGCGGCAACCAGCAGAAGTGCGTGATCGCGCGCGAGCTCGCGTCGGACCCGCGCGTGCTGATAGCCGCGCAGCCGACCCGCGGCCTCGACGTCGGCGCGATCGAGTTCGTCCACCGTCGCCTGGTGGAGGAGCGCGACAAGGGCCGCGCGATCCTGCTCGTCTCGCTCGAGATGGAGGAGATCCGGTCGCTCTCGGACCGCGTGCTCGTGATCTACGAGGGTGCGATCGTCGCGGAGATGCCGCCCACCGCGTCCGAGGAGGAGTTCGGCATCGCCATGACGGGCGGCGGGCGCCGGGAGACGGCGGCTTGAGCGCCCCCGGCGAGGACTCGGCCGTACCACTCACGGTCGCCGGCCGCCTCAGCGGATACCTGCGCGGCGGCGGGATCATCACGCCGCTGCTCACCGTGATCCTCGCCTTCTTCGTCGCCGGCCTCGTCGTGCTCGCGACCGGCCACGATCCGATCAGCACCTACAAGGCGATCTTCGACGGCACGGGGCTGAACTACCTGCTGCCGTGGACGAGCGCCGACGATCGCACCGTCGCCGCGATCAACCTCCAGCAGACGCTGATCGCGACGACGCCGCTGATCGTCTGCGGACTTGCCGTCGCCTTCGCCTTCCGCTGCGGCCTGTTCAACATCGGCGGCCAGGGCCAGTACCTCGTCGGCGCCTACCTCGCCGCCTGGATCGGCTCCTCGCTGCCGCACTCCAACGGCTTCCTGCACATCGTCATCACGATCGTGCTCTCCTGCCTGGCCGGCGCGCTGTGGGGCGCGATCGCCGGTGTGCTGAAGGCGACGACCGGCGCCAGCGAGGTGATCACGACGATCATGCTCAACTACGTCGCGATCTGGATCGGCTTCTGGCTGTTCGGACTCGGCGGCCCGCTGCAGAACCACGCGCAGCGCTCGGTGCCGGTCTCCAACGACGTCGTCAACAGCGCCCACCTGCCGGTCTTCTGGGGCGATCCGCAGCTGCAGGGCCTGCACATCGGGATCTTCATCGCGCTCGCCGCGCTCGTCGTCTTCTGGGTGCTGCTCAATCGCACCCGGCTCGGCTATGAGGTGCGCGCGGTCGGCTTCAACCCCGAGGCGGCGCGGACGGCGGGCATCTCGGTGGCGCGCAACTACATCGTCGTGATGGCGGTCTGCGGGCTGTTCGCCGGCCTCGGCGGTGCGCTCGACGTGCTCGGCTGGGAGTTCCGGGTCGCGACGAACGACATCCAGGTCTCGCAGATCGGCTTCATCGGGATCGCGGTCGCGCTGCTGGGTCGCAACACCGCGGTCGGCACGCTGTTCTCGGCGCTGTTGTTCGGCGCGCTGCTGACCGGCACCTCGGTGCGCAACCTCGACCCGAACGTCTTCCAGCCCGAGCTCGCGAACAACCTCACGTTCATCATCCAGGGCCTCGTCGTGCTGCTGGTGAGCGCGGACGTGCTGGTGACGTGGCTGTGGAAGCGACGGCGCCGCGGACTGCGCCGGAGCGAACCCGCCCCCGCGGCCACCGAGGCGGCCGCATGACCGGCGAGCGCTGGGGGTGGGCGGGCGTCGTGCTCGGCGTGCTGGCCTTCTTCGTCTGCGTCCCGCCGATCGACGTCCGTACCCCGGTCGTGCCGATCGTGCTCGGTGCGCTCGCCCTCGGCGCGGGCGCGCTGGCGCTGCGCGACCATCACCGGCGGCTCGGCTGGGGCGCCATCGCCGCAGGCGTGATCGGCGCCGCCGGCGGTGTCGCCTCGACACAGTCGGGCGTCGGCAACCTCGAGAAGGTCGTGGTGTGGTCGGCGCTGCTGGCCGCGACCCTGCGCTACGCGACGCCGCTGCTGTTCGCCGCGCTCGGCGGCCTCTTCTCCGAGCGGTCGGGCGTGGTCAACATCGCGCTCGAGGGCATGATGCTGATGGGCGCCTTCTTCGGCGTCTGGGGCGCGGACGTCACCGGCACGTGGGTCGGCGGCCTGCTGATCGCGATGATCGCCGGCGGCGCGCTCGCGCTGATCCATGCGGTCTTCGCGATCTCCCTGCGTGCCGACCAGATCGTCTCGGGCACCGCGCTCAACTTCCTCGCGCTCGGCATCACGGGCTACGCGTACGTCGACATCTACGGCAAGAGCGGGACCCCGGAGAACCTGCCGGCGGTCCCCGACGTGACGCTGCCGCTGATCAAGGACATCCCGTTCGTCGGCGACGTGATCGGGCAGCTGAGCCTGCTCGTCTGGCTCGGCCTGGTGACCGCGGTGCTGACCTGGGTCGTCGTCTTCCGCACCCCGGCGGGCCTGCGCCTGCGCTCGGCGGGGGAGAACCCGCTCGCGGCCGAGACGGCGGGCCTGTCGCCCGTGCGCATCCGTTACCTCGCCGTGATCGCCTCGGGCACGCTCGCCGCGCTCGGCGGTGCGTACCTGTCGATCGGCTTCGTCCACTCGTTCACGCAGAACATGACGGCAGGGCGCGGGTTCATCGCGCTCGCGGCGCTGATCTTCGGCCGCTGGCGGCCGGGCGGCGCGTTCGCCGCGACGCTGCTGTTCGGCTTCGGCTCGGCGCTCGCGCAGCGCCTGCCGGTCTTCTCCCCCTCGGCGGCAACGCTCTTCCAGGCGCTGCCGTACGTGCTGACGCTGATCGCCGTGGCCGGCGTGATCGGCCGCTCGGTCGCCCCGGCAGCGCTTGGGCGCCCGCTCGAGCGTTCCTAGGCGTACCCTCCCCTGCGTGGGGAATGAAGGTCTCATGACCGCTGCCCGCCTGCTCGCGACCGTGCTCGTGATGGCCGGCGTGGTCGCCGGGTGCGGATCCTCCGACCAGAAGCGCTTCGATCTGCGCACGCCGCCCGCTGGCCCGCCGGCACCGACGACGAAGTCGCTGACGGCGAAGGAGCCGGTCACGAAGACCGAGGAGCGCGTCATCCGCGGCTGGTCCACGCAGCTGCGCCACGGCCACGTGGGGCGTGCCGCGCGCTACTTCGCGCTACCGGCGGTCGTCGCGAACGGCTTCGACCCGGTGAAGATCTCCACGCGTCAGGAGGCGCGGCAGTTCAACAAGCTGCTGCCGTGCGGGGCGGTGGTCGTGAAGCTCGAGCGCCAGGTGCACCATCTCGTGCTGACCACGTTCAAGCTCGTGAACCGCACCGGGCCGGGCGCGCATCCGTGCGGCGGCGGCGCCCGCGCGCAATCGGCGCTGCGCGTCCAGCACGGCCGGATCACGCAGTGGTACCGGGTGCCCGACCCGGGCAGCGGCGCCGGCAGCGGCACCGCGCAGAGCTCCAGCTGACCGAGCTGAGCGCCCGACGGGTAGAGCGCGGCCATGCCCATGACCGTCTACCAGGCCGAATGGTGCCCGTTCTCGCGCCGGCTGCGCCAGCGTCTGACCGAGCTCGGCGTCGAATGGCTCGCCGTCCCGGTCGAGGCCGAGCCTCCCGATCGCGACGCGATGCGCGAGGCCACCGGCACCGACATCATCCCCGTCGTCGTGCTCGGGGACGGCACCGTCCTCGGCGGGGATACCGAGGACATCATCGCCGAGCTCGACGAGCGCATCCCCGAGCCTGCGACCGCCGAGGGTCACAAGCTCGCCGCCGCGATGCACTGAGAGCCGCGCGCGCTCGGCCTTCCGAGAGCCGGAGGACGGATTCGAACCGACGACCTACCGCTTACAAGGCGGTTGCTCTACCAGCTGAGCTACTCCGGCGGGGCGCTCGAGTCTAGGTCAGTGCGAGCGCGAAGCCGCGGCAGGTGGCGGCGCCCGCGCACGCATACCTCCAACTGGCCGCATACGACCGTGACCCTGATCGCTGCCCGGTCAAGCCCCACCGATCGCGGGCCGATGAGAGCCTGTGATCTCCGGCCCGACGGCGCAGCCCGGATCGTCGGCGCTCGACGCGCTGCTGGATGCCGCTGCCCGGATCCTCGCCGCTGACTCGCTGCGCGAGACGCTCGGCCGGATCGTCGAGCACCTGCGGGGCCTGCTGCCCTACGACGACCTCACGGTCTACGAGATGGAGCCGGGCGGCCAGTTCCTGCGGCCGGTGTTCGCGGTCGGCAACTGGGTCGAGGAGATCATGGCCGACCGCCACGAGGTCAGCTCGGGCATCACGGGCTGGGTCGTGCGCAACCGCCGTACGCGCAACGTGCCCAACACGCTGCTCGACCCGATCTGCACGACCGTCCCGGGCACCGACGAGGAGGCGGAGGCGTTCGTCTGCGTGCCGCTGCTCGTCCACGACCGCGTGGTCGGCACGCTCAACGTCTACCGCGCCGGCACCCACGCCGCGTTCACCGACGGCGAGGTCGCGCTCGTCGAGCGCTTCGCGACGATGGCCGCGCTCGCCTACGACTCGGCCCGCCAGCGCGACTCGCTGCGCGAGCAGGTCGCCACCGACGGTCTCACCGGCCTGCTCAACCACCGCGGGTCGCAGGAGCGCCTGCGGCGCGAGGTCGAGCAGGCCCGCGTGGCGGGACGCGGCGTCTCGCTCGTGGTCCTCGACCTCGACCACTTCAAGCTGATCAACGACTCGCACGGGCACGCGGATGGCGACAAGGCGCTCGCCGCCGCGGCCGAGCGTCTGCGCGGGGCGGTGCGCGACGGGGATGCCGTCGGCCGCCTCGGCGGCGAGGAGTTCCTGCTCGTGCTGCCGGGCGTCGACGGGGCCACCGCGGTGGAGACCGCCGAGCGCGCGCGGATGGCGCTGGGGGACGTGCGCGTGCACGGCCGCCCGCTCGAGGCCTCGGCCGGCGTCGCGACCTGCCCGGAGGACGCCGACGACGCCGCCGAGCTGCTCGAGCGTGCCGACGCCGCGCTCTACGCCGCCAAGCACGGTGGGCGCCGCCAGACCCGCCGCTACGCCGCCGGCCTCGCCCTGCGCCCGTCCGCGAGCGACGAGCGGCGCGAGATCGAGGGGCTGCTGCGCCGCTCGGGATCGATCCAGCCCGTCTTCCAGCCGCTGCTCGAGCTCGCCACCGGCCGCATCGGCGGCTACGAGGCCCTCGCGCGCATCCCGGGCGACCGCCGTCCCGACCAGTGGTTCGGGCAGGCTCATCGCGCCGGGCTCGGCGCCGAGCTCGAGGCGGCGGCGCTGCACGCCGCGCTCGCCGTTCCCGGACGGCCGCCCGGCACCTTCCTGTCGGTGAACATCTCGCCGGTCGCGCTGCTCACGCCCGTCGTCCAGGCCGCCCTGCCCGACGACCTCTCCGAGCTGGTGATCGAGTTGACCGAGCACGAGCTGTTCGCCGCCGAGCACCTGCTCGACGACGTGCTCGACGGACTTCGCTTCCGCGGCGCGCGTGTCGCACTCGACGACGCCGGCGCCGGCTACGCTGGCCTGCAGCAGCTGATCCGCGTCGCGCCCGACATCCTCAAGCTCGACCGCTCGCTCGTCCATGGCGCGCACGCCGACCCGTCGCGGCTCGCGCTGATCGAGGCGCTCTCCTCGTTCGCCGCCGACACCGGCGCGGCCGTCTGCGGCGAGGGGATCGAGGACCTCGCCGACCTGCGCGCACTGGCCCGCGTCGACGCCACCTACGCGCAGGGCTATGCGCTCGCGCGCCCCGCGGGGGCCTGGCCCGAGCTGCTGCCGGGCGCGGCGGCGGCGACCAGCTCGCCGGTGCGCCACGGCGTCCGCATCGCCGGCGACGTTGCCTCGGGTCCCGGCACCTGGGCTCGCGGTCTCGCCGAGCTCGCCGGATTCCTGGCCAAGCTGGGCGATTCGCGCGGCCTGAAGGAGGCCGGTCGCCGCGCGGCGCGTCTGCTGGACGCGGAGGACGCGAGCCTGATGCGGCGAGCCGGCGACCAGCTCGAGCTCCTCTCCGAGCACCTCACCGACACGCCGGGGAGCCGCTGGCGCCTCGCCGACTTCCCGGCGACGATGCAGCTACTCGACGATGGCCGGCCGGGCCAGATCGTCGTCGGCGACCCCGAGTCCGATCTCGCCGAGGTCGCCGAGCTCGAGCGCCTCGGGCACGGCGCGATGCTGATGGTCCCCGTCGTCCTCGGCGACGACGAGCCCGGCCTGCTCGAGGTCTACCGGACCCAGGCGCAGGCGTTCACCTCGGGCGAGATCGATCGCGCGCGCGTCGTCGCGCTGCAGTTCGCGGCCGTGCTGCGCCGCCTCTAGCACCCGTCACTCGTGCATGCGGTCGCCGGCCGTGCCGGCGGCGAGGCGCTCGCGCCAGTCGGCGACGGCATCGGCGAGCGTGCGCTCGATCGCGATCTGCGGCTCCCAGCCCGTCGCCGCGCGCAGGCGGGCGGCATCGCCGCGCAGCTCCTCGACCTCGTTCGGCCGCACCAGGTCGGGGTCGATCGTGTGCTCGAGCGGCAGCCCTGCGACCTCGGCGAGCGCCGCGATCAGCTCCGCGGCCGAGCGGCTGACGCCGGAGGCGACGTTGTAGACGCCCGGCTCGGCACGCTGGGCGAGCAGCCGGTAGGCGGTGACGACGTCCCGCACGTCGGTGTAGTCGCGGCGCGTGTCGGCACGGCCCGTGACGACGCGCAGCGTCGTCGCGCGCGCCTCGAGCGCCCCGGCGGTCTGGCGCGCGAACGAGGCGATCGCGTACGTCGGCTCCTGGCCGGGACCGGCGTGGTTGAAGGCACGGGCCCGGATCACCCGCAGGCCGTACGCGTCGGCGTAGAAGCCGGCGAGCAGGTCGGCGGCCGCCTTGGACACCGCGTACGGGGACTGCGGGCGCAGGCCGGCGTCCTCGCCCAGCGGGAGCGATTCCGGCCGCCCGTAGACCTCGCTCGAGGAGACCGCGACGACGACCGCGTCCGGTGCCTGCGCCCGCACGGCGTCGAGCACGTTCGCGGTCAGCGCGAGGTTGTCGCGCAATGTCCCCTGCGGATCCTTCCACGAGGTCCCGACGTGCGCGCGGGCGGCGAGGTGGTAGACGACGGCGGGCCGGGCGCGGGCGACGACCGCACGCGCGGCGGCGGGGTCGAGCAGGTCGACGCCGTCGCCGCGCGAGGCGGCGGTCACGGCGTCGCCGGCGGCCGCGCAGGCGGCTACGAGGTGGCGGCCGGCGAAGCCCGACGCGCCCGTGACCAGGACGCGCTGACTCAGGGCGCCAGCGGCGTCGAGGCCATGTGCTCGACCGTCCCGTGCCCGTTCGTCGCGGCGGTGGCGGCGGTCATCGGCTCGGCCTCGGGCTCGCGCGGGTTGAGCCGGCGCTCGAGCTCGCCGAGCACCGTGCCGAACAGCAGGTGGCGCCAGGTGGCCTGCGCGAACGCGGGCCACGATCCCCACAGCACCGGCAGCGGCTCGAACGCGTGCACGCGCGGCAGGAGCGCGGTGACGGGCCAGGTCGCGAGGTGCTCCGCGAGCCCGGCGAGCGGTCCGCGCAGCGCGGCGGGCACCGGCAGCGCTGGTCGCGCGCGGGCGTAGAGCCCGCCGAACAGCGCGCCGTTGGTGAGGTGCAGCGCGAGGCCGGGGGCGTACCCGCGCGCGCCGGGAGCCACGAAGCGGCGGAGCAGCTCCGCGTCGTCGTAGTCGACGCCGTAGTCGCGCTTGTCGAGCGGCTGCTGGGCCGCCCAGACGCCCGCGGCGAGACCGCCGGCGAGCGCGCCGCGGAGGGTGCGTGTGCGGAGCAGGGCCATTGCGCTGGGCACTGTAACGAGCGCCACACGCGCGGGTACGCCTTATGTGCCCGAGGCCTTGTCCGATCACGCCCATCTGCACGAGCGCGCGCGTTCGCGCGGCGTCAATCCGCTCGTCTACTGGCTGGTGCGCGGCGTCTTTCAGCCCTTCTTCCACCTCTACTTCCGGCTTTCGCGGATCGGCCGCGAGCACGTGCCGGCGACGGGCGGGGTGATCTTCGCCGCCAACCACCGTTCGTTCCTGGATCCGTTCGTGATCGCGACGATCGCCCGGCGGCCGATGTACTACGTCGCCAAGCGCGAGCTCTTCAGCCACCGCCTGATGGCCTGGTGGCTGAACTCGCTCGGTGCCTTCCCCGTCGACCGCGGCTCGGGCGACATGGACATGGTCGAGACCGCCAAGGCGATCCTGGCACGCGGCGACGCCGTCCTGATCTTCCCCGAGGGCACCCGCATCCGGCCCGGATCGCTCGGCCGCCCCAAGCGCGGCGTCGGGCGGCTGGCGCTCGAGACCGGCGCGCCCGTCGTCCCCGTCGCCGTGATCGGCACCGAGGCGATCCGCACGGGCTGGCGCATCCGCCCGCACAAGGTGCGCATCCGGATCGGGCGCCCGCTCACGTTCCCGCGCGTCGAGAACGCCTCGCCGCAGCTCGCCGCCGCGGTGACGGACCGCATCTGGCCGCACGTGATGCTCCAGTGGGAGTGGCTCGGCGGCGTGGCGCCCGTCCGCCGCGCGGCCGTCATCGGCGCCGGCTCGTGGGGCACCGCGGTCGCCGTGATGCTCGCGCGCGCGGGGCTCGAGGTCGACCTGGGCTGCCGCACCCGCGAGCAGGCCGAGCTGCTCGCGGACCGCCGCGAGAACCCCCACTACCTCCCGGGGGTCGAGCTCCCCGCGCGCGTGAACGTGCGGCGCGCCTCCGAGCTCGAGCTCTCGCGCCACGATCTCGTCTGCTTCGGCGTGCCCGCGGCCGCCCTGCCCGCGGCGGTCGCCGCGCACGCGGGCGCGATCGCCCCGCGCGCCGGGGTGCTCGTGATGTCCAAGGGGCTCGTCCCGCCGCTCGGGACGCTGCCGTCGGCCTACGTGTCCGAGCGGGTGCGCGCCTGGGCGGTGGGCGCGATCGGCGGGCCCGCCCACGCCGCCGCGGCGCTGCAGGACGGCGCGTCGCTCGTCCTCGCCGCCACCGACCGCGGCTTCAGCCGCCAGGTCGGCGACGCGCTCGCTGCCGCCGGCTTCGACGTCGCGACCTCGTCCGATGTCGTCGGTGTCGAGCTCGCGGGCTGCGCCAAGAACGCCGCCGCGCTGGCCGCCGCCGCCGCGTCCGGCGCTGGCCCGAACGCCGCGGGCTCCGCCGCGGGCAAGGTCTTCGCCGAGATCGACGCGTTCGCCCGCCGCTCGGGTTCGAGCCCGGAGACCTTCGCCGGCCTCGCCGGCACCGGCGACCTCGTTGCGACCGTGCTGGCGACGAGCTCGCGCAACCGCCGCGCCGGTGAGCTGCTCGCCGCGGGCGTCGCCGCCGACGAGATCTGCCGCGCGCTCGGCCACACGGCCGAGGCGGTCGCCAGCGTCCCGCTGCTCGCCGCGCGGGTGCGGGCTGCCGGCGTCGACGCGCCGGTGCTCGGCGGCCTGGCCGGCATGATCGAGGGCAACGTCGAGCCCGCGCGCTGGACCGCCGCGCTGACCGCTCCCAAGTCGCGAGCCCGCTCCGGCGGCGCGAGGGCCGCGTAGGGCGGCCGCCGGGTAGGCTCCCGTGACAGATGCCCGGACCAGAGCCGCAGGAGGGTGGACCCTCCGCCAAGGCGCGGCTGGACGAGCAGTTCTCCGCGCTCTACCGGGCGCACCTGCGCGACGTCTACTCCTACTCGTACTACCGGGTGGGCAACCACCACGACGCCGAGGACCTCACGGAGCAGACCTTCCTGCAGGCCTACCGGCACTTCGAGCGCGCCCTGCGCGAGTCCGACGGCCGGCCGCTGCGCCCGTGGCTGATCCGGATCGCGCACAACCTCGCAGCGAACTACTACCGCGACCGCTCGCGCCGGCCGCAGACGGCGCTCGAGGACGCGGGGGAGCTGTCGGCGGCGCACACGACCGAGGCGATCGTCGAGGACCGCGAGGACCTCTCGCGGATCCTCGCCGGCGTGCAGGAGCTGCCCGACGACCGCCGCGAGGCGCTGATCATGCGCTTCGCCCTCGGGATGGACAACCAGGAGATCGCGCGGGCGCTCGGCCGCTCGGACGGCGCCACCAAGGTGCTGATCCATCGCGCCATCCGCCAGCTCGAGGGCCTCGTCGGGACCGCGGAGCGAGCGGGGTGAGCGCATGACGCCACCCGAGAACTTCGCCCGCGACCTCGAGGCGCGACTGCGCCTGGCGCTGGCGCCGGTGGAGCCGCCCGAGGACCTCGAGCTGCGCCTGGAGACCCGCATGTCCGAGCTCGTCGAGCTCGCCGCCGATGAGCTCGAGTCCTGGGAGGCGGCCGCGTTGCGCGATCCGCGCAACTGGCCGCGCGCGGCGCTGCGGCCCGCCGCCGCGGTGCTGGTCGGTAGCGGCGCGGCCATCGGGCTCGTCGTGCTGCGCACCCAGCGCCGGCGCCACCGCCGGCGCGCGGTCGCGCGGGGCCCGTTCGACCTCGCCGAGCGGACGCTGCGCGACGTCGGGCGCGAGGCGCTGCGCGTGTTCGACGACGTCCGGCCCGGCTGATCCACCGAGATCTGGCACGCCCGCCGTTGATCCGCGGCGACCGCGAGTACGAAGACCTCCCTGTATGGGCAAAGCCGAGCTCTCAGCCGTCGCCGACGAGGACCTCATGCAACTCGTGCGCCGCGCCGATGCCGACGCGTTCGCCGTCGTCTACGAGCGCCACAGCGGCTCCGCGTACGCCCTCGCGTACCGGATGACCGGCACGCGCGGCGCCGCCGAGGACGTCACGCAGGAGGCGTTCATCTCCGTCTGGCGCTCGGGAGCGCGCTTCGACCGCAACCGCGGCTCGGTTCGAACGTGGGTGCTCGGCATCGTCCACAATCGCGCGATCGACGCCCTGCGCCGCGGGAAGGTCCGCGACCGGCCGCGTGTCGACGACGACAACGCGGCCGAGAAGCTGGAGGCGCCCGAGAACACCGAGCTGGAGGTCGCCCGCCGCGAGGAGGCCGCCACGGTCCGCCGCGCGATGGAGGTGCTGCCCTCCGAGCAGGTGCAGGTGATCGAGCTCGCCTACTTCGGCGGATTCACGCACACGGAGATCGCGGAGATGCTCGACACGCCGGTCGGGACCGTCAAGGGCCGGATGCGCCTCGGCCTCAAGAAGCTGCGCGAGCAGCTCGGCTCCGGGGCGGTGATGCCATGACCGTCTGGGAGGGTCCGGGCCACGCGGACTGGGAGGATGCAGTCGGTGCATACGTGCTCGGCGCGCTCGCCCCCGCCGAGGTCGAGGCCTACGAGGCCCACCTGCAGGAGTGCGCCGCCTGCCGCGCCGAGGTCGCGGAGCTCACGCCGGCCGTCGCCGCGCTGCCCGCCTCCGTGCCCCCGCGGCGTGCCCCTGCCGCGCTGCGTGACCGGATCATGGCGGATGTCGACCGCGAGGCCGAGCTGCTGCACGCCGCCGGGCCGGAGGCCGACCGGCCGCCGGGTGGGCGCGACCGTGTCCGCGGGCGTCGCCGCTTCGGCTGGGCGCCCCGCTGGGCCGTGCCCGCGTTCGCCGTCGCGGCGCTGGCGATCGGCTTCGCCGTCGGCGACATCGTCAGCCGCCCGTCGACCCGGACCGTCCAGCTCGCCGCCACCGGCGCCGCGAGCGGTGCCCATGCGCACCTGACGATCGAGGACGGTCACGCGACGCTCGCGGCCGACCATCTGCCGCAGCCGCCCAAGGGCCGCGTCTACGAGGTCTGGCTCAAGCCGCGCGACGGCAAGGCGCTGGCCACCTCGTCGCTGTTCGTGCCGCGCGCGGACGGCACCGCGGAGGTGGCCGTGCCGGCCGCGGCGGCCGCCATGGACCTGGTGATGGTCAACACGGAGCCGCCGGGCGGCTCGCCGGCACCGACCACGGCGCCCGTCCTGACGGCCAAGATGCAGTCCTGAGCAGCGCTTAAGCGGCGCGTAGGGGAGCACTGCTAGCTTCGCCGGGCGAGATGACCACCTGCTACCGCCACCCGGATCGCGAGACGGGGGTCTCGTGCTCCAACTGCGGCCGTCCGATCTGCCCGGACTGCATGACGGCCACGCCGGTCGGCATGCGCTGCCCCGAGTGCTCGCGCAACCGCACCCCGGTCCGCACGCTGCGCTCGATGCATGCGAACCCGACGGTCACCTACGTGCTGATCGCGGTCAACGTGCTGGTCTACTTCGGGGCCAGCCGGGGGTCGGCGATCGGCGGCGGCGGCGGTTCCGCCTACCGCGACTTCGCGCTCTACGGCCCGGCCGTGGCCGGTGGAGACGTCTGGCGGCTGCTCACCAGCGGCTTCCTGCACTACGGGATCTTCCACCTGCTGACCAACATGTACGCGCTGTACTGGCTCGGCCAGATGATCGAGCCGGCGCTCGGCAACGTGCGCTTCGCCGTGCTGTACTTCGTCTCGTTGCTGGCGGGCTCGTTCGGCGCCCTGCTGCTCTCGCCGGAGAAGCTCACCGCGGGTGCGTCGGGCGCGATCTTCGGCCTGCTCGGGGCCGCGATCGTGATGGCCCGCAGCCGTGGCATCAACCTGATGGCCTCCGGACTGCTGCCGATCCTGTTCATCAACCTGGCGATCACGTTCTTCCCCGGAGTGAACATCTCCATCGGCGGCCACATCGGCGGCTTCATCGGTGGCGGCCTGGTCGCACTGGCGATCGACCAGGCGGCGCGGCGGCGCCTGCCCCAGGCGGTCGCGCTCGGCGCCTCCGCCGTGGTCGGCGTGGTGGCCGTCGCCGGTGCCCTCGCCGTCGCCGGCGGCTCGGGCCTGGGTCTCTAGCGTCCTGATCGGACTCTAGAGGCCGATCTCGACGAGCTCCGCGCCGTCCGGCGGCTCGGGGAGACGGTCGGGATGCAGGATGTGGCCCATCAGCTCGAGCCCGTCGATCAGGCGCGGACCGGGGCGGGAGAAGTACGCCGCGGCGTCGACGGCGACCACGCGGCGGGCGCCGAGCTCGTCGAGCTCGTCGGCGTACTCGTAGGCCTCCTCCGCCGCGCGCTCCGCGTCGTAACCGCACGGCATCACCACGACGACGTCGGGGCGCGCCGCGGCGACCTCCTCCCACGTGCGCTGCTCGGAGTGCTCGCCGGAGAGGCCGAGCACGTCCAAGCCCCCGGCGTACTCGATCAGCTGCGGCGTCCAGTGCCCGGCGGTGAACACCGGGTCGAGCCACTCGAGCGCGAGCACGCTGACCGGCGCCGCCGCGCGCACCGCCAGCCGGACGCGATCGATGCGGCTCGCGGCGTCCTGCACGAGGTCGACGCCCGCGTCCTTCGCGCCGGCGGCCTGGGCGAGCGTCCGCACGTCGCCGAGGACCTCGCCGAGCGTCGTCGGGTCGAGCGAGATCACCTGTGGATGCGACTCGAGCCGCTCGGCGACCTTGGCGACGTCCTCGGAGGACACCGCGCAGACCGCGCACAGCGCCTGCGTGACGATGAGGTCGGGCTGGAGGCGCTCGAGCAGCGCCTCGTCGAGCTCGTAGATCGCCTCGCCCTGCTCGATCAGCTCGCGCACCGCGCTGTCGATCTGCGCCGAGGAAAGGCCCGGGCCGATCACGTCGCGCGTGACCTTCGGCAGCTCGCGGGCGGCGGGCGGATGGTCGCACTCGTGCGTGACGGCGGTAACCTCGTCGCCGAGCCCGAGGGCGTAGAGCATCTCGGTGGCGGACGGGACGAGCGAGACGATGCGCATGGCACGGCCGAGGATATGACCCGGCTCAGCGACGACACGGTCCAGGCGGCGCTCTCCGGCTCGCAGTGGTCCCGCGACGGCGACGCCATCACGCGGGCGCTCGATTGCGGCGACTTCGCGGGCGCGATGGGCTTCGCCGCGCGCGTCGGCGAGCTCGCCGAGGCGGCGAACCATCACCCGGACATCCTGATCCACGGGTACAGCCGCGTCCGGCTGACGCTCTCCACGCACTCCGCCGGCGGGATCACGCAGGCCGACCTCGACCTCGCACGCCAGATCGACGACGCGGCCTGACGGGTAGCACCAGCCGGTATCCGCCCGGGCTGCTGCTACCGTTCGCCTCGTCGCCCGATGAACGACGACGACTCCTCCCGAAGTAACGGCGCGCGAACCGCGCGCCCAGGGGACCGCCCATGACCACGGCGCTGCTGCTGCTGGCCGTCCTGGTCCTCATCCTCCTCAACGCGTTCTTCGTCGCCGCGGAGTTCGCGCTCGTGCGCTCGCGCAAGGCGCACCTCGAGGCCGACGCGGAGGCGGGCAAGCGCGGCGCGACCGTCGCCGTGCGGCTGATGGACGACCTCTCGCGCTACCTCAGCGCGGTTCAGGTCGCGATCACCCTGACCTCGCTGGGCATCGGCTTCATCGGCGAGCCGGCGGTCGGCAGCATCTTCCAGGACGTCCTCGGCGAGAACGTCTCGCACGGCCTGCGCTACGCGATCTCCTTCGCGATCGCGTACCTGATCACGACGTCGCTGCACATCGTCTTCGGCGAGCAGGTCCCGAAGCTCTACGCGATCCAGAGGGCAGAGCCGATGGCGCGCATGACCGCGCGCCCGCTGTTCCTCTTCGCTCGGATCGTGAGCCCGTTCGTGGCCGCGCTCAACGCGACGACCAACGGGGTGCTGCGGCTGATCGGCCTGCGCACCTCCGGCCAGCTGGACGAAGCCGAGTCGCCGGAGGAGCTGCGGGTGCTGATCCAGGAGTCGGTGACCGGCGGCAAGCTCGACCCGGGCGAGGCGGGGATGCTCACCGGCGTCTTCCACCTGCACGAGCAGCAGGCGCGCCAGGTGATGACGCCCGCGCCCGCCGTGGTCACGGTCGACCTCTCTGAGGACGTCGAAACGGCGATGCGCCGCTGCGTCTCCTCCGGTCACACCCGTCTGGTCGTCACCGAGGGCGAGAACGCCGACCGGGTGCGCGGCATCGTGCACACCAACCAGCTCTCGCAGCGGCTGCTGAGCGACGGGCCCGACGCGCGGATCGACGACCTCGTGCGCCCCGCGCCGATCGTCCCGGAGACCAAGCCGCTGGACGATCTGCTCGCCGACCTGCAGCGCCAGCGCTCCTCGCTGGCCGTGGTGATCGACGAGTACGGCCGGACAGCCGGCATCGTCACGGTCGAGGACATCATCGAGGAGGTCGTCGGCGAGATCGACGACGAGACCGACCCGCAGGGCGGCGCCGTCCGGCGGCTCCCGAACGGCGACTGGTTCGTGCGCGGCCATGTCGCCATCACCGACCTCGCCGACTACGGGCTCGAGCTCCCGGTCGACTCCGATGCCTACAACTCGGTCGGCGGCTTCGTGTTCGGCGAGCTCGGGCGGCTGCCCAAGCGCGGCGACACCGTGCAGCACAACGGCTACTCGATCCGCGTCGAGTCCGTGCGCGAGAACCGCATCGAGGCGGTCCGGATCCGGGAGCGGCGAGGCAGGACGCCCGCGGCAGCCGTCGCCGACGAGCGCAGCTGAGCCGGCGCGCACCTGCGAGCTTCTACGGTTGCGAAAAGAAACTGTGTGACAGATTGCACAAGGGGTCGAAACGCGCTACCTTGCGGCTAACCGACTTGCCGCTTCGGCGGTTGAGGAGGAGAGAGGGAGATCCTGGGGAGGATCGACCGAGAGAGACCACGACGCGTCCGGCTCAGGGGAGCGAGCCGGGCGCGGAGTGCGTTAAGGGGGCGGCTCGTCACGGTGCGGTAGACGTCCGTGGGGGAGCGTGCCGGCCCTTAACGCGAAACGCCCGACTCAGGGGAAGCGAGCCGGGCGTTTCGTGTTTCTGGAGGAGGGGTGCGATGAGGTTCGTTCGTCGCACAAGGAAGATTCCCAATCTTCTCTCAATACGAACTAAACATTTCCTCGCGATGTCCTGAAGCTCTCATGGACCGCCTCAGTCGTAGGCGTAGAACCCCCGCTTGCTCTTCCGGCCCAGCTCGCCGGCCTCGATCATGCGCTCGAGCCGCGCGGGGATGTCGGCGCCGATCGTGCGGCCGATCGAGACCGAGACGTCCATCCCGACGAGGTCGAGCAGCGCGAGCGGGCCCATCGGGTGCCCGGCGCCGAGCTTCATGCAGGTATCGATCGCCTCGGGCTCGAGCCCCGTCGCTTCCAGCAGCCGTACGGCCTCGAAGAGGAACGGGAACAGCAGGCGGTTGACGACGAAGCCGGGCGTGTCCGGCACCTCGACCGCCGTCTTGCCCAGCGTGTCGCACAGCGCGCGCGAGCGCGCGCGTGTGTCGTCGCTCGCCACGGCCGGGAAGACGAGCTCGATGAGGTCCATGCGGGGGACCGGGTTGAACACGTGCAGGCCGACGAAGCGGTCGGGACGGCCCGACGCGTGCGCGAGGGCCTCGACCGACAGCGACGAGGTGGTGGTGGCGAGAATCGCCGCCGGGTCGACGTGGGTGGAGAGGTCCGCCATCAGCGCTGTCTTGGCGTCCTGGTCCTCGACGATCGCCTCGACGATGAAGCTGGCATCGGTGAGTGCCGCGGCGTCGCAGGTGACGCGCAGGTTGCCGTTGACGGACGCGCCCGCCTTCTCGCAGATGCGGCTGACGGCCCCGTGGGCGCGCTGGGCGGAGTCGTCCGAGCGCGCCCATACGACGACCTGCCCCTGCTGGGCGGCGAGGGCCGCCAGGCCGCACGCGATGGCTCCGCTTCCGGCGATCCCGACTGTCTCTGACACGCTGGTTTCGTCTCCTTGATTGGCTGACTAGTCAGTCAACTCAGGAGAGACTACGGATTTTCGGCTCCCGACGGTGCCGTTTCCGCAACCGTGTCGCCGGCCGGCCGGCCGGTCAGGAGCGGCCGTCGAGCTCGGCGAGGCGGCGCTTGGGAGCGCGGTCCAGCCACGCGTCCTCGATCACGCCGGCGATCTCGTCGGGCGTGGCGTCGCGATCCAGCCGCAGCCCGATCCAGCCGCGGTGACCGACGTAGGGCGGGACGAAGTAGCGGTCCGGGCTCGAGGCGGTCAGCGCCGCCTGGGCGCCGGGCGGGGCGGCGCACCAGAGCGCAAGGCGACCGTCGCCGTGATGGTCGTCCATGAACATCGCGAACGTGTGCTTGCCGTCGATGAAGAACGCCGGCGCGCCATGGCTGGGACGTTCGCTCGCACCGGGGAGGGCGAGGCAGATCTCGCGGACCATCGCGAGCGCGCCGGCGCGCTCGGTCACGCCGCTTCGGCTCGCCCGCCCTCGAGCCGGGCGACGAGCTCGTCGAGGCGCAGCTCCTCGAGCCCGCGCCCGACGGCTTCGAGCTCCGCCGCGCAGAACTCGACGTGCCGGCGACCCTCCTGGCAGAGCTCGAGCGTCTCGCGCAGCCCGGCCTCGCCCGAGTCCAGGCGGGCGATGATCGCCTCGAGCCGCTCGCAAGCGGCCTCGTAGGTGAGTGCGACGTCGGTCTCGGCCATCGTCCGTCTCAGGGTACGCGGGGCGCGGACGGATCGGGCCGCACGGGCACGCGGCCGTCGTGCAGCCGCAGGGTCAGCTCCGTCTGGGCGCGTGCGGCCGCGGCGCTCGTCACCGGTTCGCCGCCCGCGCCCTCGACGAGCGCGTAGCCGCGCTCGAGCGTGCGCTGGGGATCGTGGGCGGCCAGCGCGACGCGCAGACGCTCGAGGTCGCGGCGGCGGCGCTCGAGCGCCGCCGCGCGCCCGCGGTCCAGCGCGGCGGCGCCCGCCTGCGCGCGCAGTGCGCCGCGCGTGCGGACGAGCGCGGCGGCGTCGCCCTTGCGCCGCAGCGCGGCGGCCGCGCCACGCGTCGCCCGGTCGCGCTCCGCGACGCCGCGGCGTGCGGCGGCGCGCAGCTCGCGCAGCTGCTGGTGCAGGCGGGTGCGGTGGCGGGCCACGTGCTCGGCGGGCGCGCGCGAGAGCCGCGCGAGTGTTCGCGCACGCTCGACGATCGCGCGCCGGCCCTGACGCTCCAGCCGCGCTGCGGCCGCTCGCAGCGCCGCGTGCGCCTCGGCGCAGTGGACCGGGACCGCCGCCTCGGCCGCATGGGTCGGCGTCGAGGCCGCGAGCGCGGCGACGTCGTCGAGCAGCGTCCGGTCGGTGTGGTGGCCCACGGAGGAGATCACCGGGACGCGCAGCAGCGCGACGGTGCGGCACAGCGTCTCGTCGCAGAAGGCGAAGAGGTCCGCGAGCGAGCCCCCGCCGCGCGCCACGATCACCACGTCGACCTCCGGGCAGGCCGCGAGGTCCTGCAGCGCGCGCGTGATCCTGGGCGCGGCGTGGCGATCCTGGACCGGGGCGAAGGCCCACACCACGCGCCCGCCCCAGCCGCGCCGGCGCAACCCGGCGATGACGTCGTCGCGCGCCTTGCCGGTCTCGCCGCAGACGACGCCGATCGTGCGCGGCAGCGCTCGGCGCGGCAGTCGCTTCTGCGGCGCGAACAGCCCTTCGGCGTGCAGTGTGCGGCGCAGCCGCTCGAGCTGGGCGAGCAGGTCGCCCTCGCCGGCGATGCGGACGTCCGTCACGTCGAAGCTGAACGAGGGCGAGGAGGTGCGCGAGCCGGGGTAGAAGTCGCAG
This sequence comes from Solirubrobacteraceae bacterium, assembly GCA_034664425.1. Taxonomy (GTDB): domain Bacteria; phylum Actinomycetota; class Thermoleophilia; order Solirubrobacterales; family Solirubrobacteraceae; genus DATBDM01. The sequence goes on from JAXDHR010000105.1 coordinate 21,729, forward strand.
CCGCCCGCGGCGACCACCTGGGCGCCGTCGGCCAGCGCAGCGATCCCGAGCGCGTCCCAGTCGCGCCGCCACATCGAGCAGGGCAGCGCGCCGGTGGCGTCGCGCAACTCGAAGTAGACCTTCGCACGCCCGCTCCTGAAGCCCCAGACCTCGCCGAACACCTGCACGTGCGCGAAGCCGCGCAGGCGCTCGCGCAGGCCGGCTGCGTAGTGGCCCACCGGCCATGGGCCGGTCAGGGTCGAGCCCGGGATGCCGGTGGGACGCGTGCTGGGGTCGTTCACGGGGCACTCCACCCTAGAGGCGCGTCCGGCGATTTCTCGCCCCCGGTGGCGGGCGGTAATCGGCGATGCCGGGCCCACTCCTCGATGACGGAGTTTGACGTTCGCGCCCTCATCCCCGCGGCCGGCGGCCGGCAAGCGAGCCGTGGTGCGGCCGCAGCGCCCGCCGTGGGCGGTCCGTCCGCGGCGCCCGCCGTGCCGGTTGCGCCGGCGGCCCGTCGTGCGCGCTCGCCGCGAGCGCGTGGGCCAGCAGGATGCTGAGTACGACACGCCGCGCGGCCTCGGCGTGCGCGCCACAGCCGCCCGAGGCCCGCAGGGCTGTGATCAGCAACCGCTCCAGCGGCGCCCGTGGGGGCGCGTCGTGCCGCTCAGCCGACGTTGCTGGAGGTCGGGTCGTGGCCGACCGGCTGCTCGCCCGGGACCCCCCGGGCGGCGGCGGCACTGCCCAGGACCGGCGTCGCCTCGTCCTCGCCGAGGCTCGGCAGCGGCCGCTGGCCGTCCTGGTAGCCCTCGCCACCGACCTGGCCCGTGACCGCGAGCCGCGTCAGGCGTGCGATCTCGACGTCGCCGAGGCGGCGCGCCGGATCATCGGCGGAGAGGGGAGCGATCAGCCGCCGGATGCGCTCCCGCAGCTGCAGTGCGAAGTGCGGGGTCGACGAGCCCATGAGCTGGCGCACGTCGTCCACGGTCACCTGGCGGTCGCCGCGCAGGCGCTCGGGCTGCTCCATCTCGGCCATGCGGTCAGGCGCCTCCGGTGTCGACTGGCTGAATCTCGAGGAGGGCGTCGATGCGCGATTGGACGTCGGCGGAGATGGCCGACTCGTCGCCAACGAGCCAGCCGTGATTGTAGACACCGCGCACGGGGTCCTTGTCGTAGCCCGGCTGGATGTCGAGCAGGTAGTCCTGGACGTCCTTGGGAAGCGCCGACGCGGCCGAGACGAGCAGCAGCGGCCCGTAGCTGCCCGAGCCCGACAGCGCGGCCGCGGCCGCCGCGTCGGCGGTCCGCGTCGCGTTGGCGAACACGAGCCCGTGTCCCGGATCGACCAGGTTCCATCCGAAGGTCCCGTCGGCGTAGCGGGCCAGGAAGATCGCGTTGGTGACCGGGTCGGAGGTGCCGATGCGCTTGACCGGGCCGAGGTTGCGGAGCTGCTTGAGCACGCCGCCGGAGATCGCCTCGGGCGGCCCGACGACGTAGATCCGTGGCCGCTTGTGGTCCTTGATCGCCGCGACGGTGTCGCGCGGCAGCGTCGACTTCCCTGCCCACAGCACCGGCTCGCCCGACTTGGCCGCCCACGACGCCGCCGGCATCGCCAGCGGCGCGCGCGCGGAGGGCGCGACGACGACCGTGTCGCTCGCGCCGCCGGCCGCGCGCGCCTGCAGCCTGTCGATCGAGCGCGCGATCGCCTCGGAGGAGCCGCCGCCGAGCCGGATCGACTTCAGCCCGCCGGGCCTGGGCGCAACGCCGATCCGGATGACCTGCGCGCCGCCCGCCTTGGCGGCGCCCGTCGGCGCCAGGTCCTTGAGCGCCTGCTGTGTGACCGCCGGCAGCTGCGCGCCGTCGCTGAGCAGGATCGGCGCGCGCAGCGGACTGCCCATGAGCTGGGCGGCGGAGATCGCCGCGCGCCAGTCGTGCTCGTCGGCGAGCACGACGGCCTGCGGCCGGTTCTCGGGCGTCAGCGACGGATACACCGCGACCGCGACCGCGGCCGCAACGCTGGCCGGGTCGGCGCCCGGCACGCGCGTCGTGTTCTTCGTGGCGATGATCGGGAAGCCGACGGGCGCGCCCTGCTGCGCCGGCTGCGGCGTCGAATCAGCCGCCTGCGGCGTCGGCGTCGACGACGCGCGCCCGAGGACGGGCCCGTTGCTGCGTGGAGGGTTGTCGCCGCCGCCACCGCCGCAGCCCGCAAGGCCGACAGCGACGACGGTCAGCACCAAGAGGAGCCGCGGCCGCATCACCGAACACGCAGGCTAGAAGAGACACGCCCGCGCGTCTCCAGAAGAGGGGGATTCGAAACGAATGCGCCGGGGCACCCGCTACTCTGCAGCGCCGGTCGCTCAAGCCCACGCGGTTGACGACCGAACAACGACTCGACACATAATCGCGGCTTCCTATATGTTGCCGCGCCATGCCGAACTCCCGGTGAGGGCCGGGAGGCGGGGGACCCAAAGCAGTTGGGGCGAATCGCGCCGCAAGGCGTGAAGCGCAGGCTCTTTCAGCGCTAGCCCGTCAGCTAACCCCGTAGGCCGACGAAAGAGGATTCAGGCCTTGAACTGCTTGCGGGCGTTTGCCCTTACGCTGGTATCTACCGCGCTGCTTCCCGCCGCGGCTTTCGCGCAATCGCCGACGACCCAGAGCAGCACGGGTGGTGCCGCGTTCCCGCCCGACGCCCCGGCGAACATGACGACCCCCGGCTCCAAGGCCAAGCTCCTGCCCGATGGCACCGCGGCCGCGCCGGCCGGCGCTCCGATCGCCGTCCAGCGCGCGATCTTCGCCGCCAATAGGATCCAGGACAAGCCGTACGTCTACGGCGGCGGCCACGGGTCCTTCAAGAGCCGCGGCTACGACTGCTCGGGCACCGTCTCCTACATGCTGCACGGCGGCAAGCTGCTCTCGAGCCCGCTCGACTCCTCGAGCTTCATGGCCTGGGGCGCGCGCGGCATCGGTGAGTGGATCACGGTCTACACCAATCCGGGCCACGCGTACGCGTACGTGGCCGGGCTGAGGCTCGACACGAGCCGCGCCGGCATGTACGGCGTGCGCATCTCCAAGCGCGTGTCGGCGGCGGCGTTCGAGAGCGGCCCCCGCTGGCGTCCCACGCCGCGCTCCAACGCGGGCTTCAGCGCCCGCCACCCCGTCGGGTACTAAGGTTCCAGGGGATCTCCGGCGCGGCGGATCTCGTCGCGCTCGCCCAGCCGGTTGCGCCGCCGGGTCTGCGCCTCGCGCTCGCGGCGGATCTCGTCCGGCTCGGACGTGAGCAGGGGCGGGATGTCGATCGGCCGCCCGTCGTCGTCGAGCGCGACCATCGTCAGGTAGGCCGTGCTCGTGTGCCGCACCTCGCCGGTGCGCGGCCGCTCGGCCTCCACGCGCACGCCGACCTCCATCGAGCTGCGCCAGACGGCGTTGACCGAGGCCTTGAAGCTCATCAGCTCGCCGGGATGGACGGGCTCGAGGAACGTCATCCGGTCCATCGCCGCCGTGACCACCCGGGCGCGAGCGTGCTTGATCGCGGCGATGCCGGCCGCCTCGTCGCAGAGGCGCATGACCGCGCCGCCGTGCACGAACCCGGCCGAGTTGGCGTCGGTGAGGTTCATCCACCGGACGAGGACGGCTCGTGACTCGGACGCGGCGCGGGGCTCCATCACGCAGCCGGTACGCTAGCCCCTCGGGAGACGACTCGGACCACCCCCCCAAGGAGGCAACGTCGTGCCAGGCATGGGCGGACGCATGTCCACCGTCATCAAGGCGAAGATCAACAAGATGCTCGACAAGGCGGAGGACCCCTCCGAGACGATCGAGTACAGCTACCAGAAGCAGATGGAACTGCTGCAGAACGTCAAGAAGGGGATCGCCGACGTCGTCACGTCGAAGAAGCGCCTCCAGCTGCAGCAGTCCAAGCTCCAGCAGCAGGTCGTCAAGCTCGACACGCAGGCGCGTCAGGCGCTCGCGCAGAACCGCGAGGACCTCGCCCGCACCGCGCTCGAGCGCAAGCAGTTCGCGCAGACCGAGTTGCAGTCGCTCGATCAGCAGGTCGCCGAGCTCGAGTCCCAGCAGTCCCAGCTGATCGAGAAGGAGCAGAAGCTCCGCACGAAGCTCGAGCAGTTCCGGACCCGCAAGGAGGTCATCAAGGCCCAGTACTCCGCCGCGGAGGCCCAGGTCAAGATCTCCGAGGCCGCGACGGGCGTCGGGGAGGAGATGGCCGACGTCGGCATGGCGATGCAGCGCGCCATGGACAAGACGGAAACCATGCGCGCCCGCGCGAGCGCGATGGATGAGCTCGAGGCCTCCGGCGCGTTCGACGACACCCTGCAGCTCGGCTCCGGCGGCGACGACATCGACCGCCAGCTCTCCGAGCTGACCTCCGGCAGCCAGGTCGACGACGACCTCGCGCGCATGAAGGCCGAGCTCGGGACCGGCAGCGCCCCCACCCAGGGCGAGCTGGGCGCCGGCAGCGCGCAGGAGCAATCGCCCTCGGGGCCGGAGCGCCAGCCGTGATCGTCAGGATCGCGACCGAGGATCAGTACCGGTTGCCCGACGAGGACGCGGCACGGCTCAACGAGCTCGACAACGAGGCGGTGGTCGCCGTCGAGGCGGGCGACGAGGACCGCTTCCACGAGCTCTTCGAGTCGATGCTCGAGCTGGTCCGCCGCGACGGCCAACGGCTCGGCGACGACGAGATCGAGGAGTCCGACGTCATCATTCCGCCGCCCGACCTCAGCTTCGTCGAGGCGGGGGCCGAGTTCACGGGCGACGGGCTGATCCCCGACTGAGCCGCGCCGGCGCCATCAGGACGACCCGCAGCGTCGTCACCTGCGCGCCGGCCGCCGACTGCACGCGGGCGTTGACGAGGATGCTCGCCCGCGGCGCGCGGACCGCTCTGCGCGCGGCCTCCGGCGTCAGCTGCAGGCCCACTGTTCGTGTCGCCCGAGCCTCTCCCCGGAGTCGGGCAGCGTCGCCGTCAGCCGCAGCACTCGCGTGCGCGGGCGGCGACGTCGGTGGCGCTCGTCTGCGCGAGCTCGACGCGGCCGTCGGCGCCGCCGGTGTTGGCGAGACGGACGGTTCCGCTCGCCGAGGAGTCCGGGACGAGGTGATCGGCGATGAGCGTCGCCGCCCCGTCGTGGTCGGACTGCAGGCGATCCGCGCGGCCAGCGCCGCGGTCGCCGGCCTCGCCGGCATGGCCTACGTCTGGGCCGCCGCGCGTTCACGCAGTAGCGCGCCGCCCTCGCGCCACACGCCCGCGAGCGCCCAGAAGGCGAGCACGAAGGCGGGCACCGCCACCAGCCACACGCGCAGGCCGGGGCGGCTCATCGCGATGAACGGCCAGCCCACGTAGGGGATCGAGAACCGCACGCGCGCCTGCGTCGGGTGGGGGAGCGCGAAGGCCGCCGGGTCGGCGACCGGATTGTTGTCGCCCCGGGTCCGGTAGCGCCGCTCGCCGCCGCGCGCCGCGATCGAGACGATCCGGTGGCTGAGCGGATGGGCGGCGCCCGGCGGGACGTAGGTGATGACGTCGCCGACGCGCAGGTCCGACACGGGCACCTCCTCGTCGAAGATCAGCGAGCCGCGGTGAATCGCCGGCTCCATCGAGACGCCGGTGAGGACGTAGCGATGGAGACCGAGCAGCGTGGGCGCGAAGCCCGCCGCCAGGACGGCGACGACAACCATGAGCATGACCCGACCGAGCCCTCCGGCGGCGAGGGACGCCAGCCGGAACGTTCGGTGCGGGCTCGCGTGGCGGGCAGCGGTCATGATGTGCCTCAGTCCCGCGGCGATGCCGGTCAGGCCTGTGTGGCGCTCCAGGTGAAGTCGAGCGAGAGCCCGGACGACTGGTAGGCGTTGTCGCCGGTCAGGCCGGTCGGCCAGGTCACCGTGAAGCGGTACGTATGGCTCGTGCCGCCGGCCCACGTGCCGAGCGCCGTCGTGCCGATGCTCGAGACCAGAGTGGCGGGCAGCGGCGTGCCGGTCACGGCGTCGCTCGGGTTGAGCTCGTCGACCGCGAGCCTGAGCCGGTTGGAGAGGTCGGACCCGGGGCCGGTCGGCGTCGGGGTGGCCATGCCGAGGCTGAAGAGGCCGGGCACGTTGCCCGTGTTGGAGACGGTCACCGTGCCGGTCACCGTGTCGCCGGGCTTCATGTTGTCGGCGTGGAAGATCGCGCCCTCGGTGCCGTTGCTCTTCTTGTCGTTGCTCACCGTCAGCGCGCCGGCGGTGATCATGTTCCCGGGGGAGGCCGACTGGGAGGTGAAGCTCGCCCCCGAGCCGACGGCGAGGCCGCCCGCGACGACGAGCATCAGCAAGGCCCCCATCAGGGTGCGCGGTGAGGCATGCCAGACGGCGGCGAAGCGCTGCATCTGCGGTCCTTTCACTGGGTTCACCCGCCGGTACGGCGCGGAGCCGCGGGAGCGGGTGCCGCAGATATCGACGCCGCATGCAGCGGCTTTAGGTCCCGGCGTCCAACACTCGTCCAGTCTGGAGGGATGGGGCACGTACCCCAGGGCCCTGAACGCCTAGATCGGGATGCCCCAGAGCGGGAACCAGCGCTCGAGCTCGGGTTCGACGGGCAGCTCGGCGCCGATCTGCGCCTTCAGCCGCAGCTCGCGCTCGTTGTCGCGCTGCTGGGGGCCCCCGGCGGGCACGAACGGATAGAACGCCCCGCGCTTGTAGTTGTAGATCCAGTAGACGGGGCGGTCCTGGGCGTCGCGGAAGGAGAACACCGCGCAGAGGATGCGCTCGCCGTAGCCGCCGGCCTGCAGCGCGCTCGAGACCGCGTTGATGCCGACGACGAGGTCTTCGAAGTCCTCGTCGGCGAGCACCATCCAGCGGTAGCCGTAGTCGTCGTCGGTGCGCTCGACGGTGGTGCCGGCATCCGAGCCCGTGCCGCGCACGACCTCCTCCATGTCACGCACGATCCCGTCGAAGTCGGCGGTGGCGAGCGGCTGGAAGACGATCGCGGCCTTGCCCGAGCTGCGCAGCTCGAGCGTCAGCTCGAGCGTCACGTACGCGGTGCTCATCGCGAACAGCCGGTCGGGCGCCGGCTGCGCGAGCGTGCGCTTGCCGCGCAGGATGTCGAGCAGGCCCATGCCTGAAGGCTACGCGGTGCCCTGGAGCTGCGCCTCGAGGCGCTGCAGGGCGGCGATGCGCTTCTCCAGCGGCGGGTGCGTGGAGAAGAGCCCGGCGAGCGCCTTGCCGGTCTTCGGCGGGAAGATGTAGAAGGCCGACAGCTCGCTGGAGGCCCGCAGGTCGCGCTCGGGGATCCGCTCCATGCCCCCGGAGATCTTCACGAGCGCCGAGGCGAGCGCGCTGGGCCGGCCGGTGATGATCGCCGAGCCGCGGTCGGCGGCGAACTCGCGATAGCGCGAGAGCGCCTGCATCAGGAAGAACGAGACCACGTAGACGCCGAGCGAGACCAGGAAGAGCACGAGGAAGCTCGGGTTGTCGTCGTCGTCCGAGGCCCCGCCGCCGCCGAAGAAGAAGCCGAACTGGACGATGTAGGCGGCGATCGTCGCGAAGAACGAGGCCAGCGTCATCACCAGCACGTCGCGGTTGGCGACGTGGGTGAGCTCATGCGCGAGCACGCCCTCGAGCTCGGCGGGGGAGAGCAGATCCATGATCCCCGTCGTCGCGCAGACCGTGGCGCTCTTGGGCGAGCGGCCGAGCGCGAAGGCGTTGGGCATCCGCGTGTTGGCGACGGCGACCTTCGGCTTGGGAAGGTCGGCCTGCACGCACAGGCGGTCGATCATCGCGTGCAGCTGCGGCGCCTCGGCCGGGCTGACCTGGCGGGCGCCCATCGCGGCGAGTGCGAGCTTGTCGGACGCGAACAGGTTCAGCAGCGCGAGGCCACCGGCGATCACCGCGACCCCGATGCCGTTGACGCCGACCGCGATCAGCGCGACGACGAGGATCACGTAGAGCACGCCGAGCAGGAACAGGGTGAAGGTCATCCGGACCTGCAGTCCGGTGTCCTTGCCGAAGGAGGTGGGTCGTGGCATCTCGCCTCTCATCTTCGCATGCTCACGGACGCCTTGAGCAACTTCTTACCTTTGATGAGCGACGCACGGTGGCCGGGCAAGAACTCCTGCAAAGTGCAGGATCCGTTGCACCAGGGGCTCATGGGTGGGGAAGCTCGCAGCGGTCGCCTAGGATGGCCCGCCGCATGGCTCTTCGCGTTCGCGTCCTGCTGGCCGCGGCGGCAGTACCCCTGCTGCTGTGGCTCGCGCTACCCATGGTGTCGAGCGGCGCCTCGAGCGCCACGATCCAGCATCGGATCACGTCCAAGCAGGCGCAGATCCGCGCGAAGAAGGGTCACGAGCAGGTGCTCTCGACCGACATCGCGGCCTACACGAGCCACATCAACGCGCTCGAGGGCGACATCACCGTGCTTCAGGGCCGGCAGGCCCGGCTGCAGTCCGACCTCGACGCCAAGCGGCTGGAGCTCGCGAAGATCCAGGGCAACCTGCGCGCGGAGCGGCTGCGGCTGATCCGGCTCAAGGCCAAGCTCGCGGATGCCAAGCGCCAGCTGGCCGCGCGGCTCGTGCAGCTCTACAAGTCCGACCGCGCGGACATCGTCACCGTGGTGCTCAACGCGCACGGCATGCAGGACCTGATCGAGTCGGCCGACTTCATGCGCCGGATCTCCGACCAGGACGGCCGCATCCTCGACCGCGTCAAGGTCGCCAAGGCGCAGTCGGAGAAGTCGGCCGCCCACCTCGCCAAGCTCGAGCAGCAGGCCGCGGCGATCGCGCAGTCGATCCAGCAGCGGCGCGACGCCGTGATCCGCGTCAAGGGCCAGCTCGTCTCACGTCAGCAGAGCGCTCAGCGCGCGCGCGACCAGAAGGCGAGCGCCCTGGCCTCTACGCGCAACCAGCGCCACCACCTCGAGGACGACGTCGCCGCGCTGCAGCGCCGGCAGCAGGCGATCACCGCGCGCCTGCAGGCCGCCGCCGCACGCGCCGCCGGTGCGCCCGCGACGGGTCCCGCCGGTCCGATCCGCCAGGGCTCGGGCGGTCTGATCTGGCCCGTCAACGGTCCGATCACCTCGCCGTTCTGCGAGCGTCGCGCGTGGGAGGCCTGTCACCCCGGCATCGACATCGGCGTTCCGTCGGGCACGCCGATCCGCGCCGCTGCCGCCGGCCGCGTCGTGCTGATGCAGGGGGAGGCGTCCTCCGGCGGATACGGCAACTTCACCTGCATCCAGCACTCCGCGACGATGAGCACCTGCTATGCGCACCAGTCGCGCTTCGCGACGTCGATGGGCGCGAGCGTCAGCCAGGGGCAGGTCATCGGCTACACGGGCTGCACCGGCCTCTGCTTCGGACCGCACCTGCACTTCGAGGTCCGCATCAACGGCTCGGTCGTCAACCCGATGAACTATCTGTAGCTCCGCTCGTAGTCTTCGGGTGAGTGCACCCCGAGTTCCACGTCCTCGGCATGACCCTGCAGGCCTTCGGGCTCGCCATGGCGCTCGGGTTCCTGATCGCCGGCGTCGCCGCCGGCCGCTACCTGGTCGAGCTCGGCCGCCCCGTCGACTGGGCCTACGAGATGGTCTTCGCGGCGCTGATCGGCGGGCTCGTCGGCGCGCGGCTGTGGTGGGTGGCGGAGAACTGGTCGCAGGCCAGGGGCGACGTGCTCGGTTCGCTGTTCTCCGGCGCCGGGCTCGTCTGGTACGGCGGGGCGATCGGCGGTGCCGCGTGCGTGCTCGCCTGGGCGCGGTGGCGCGGTGCGCTCGACGGGCGGACGCTCGACGTGGCGGCCGTGCCGCTCGCGGCGGGCTACGCGATGGGCCGCGTCGGCTGCCAGCTCGCCGGCGACGGCGACTACGGCAAGGCGTGGGACGGCCCGTGGGCGATGGCGTACCCGCACGGCACCGTCCCGACCACCACCCTCGTGCACCCGACGCCGGTCTACGAGACGCTCGCGATGGGCCTCGTCGCGCTGTGGCTCTGGCGTCACCGCCATGCCTGGCGGCCAGGGACGCTGTTCGCGGCCTACCTCGTGCTCGCCGGAGCCGAGCGTTTCCTCGTCGAGTTCCTGCGCCGCAACCCGATCGAGTGGCTGGGCCTGACCCAGCCGCAGCTGCTGTCGGTCGCGATGGTCGCCGGCGGCGGGGCGTGGCTGTATGCGCTGCGGCGCCACGGCGGGCGCGTGGGCGGCCGCGCCCCGGCGCGTGCCTGATGCGATGATCCCGCGCCGAATGGCGCTCGCCACCGCCGACCTGTACCCAGCCGACTCCTCGCTCGCCGAGGGTCGTCTCGCGATCGGCGGCTGCGACGCGGTCGGCCTCGCCGAGCGCTTCGGGACCCCAGCCTACGTGCTCGCCGAGCGCGATCTGCGCGACCGCGCGCGGGCGGCGGTCCGCGCGCTGGCCGAGCACCACGACGGCCCCGGGCGGATCGTCTTCGCCTCCAAGGCGCTGCCGTGCACCGCGGTCCTGCGGATCTTCGCCGAGGAGGGGCTGGGCTGCGACGTCGCCTCGGGCGGCGAGCTGCACCTTGCGCTGCGCGCCGGCTTCGATCCCCGTGCGCTGTATCTGCACGGCAACGCGAAGTCCGACGCCGAGCTGGCCGCGGCGCTCGCGGCGGGCGTCGGCACGATCGTGCTCGACCATCCCGCCGAGGCCGAGCGGCTCGACGCGCTCGTTCCCACCGGCCGCCGCCAGCGCGTGCTCGTGCGCGTGACGCCGGGCGTCGACGCGGACACGCATGCCTCCATCCTCACCGGCCAGGCGGGCTCGAAGTTCGGCATGCCTCCCGCTGCCGTGGGCGAGCTGCTCGGGCGCGACTGGCCGCGGCTCGAGCTCGCCGGGCTGCACATGCACATCGGCTCGCAGCTGTTCGCGCCGGAGCCGTGGCGCCGTGCTGCGGAGGCGCTCGCCCCGCTGGGCCGCTTCGCCGTCTACGACCTCGGCGGCGGCCTCGGCGTGCCCTATACGCGCGACGACCAGCCCACCGACCTCGCAGCGTGGGTGGCGGGGATGGCGCAGACCGCGCGCGAGGCCTTCGGCAGCGGCTTCGAGCTCGTGCTCGAGCCGGGCCGCGCGCTGGTCGCCCAGGCCGGGGTGACGCTCTACCGCGTCGAGGCCGTCAAGCCCGGCGCGGGCGGCGAGCTGATCGTCGCCGTCGACGGCGGCATGTCCGACAACCTGCGCCCGATGCTCTACGCCGCGTCCTACGAGGCGGCGCTGGCCGACCGAGCGGGGGAGGACGACGTCTGCCAGGTGGTGGGCAAGCACTGCGAGTCCGGCGACGTGCTCGTCCGCGACGCGCGCCTGCCGGGGCCGCGCCGCGGCGACGTGCTCGTCGTCCCCGTCACCGGCGCCTACGGGCACGCGATGGCCAACAACTACAACGGCGTCCCGCGCCCGCCCATCGTGCTCTGCCGCGACGGTGAGGCGCGGCTGGCGGTTCGCCGCGAGACCTACGAGGACCTGCATGCCCGAGACGTCTGAGTTCCGGATCGGCCTGCTCGGGTCGGGCACGGTCGGCGGCGCCTTCGCCGAGCTGCTCGCCGAGCGGGCCGGCGCGATCGAGGCGATCACGGGCATGCGCCCCGCGCTCGCCGGGACGCTGACGCGCTCGCGCGGCGACTTCCGGGAGATCCTCGACGGCTCGGACCTGATCGTCGAGGTGATCGGCGGCATCGAGCCGGCGCGCGAGTACGTGCTGGCGGCGATGCGCGCCGGGCGCCACGTCGTCTCGGCGAACAAGCAGCTGCTCTCGCAGCACGGCGAGGAGCTGTGGGGCTGCGCGCGCGAGCACGGCGTCCAGCTGCGCTTCGAAGGGGCGGTGGCCGGCGTCGTCCCCGTGATCCGCGTGCTGCAGGAGTCGCTCGCCGCCGCGCGCGTCGAGCGCATCCACGGCATCGTCAACGGAACGACGAACTACATCCTCTCCGAGATGGCCCGCACCGGCGCCTCGTACGCGGACGCGCTGGCGGACGCGCAGCGGCTCGGATACGCGGAGGCCGACCCGACCGATGACGTCACGGGCCGCGACGCGGCGGCGAAGATGGCGATCCTCGCGCGGCTCGCCTACTCGACGCCCGTCCACCTCGACCAGGTCGTCTACGAGGGCATCGAGCACATCACCCCGGAGGACATCGCCTTCGCCCAGGACTTCGGCCTCGGGCTCAAGCTGATCGGGACCGCCGAGCGCGTCGCCGACGCCATCAGCGTCCGCGTGCATCCCGCCTTCCTGTACGGCAATCACCCACTGGCCTCGATCAACGGGCCGTTCAACGCGGTCACGATCGAGTCCGAGGCGATCACCGAGGTGACGCTGTCGGGCCCCGGCGCGGGGGGCCCGCAGACCGCGAGCGCCGTGCTGGGCGACGTCATCTCGGCGATGATTCCGCCCGCCTCGACGCCGGAGACGACCGAGGACCTCGCCGTCGTCAACGACGTCGCGTCGGCCTTCTACCTGCACCTCGAGGTCGCCGACCGGCCCGGCGTGCTCGCCCAGGTCGCCGAGATCCTCGGCATGCAGGGGGCGTCGATCCGGTCCGTCGTCCAGCGCGGGCTCGGCGACAACGCCCGGCTGGTCATGGTCATGCACCCGCTGCAGGAGTCGCGCTTCTACGCCGCGGTGCGGCTGATCGGCCAGCTCGACTTCATGCGCGCCGCGCCGCGCGCGATCCGGGTCATCGACGAGGACTTCTCGTGACGGGACGATCTCCCCACCCGCCTTTGATCGAGCGCTGGCACGACCGCCTGCCGTTCGCCCCCGAGGACCCGGTCGTGTCGCTCGGCGAGGGCTCGACGCCGCTCGTGCTCGCCGAGCGGGTGTCCGAGCGCGTCGGCGCCGAGGTGTGGCTGAAGATCGAGGGCGCGAACCCGACGGGCTCGTTCAAGGACCGCGGGATGACCTGCGCCGTGTCGGCCGCCGTGCGCGAGGGGGCCGAGGCGGTGCTGTGCGCGTCGACCGGCAACACCGCCGCCAGCGCCGCCGCCTACGCCGCGCGCGCGGGGCTGCGCGGCGCGGTGATCGTCCCAGAGGGCAAGATCGCGACGGGCAAGCTCGCCCAGGCGCTGATGCACGGGGCGCGGGTGGTCGCGCTGCGCGGCAACTTCGACCAGGCGCTCAAGCTCGTGCGCGAGCTCGCCGCGCGCCACCCGATCGCGCTCGTGAACTCCGTCAACCCGTTCCGCCTGGAGGGGCAGAAGACGGCGTCGCTGGAGATCGCCGAGGACCTCGGGCCGATCGACGCGCTGGCGATCCCCGTCGGCAACGCGGGCAACATCACCGCCTACTGGAAGGGCTTCGTCGAGGCCGGCCAGCGCCCGCGGATGCTCGGCTTCCAGGCCGAGGGCGCCGCCCCGATCGTGCGCGGCGAGCCGGTCGAGCATCCGGAGACCGTGGCGAGCGCGATCCGCATCGGCAACCCGGCCCGCTGGGAGGAGGCGGTCGACGCGATGCGCGCCTCGTCCGGCCACATCGCCGCGGTCTCCGACGAGCAGATCATCGAGGCCTACCGATTCCTGGCCTCCCGGGAGGGCGTGTTCTGCGAGCCGGCCTCCGCGGCCGGCGTGGCGGGGCTCTTCACACACGGGACGGGCGGCGCCGAGAAGATCGTCTGCGTGCTCACGGGACACGGGCTCAAGGACCCGCAGACCGCGCTGGCGTACGCCGGCTCGGTGCTGCCGTGCGAGCCGGACATCGGGGCCGTCGAGGCCGCCGTGCTGGCGTGAGCCGGTGAGCGCGCGCGTCCTCGTCCGCGTGCCGGCCTCCTCCGCGAACCTCGGACCGGGGTTCGACGTGCTCGCCGCGGCGCTGTCCCTGCACGTCGAAGTCGAGGTCGAGGAGACGGGGCAGTTCGCGGTCCACACCGACCTCGCGATCGCTCGCGACCGGCGCAACCTGTGCGTGCGGGCGTTCGACTCGATCGCTCCGGCGGCGCGCCACGAGTTCGCGATCCGCTCGGACATCCCGCTCTCCGGCGGGCTCGGGACGAGCGCCGCAGCGATCGTCGCGGGCCTGGTCGCCGCCGACGCGCTCAGCGGCGGGGGCCACGACCTCCTGGCGCTGGCGACGCGCCAGGAGGGCCATCCGGACAACGTGGCGGCGGCGCTGCTGGGCGGCATCGTCCTCTGCGACGGCCCGTCGGCGACGCGCCTGGACCCGCCGCCCGGGCTCGAGGCGGTGCTCGTCGTCCCACGCGAGGCGGTCCGGACGGCGAAGGCCCGCGCGGCGCTGCCGGCCGAGGTTCCGCTGGCCGACGCCGTGTTCAACGTCGCCCACGCCGGCCTGCTGGTGCTGGGACTCGAGCGGGGCGACTGCGACCTGATCGCGCGCGGGCTCGACGACCGGCTGCACCAGCCGCGGCGGGCGCCCCTGTACCCGCGCTCGGCGCGGCTGCTCGAGCGGGCGCGCGCCTGGGGCGCGCTCGGCGCGACGATCTCCGGCGCGGGGCCCACGGTGCTGCTGTGGACGCGGTCCGAGGATGCCGGCGCGGTCGCCGAGCGCGCGGCCCTCGCGGTCGAGGGCTGGGCGCACGTGCGCCGGGTGGGGTTCGAGCCCACCGGCGCGGCGTTCCGGCGGCTGTAGGGCGCGGGGAACGTCGACCCCGGCTGGGTGGTCGACAAACCTCGCTCGTCGCGTCGGCGAGTGGCGAGTTTTCCGGACCTCAGCCGAGTACGTCGCCACTCGACGTGATTGCCACGTCGGGCTGAGCCCGTCCCTACCCAGCCGGGCGTATCAGGTCAGGACGTGCGCAGCGGCTCGAGCTTGCGGCGCGCGTCCGCCAGGCCGATGCGCGCGAGCACCTCGTCGGCCAGCGCGAGGTAGTCCTCGCCGAGATCGGGCCGGTGGTCGAGGATCGAGCGGGCCTTCTCCGCCGACTCCGCGTAGGCGATCGATGCGCGGATCACGGTCGTGAAGACCTTGTCGCCGAACACCTGCTGCAACTGCGCGTACGCGTCGCGGGAGTGCGTCGTGCGCATGTCGGCGATGTTCAGCACGACCCCGAGCCACTCGAGCTCGGGGTTGTAGAACTCCTTCGCCTGCTCGATCACCTCGAGCGCGCCCTCGACTCCTTGCAGCGCGAAGTACTGCGCCTCGGAGGAGACGAGCGCCCAGTCGGCGGCGACGAGACCGTTGATCGTCAGCAGCCCGAGCGCCGGCGGGCAGTCGATCAGGATCACGTCGTGCTGCTTGCGGGCGTCCTTGAGCGCCTTGCGCAGGACCAGCTCGCGCCCCAGCTTGCCCGAGAGCGACCGTTCGACCTCGGCCAGGATCGGCGAGGCCGGGACGATCCCGTCGTGCGAGGCGGCGGCGACCTTGGCGTCGCCCGAGAGCACATCGGCCACCGTCGGACTGGCGTCCGGCGGGACGTCGAAGTAATCCGACAGGTTGCCCTGCGGGTCGAGATCGACAGCCAGCACGTCGAGCCCGATGCGCCGCAGCACGTCGGCCAGCGTGCGCACCGTGGTGGTCTTCCCCGTGCCGCCCTTGAGCGACAGGACCGCGATCGTCTCGGCCATGGACCGCGGCAGGCTACCCAACGACCGGGCTACGCCGCGCTGTCGGCCTGCTCGGCCACGGCGCCCGCGCCGACCTCGGTCGTATCGAGGAACCACAGCGTGTGCCGCCCCACGGCGATGCGGTCGCCGTCGCGCAGCGCGCTCCACTCGACGCGTTCGCCGTTGACGTAGACGCCGTTGAGCGAGCGATCGTCGAGCACGCGTACGCCATCGGCCTGGCAGACGATCAGCGCGTGCCGGCGCGAGACGGTCGCGTCGTCGAAGCGGACGTCCGCAGCCAGCGAGCGTCCGATCCGGGTCCACTCGCGGGCGAGCGCGATCACGCGCTGGGTGCCGTCGTCCTCGTAGGCCAGGTAGCGGCCGGTCTCTTCAAGCGCGCCGCGCGCCTCCTCGACCCACGCAGGCCGGTCGGCCCCGCCGCCGGACTGCTCGAGCACATCGGTGGCGGGCGGGAGGAACCCTGTCGCCTGGACGTCGTCCGTCCGTCGATCCATATGCATCTCCTTTGGCGCACGGGCGCGCCAGCCGGTCCCCTGCGACCCGCCTCCTGGCGGGATCATACGCCCCCGGCGCCTGGAGGGAAGACCCCAATCGCGGCGAAGGCCGCTTCCACGATGCCGTCGATGCCGCGCGTGCGCCGCGCCACCACGCCGTTCCGGACGTCCTTCGCCGTGGCTCCGCGAGAGCTCACCTTCCTGCGCGCCAACGCCGGGGCCGCGGATCCGGGGCGGGTCCACTGCATGCACTGCGGCCGCACCCCGCTCGTCGGCGAGGTCATCCACGTCTACGAGGCGACGGGCGGGGAGCGGCACGTCTGCGAGTTGTGCCGCGCGCGTCATCGCGAGGCGCCTGCGCGCTCGGAGCTCATGCACTCCTCCGAGCACCACCGCGCCGTCAAGGCGCGCACGCGCGCCGCGTGACGGCGACGTCCGGCGCCGCGCTGCGGATATCCTGCGCGCCCGTGGACCCCGTCACCGCCACCGTCACGATCGGCCGTCCCCGCGAGGAGGTCTTCGACTACCTCGCCGACATCGCCAACCTGCCGGAGTTCTCCGACCACTACATGGACCACTTCCGGCTGACCCGGGTCGACTCGGTGGGGCAGGGCGCCGGCGCGCGCTTCCACCTCGACGCGCCGCTCGCGCGCTTCTCGTGGGCCGACCTGACCTACGTCGAGGTCGCGCGGCCCCACCGGATCGTGGCGCTCGGCCGCGGCGGCAAGTTCAACCGCAACAAGATGACGACGATCTGGACGCTCGACCCCTCCTCCGGCGGCGGCACCGAAGTCGAGATGATGACCGAGGTCGAGCCGGCGCTGCCCACGGACCGCTTCATGGAGGCGGCCACGGGCTACCGCGGCTGGATGAAGCGCAACGTCCGCAAGAGCATGCGGCGGCTGCAGTCGATCCTCGAGGAGGACTACGACCGTGGCGCGCGCGCCACGGTCGCGGGCGTCTGAGCGCCGCCGCCGAACCCCGACTAAGATCCACCGCCGATGTTCCGTCCGATCCGCCTCCTCGCCCTGCTCGCCGTGCTCGCGGCCGGCGTCGCCGTCGCGGGCTGCGGCACCAACTCCGAGAGCGGCGAGCAGGCGTCAGCCACCACGAACGAAGGCCTCTACCTGGAGCTGAACGGGCTCAAGTACCAGGTCCAGATGTCGCGCTACCTGAACCCGCACGACTCCGAGGACTCCGCGTACCTGCGCGGGCTGCCGTCCGGCACCAAGCTCGGCAGGAACGAGATCTGGTTCGGGGTCTTCATGCGGGTCGAGAACGATGGGGGGAAGCCCGGCCGCTCCACCGGCGACTACGCGATCACGGACACCGAGAACGACTCCTTCCAGCCCGTGCCGCTCGACCCGAAGCGCAACGACTTCGTCTACCGCCCGCAGACGCTGCAGCCGACGGCGATCATCCCGAGCGCGAACTCGATCGCCGGGCAAGGCGTGATCCAGGGCTCGCTCGTGCTCTTCAAGCTCAACGAGGCGGACCTGCAGAACCGCCCCCTGACGCTGCGCATCGGCCCGAAGTCGGGTCCGAGCACCTTCGTCGAGCTCGATCTCTAGAGGCCGAGCCCGGCCTGCAGCACGGCACGCGCGACGGGTGCCGCCGTGTCGCCGCCCGCGCCCTGGGCGACGAGCAGCACGCTGACCGCGATCCGCGGGTGCCGGGCCGGGGCGAAGGCGGCGAACCACGCGTCGGTGTCGGTCGTGTCGCTCTGCGGGGCGAGCGACGGATCGGTCGGCGCCGGGTCCTCGGAGACGGTCGAGCGCAGCTCGGCGGTGCCGGTCTTGCCCGCGACCGTGACGCCCGGGATCGCGGCGGCGACGCCGGTGCCGCCCGCCACCACCTCCTCCATCGCCCGCCGCACCTTGCGCGCCACCCGCGGCGTGGTCGCACGCGTGCGCGGCCGCACGCTGCCCTTGACGTAGGTCGGCAGGGGCCGCTCGCCGAGCTCGCCGATCGCCGCCGCGACGGTCGCCAGGTGCAGCGGCGTCGACAGCACCTTGCCCTGCCCGATCGCGGTCGAGCCGACCGCGAGGTCGTCGCCGATCTCGCTCGCCGCGGGAATCGTCGCCCGCGCTGCGCCGGCGATCCCGAGGTCCTGGTTGAAGCCGAAGCGCTCGGCGGTGGCGACGAGCCGCTTCGCGCCGATCTTGACCCCGAGCGGGGCGAAGACCGAGTTGCACGACTCCGCGAACGAGGCGAGCAGCGTTCCGCCGCAGGACTCGCCGTTCGCGTTCTGCAGCGCCACACCGGAGAGCGTCGCCGCGCTCTGCGGTGGGTAGCTCGTCGAGAGCTTCGCCGCGCCCGCCTCGAGCGCGCTGGTCAGCGTGATGATCTTGAAGGTGGAGCCGGGCGGCTGCGGCGCCGAGGACGCGATCCCGGCCAGCGCGAGGATCTCGCCGTCCGAGGGCCGGATCGCGGCGACGCCGCCGTAGCGTCCGGCGAGCGCGGTGACCGCCGCCCGCTGGACGGACGGGTCGATCGTCGTGCGGACGTCGGTCCCCGCCTTCGGGCGGGTCGAGGCCAGCACGCGCCGTCCAGCCTTGAGCTCGCCGCCCGGAGTGCCGGCGAGCTCGCGGTCGAACTGCAGCTCGAGCCCGGTCAGCCCGACGGCGGCCCCGGCGGGGACGCCGTGCGCTTCGAGCTCCGCCTCGCGGGCCGACGACGCCGGCCCGACGCGCCCGGCGACCTCGGCGGCGACCGGTCCGAGATCGGAGAGCCGGGCGTCGCCCTGCGCCAGGGGCGTTCCGTCGCGCGCCTCGATCGTCGCGCGCGGCGGCATCCGCGTGTCACGCGTGAGGCGCTCGCCGACGCGCAGGCCGGGGAACACCAGGCTCGGCCGCCAGGCGACCGCCGGCGAGCCGTCGGGACCGGTGACGAGGGGAAGGCTGACGTCCGCGCGGACCGTCCCGAAGATCCGCGTGGCGACCGTCGCGGGCAGCGTCACCGTGTCGCCGGAAATCGTCGGTCTGCCGACCCGGAGGCCGGTCAGCGTGGCGGTGCTGGCGGCCTCGCGGTACGCGCGCGCGAACCGCAGCACCGGCCAGCGCCCTCGCGAAGCGGGGGCGAGCATGCCGTGCATGGCGCCGTAGTCGCGGCGCTCCCAGGCCTGCGCCCAGCTGATGGCCAGGCGCCGCTCGGCCGGCTCGTGACGCGAGCCGACGACGACGCCGGCGGCGAACGCGAACGCGGCGACGCCGCCGAGCACGGCGAGCCGGCGCGTGCCCGCGCTGCGCCCGGCCGGCGAGCGGCGGGAGGGCGTGCGGCGGGACGAGGCGGACGGATCGGGGCGGGGAGGGAGGGGGGGCACGCTGGCGTCGCTGACTGTACGGAGCCACACTCCCCGCTGGATGGCCTCCGGCATGCGTGGTCAGCGCCGGTACCCTCAAGGCGCCGATGACGGGGCTCGACTGGATCATCACGGGCGCCGCGCTTCTGCTGATCCTGTTCGGTTGGGCACAGGGCTTCGTGACGGCCGCGCTGGCGCTCGCCGGCTTCGCCCTCGGCGCCTGGATCGGCACGCGGATCGGCCCCTCCCTCGCCGGCCGCGACTCGCCCTGGGCGCCCGCTTTCGGCTTGCTCGGAGCGCTGCTGGGCGGGGCGATCCTCGCCGCCGGCTTCGAAGGGCTGGGATCGAAGCTGCGCGTGTCGCTCCGGGTCCTTCCCGGGTTGACGGCGCTCGACGGGCTGCTCGGTGCGCTGCTCACGGTGTGCGTCGGGCTCGGTGTGATCTGGCTGCTCGGCGCGGTCGCGCTCCAGCACGGCGGCGACGCACGCCGCGAGGTGCAGCGCTCGGCGATTCTCTCGCGCATCAACGGTCTCGTCCCGCCGTCGAGCGGGCTGCTGAGCGCGATCGCCAACCTCGACCCGTTCCCGCGCATCGATGGACCCTCGGCCGGCGTGCCGCCGCCCAGCGCGAAGATCGCGTCCGACCTCGACGTCAAGCGCGCCGCGAACAGCGTCGTGAAGATCCTCGGGACCGCGTGCGGGGCGGGCATCGAGGGCTCCGGCTGGGTCGCGCGGCCGGGCGTGGTCGTCACGAACGCGCACGTCGTCGCCGGCGAGCACGACACGCACGTCCAGGTGCGCGGCCACGGGCCGAGCCTCGGCGCGGCCGTGATCGCCTTTGATCCGCACGACGACGTCGCGATCCTGCGCGTCGACGGGCTGCAGGCCCCGGCGCTGCCCTTCGCGACGCCGCACACGGGCGCCTCGGGCGCGATCCTCGGCTTCCCGCTCGACGGGCCCTACGACGTGCGCGCCGGGCGCCTCGGCGTCACCCGCACGGTGATCACCCAGGACGCGTACGGCCGTGGCCCGGTGCGCCGCACGATCGCCGCGCTGCGCGGCGCGGTGCGTCCCGGCAACTCGGGCGGGCCGATGGTCGACGGCGCGGGCCGCGTGCTCACGACCGTCTTCGCCGCCACCACGCGCGGGCCGCGCGGCGGCTACGGAGTTCCGAACGCCCAGGTGCGCGCGGCGCTGTCGCGCGCGGGCGGGGCGGCCGGCGCCGTCTCCACCGGCCCCTGCGCCTGAGCGCGAGCATCGTCTACCCTCGGACGGCTCATGGGCAAGACGCTCGTCATCGCCGAGAAGCCGTCCGTCGGACAGGACCTCACCCGTGCCCTGCCGGGCGCCTTCCAGAAGCACGAGGGCTACCTCGAGTCCGACTCGCACGTCGTCACGTGGGCGGTCGGCCACCTCGTGCAGCTCGCCGAGCCCGACGAGTACGACGCCAAGTACAAGAAGTGGCGTATGGCCGATCTGCCGATCGTGCCCGACCGCTTCAAGCTCGTCGTCCGCGACGAGCGCTCGCGCAAGCAGATGACGGTCATCTCCAAGCAGCTCAAGCGCCCGGACGTCGAGGAGGTCATCAACGCGTGCGACGCGGGCCGCGAGGGCGAGCTGATCTTCGCCTGGACCTACGAGAAGGCCAACGCCTCCAAGCCGGTGCAGCGGCTGTGGCTCTCGTCGATGACCGCGCAGGCGATCAAGAACGCGTTCGGCGCCCTGCGCCCGCGCGAGGAGCTCGCGCTGCTCGAGCAGGCCGCCCGGTCGCGCTCGGAGGCGGACTGGATCGTCGGCATGAACGCCACGCGCGCGGCGACGATCCGGCTGCGCTCCTCCTTCGACGGCGCGGTCTCGCTCGGCCGCGTGCAGACGCCGACGCTCGCGATCATCGCCCGCCGCGAGGAGGAGATCCGCGCCTTCGTTCCCGAGCCGTACTGGCTCGTCGACGCGACCTTCGACCCGGTCGGCGGCGACTCCGGGCGCTCCTACGCGGGCCGCTACCACGCCGGCGCCAACCCGCGGCTGGCCACGGCCGAGGAGGCCGACGCGGTCGTCGCCGCCGTCCGCGGCCGGACGGGCACGATCACCAAGCTCGAGAAGCGCACGACGAAGGAACGCGCGCCGCTTCTCTACGACCTCACGAGCCTGCAGCGCGATGCCAACACGCGCTTCGGCTTCTCCGCCCGCCGCACGCTCGCCGCCGCCCAGCGGCTCTACGAGGAGCACAAGGCGCTCACCTACCCGCGCACCAGCTCGCGCTTCCTGCCCTCCGACATGGCCGAGGAGATCAAGCCGATCGCCGCGCTCGTCGGCGGGCATCCCGACTACGCGAGGGGCGCCGCGTACGTCACCGGGCTCGACGTGCTGCCGCTCGGCCGCGTCGTCAACGACGCGAAGGTCACCGACCACCACGCGATCATCCCGACGAAGTCCGAGCACCGCATCGCGAAGATGTCCGACGACGACCGGCGGATCTACGACATGGTCGTCCGCCGCTTCCTCGCCGCCTTCCATCCCGAGGCCGTGTTCGAGAACACGCGCCTGGAGACGACGGTCCTCGAGCACGTCTTCCGCACCCGCGGTCGCGTGCTCGTCGTGCCGGGCTGGCGCGGCGTCTACGGCGAGATGACCTCCGAGGAGCGCGCGGAGGCCGATCCGGACTCCGACGACGAGGGCCGCGACCAGACGCTGCCCAAGCTCGAGCAGGGCGAGGACGTCGACACCCGCGAGGTCGAGGCCGCCGAGAAGGAGACCAAGCCGCCGCGGCGCTACTCGGACGCCTCGCTGCTCGCCGCGATGGAGACCGCCGGCAAGCTCGTCGACGACGACGAGCTGCGCGAGGCGATGAAGGAATCGGGCATCGGCACGCCCGCGACGCGCGCGGCGATCATCGAGCGGCTGATCGACGTCGCCTACGTCGAGCGCGACGGGCGCGCGCTCGTCGCCACCGAGAAGGGCCTGGGCGTGATCCGGTTGCTCGGCGAGCACCCGTTGACGTCACCGTCGCTGACCGGCGACTGGGAGCACCGGCTGGGCCGGATCGAGCAGGGCGAGGAGAAGCGCGAGCGCTTCATGGAGGACATCGCCTCCTTCGCCGGCAAGACCGTCGAGGAGCTCGACGTCAAGCTCAAGGAGGTCCGCATCCCGCGGGCCAACCTCGGACCGTGCCCAGTCTGCGGGCACGACATCGTCGAGAACCGCAAGGGCTTCTCATGCTGGTCGCGCGAGGATCCCGGCTGCGGCTTCGTGATCTGGAAGTCAAAGGCGGGCAAGACGCTGCCCGCCGCCGTGGCGCGCGAGCTGATCACCCGCGGGCGCACCGAGAAGGCCGTGACCGGCTTCAAGGGCCGCTCGGGCCGCTCCTTCCGCGCCCGCCTGGCGCTGATGCAGAGCGACGAGGGCAAGTGGCGCGTCGAGTTCGACGAGCCCTGGGCCCGCGACGGCGCGAAGCCGCCGGAGGCGGACGAGGCAGCCGCCGCCGCAGCCGGTACGGGCGACGCCGCCCCGGCGCGCCAGCCGCAGGCCGCGTAGCCCGGAGGTTCCGGTCGGAGGAGCCGGAGTGACGTCTACGAGGGGGCGCGCTCGGACAGCGGTGCCGGCGTGACCGCCGGGGAGGTCGCCGCGGCGGTCGAGAAGAACGTGCGCCAGAGGCTCGCGAGCCCCGCGACAACGGCGCCGGCGAGCTCGAGCAGCGGGCTCGGGCGCTCGTCGCGCAGTACCGCCTCGACCTGGGGGATCGCGCCCGGACCGCGCTCGTGCGTCCAGGTGACGAAGAGATCCTCGCTGCCGACGATGTCCGCCAGGTTGGCGGCGAGCATCAGATCGGCGTCTGAATGCTCGGCGGGCAGATGCAGGTGCGGCATGGCTAAGACTCCCGGTGCGACGCTGACTCTCTTTGAGTACAACGGCTGTAACAGTCGCAACTTGAGCGCCGGGGCGTAGTCGGATATCCGTCCAGCCGCGGTTTGAAGTCCCGTGATCACGGACCCCGGGCGCGCGCCGGCAAGCCGTCCAGGGCAGCCGCCATCCTCAGCTGCCGATGACGCTGACCCTGGTGACCGGTCCTGCCAACGCCGCCAAGGCGGGCGAGGTGTTGGGTCGCTTCAACGCCGCGCTGGCACTTGAGCCGCTGCTGGTCGTCCCCACGGCCGCCGACAGTGACCACTACGCACGCGAGCTGGCGGAGACCGGGATCGTGCTCGGCGCCGAGGTGGTGACCTTCGACCGGCTGGTTCGCCGGCTCGCGGCCGCGACCGGGGTGGACGGCCGGGTGCTCGGCCGCGTAGCGCGCGGGCGCGTCCTGCGGTCGATCGTCGGCGCCGCGCGGCTGACCGCGCTCGCCCGCTCGGCCGCCTCGCCGGGCTTCGCCGACGCGCTCGGGACCCTGTTCGACGAGCTCGGGGGATCGCTCGTCGCGCCGCGTCGCTTCGCCCGCGCGATCGCGGACTGGGACGAGGCGCCCCCACACGCCGCCGAGCTCGCGGCGCTCTACCTCGCCTACCAGCGCCGCCTCGAGCGCCTCAAGCTCACCGACCGCGTGGGGCTTGCCCGCGCGGCGCTCGACGCGCTGCGCCGAACACCCGCCGCCTGGGGCGCGCGGCCCGTGTTCCTCTACGGCTTCGACGACCTGACGCCGCTGCAGCTCGACGCGGTCGAGACGCTCGCCCGCCGCGCCGGCGCGGAGGTGTGCGTCGCGCTGCCCTGGGAGCCGGGCCGCGCCGCGTTCGCCGGCCGCGCCGGGACGGTCGAGACGCTGCGCCCGCTGGCCGACGAGCACGTCCACCTCCAGGACCGCTCCGAGCACTACGCCGGCCGCGCGCGCAGCGCGCTGCACCACCTCGAGCGGCGACTGTTCGAGCCTGGCGCCGAGGCCGTCCCGCCCAACGGCGCCGTGCGGCTGCTCGAGGCCGGCGGCGAGCGCGCGGAGGCCGAGCTGGTCGCGGCCTCGGTGCTCGAGCTGCTCGGCCGCGGCATGGCGCCGGAGGACGTGGCGGTGCTCGTCCGCGGCGGCGCCGGCGCGGCGGGCGTGCTCGAGCTCGGCCTCACCGGCGCCGGCGTGCCCGTCACGCGCGAACGGATCACGCCGCTCGCCCGTACGCGCCTCGGCGCGGGCGTGCTGGCCGGCGCGCGCGCCGCCCTCCCGGGCGGCAGTGCGGCGGAGCTGCTGCGCTGGCTGCGCACGCCGGGGCGCTGGCCCGACGGCGACGCGCTCGACGCGTTCGACGCGCGGCTGCGCCGGAGCGAGATCGCCACCGCCCGCGCGGCCCGCGCCGCGTGGCCGGGGGGCGAGGACCCGTTCGGGGCGCTCGACGCGCTGGCCGCCGCCGCCGAGCAGGGCCCCGCCGCGCTGCTGGCCGCGCTCGAAGCGGAGGCACAGGCGATCTGGACCGCCCCGCACCGGCGCCGCGCGCACGTCCTCGGCCCGGCCGAGGCCGAGGATGCGCTCGCCGCCCGCGCGCTGCGGGCAGCCGCCACCGAGCTGCGCGGCCTGGCCGCGACGGACGCGGAGGCGGCTGGCGACACCGGCGAGCTGCTCGAGGCGCTGGGCGCGGTCGAGGTGCGCGAGCGGCCGGCGCCCGGCGGCGTCCTGCTCGCCGACCCGCTCGCGGTCCGCGCGCGCCGCTTCCGCGCCGTCTTCGTCTGCGGGCTCCAGGACGCGGAGTTCCCGCGCCGCCCGACGCCCGAGCCGTTCCTCGACGACGATGCGCGCGCCGACCTGGCACGCGCGACCGGGCTCGTGCTGCCCCATCACGAGGACGTGCTCGCGCGCGAGCGCTACCTGCTCTACGCCTGCGTGTCACGGCCGCAGGAGGTGCTGTTCCTCTCGTTCCGCTCCTCCGACGAGGAAGGCGATCCGCTCGTGCCCTCGCCGTTCCTCGACGACGTGCGCGCGCTGTTCACCGACGCGCTGTGGGAGCAGCGCGGCCGGCGCCTGCTCGCGCACGTCACCTGGCCTCCGTCGGAGGCCCCGACGCCGCACGAGCTCCGCCGCGCCCGCGCCGCGCTGCAGTCACGGCCCGACCCGCCGCCGCTTGGACCGCCCGAGACCGCCGCCGTCCAGGCGCTGCTCGCCGCCCACGAGCTCGAGTCCGCCCGCGGGCTCGAGGCGTTCGCCGGCTGCGGCGTGCGCTGGCTGGTCGACCGCATGCTGCGGCCCAGGCGCACGGATCCCGATCCGGAGGCGATGCGCCGCGGGTCGCTCGCGCACGCGGCGCTCGAGCGCGTGCTCGGGCGGCTGCGCGAGCGCACCGGCTCCGCCGCGCTCGGTCCCGCCTCGCTGGCGGCCGCGCTCGCGGCGCTCGAGGACGTGATGGGCGGGCTGCGCAGCACCGCCGGCGGCGTCCGCGCGCGGGCCGGGCTGCGCTCGCTCGCGGCCGACCTCGAGCGCTACCTGCGCCACGAGGCGGCCACCGGCGCCGGCCTCGAGCCGCAGCAGCTCGAGTGGAGCTTCGGGAGCGAGGGCGACGCGCATGGACCGCTGCCGCTGCCGGGATCCGGGCTGAGCGTCGCCGGCCGCGTCGATCGCATCGACGCCGGCGCCGGCATCGCGATCATCCGCGACTACAAGGGCAAGGCGGCGCCACCCGCAGCGCGCTGGGCGGAGGATCGCCAGCTGCAGGTGGCGCTGTACGCGCTGGCCGCGCGCGAGCTGCTCGGGCTGGACGTGGCGGGCGCGCTCTACCAGCCGCTCGGCGCGCGCGACGTCCGCCCGCGCGGCGCAGTGCGCGACGACGTGCCCGGCAGCTACGTGGCGAGCGACCAGCTCGATCCCGCGGCGTTCGCGGCGGTGCTCGACGCCGCCCGCGACGCCGCGGTCGCCGCCGCGCACGATCTGCGTGCCGGGCGGATCCGCGCCTGCCCGGGCTCGTGCACCCCACGCGGCTGCGCGCATCCCGGCATCTGCCGTGCGCGCGAGGAGGCCCAGGCGCAGGCGGCGGCCGCCGCTGCGGCGCGGGCGGGGGCCCCCGCGTGAGCCGCGCCTTCACCGCCGAGCAGCGGGCTGCGATCAGCGATCGCGTCGGCTCGGGCCTGCTCGCCGCCGCCGCCGGCTCCGGCAAGACCGCGGTGATGGTCGAGCGCTTCGTCGAGGCCGTGCTCGAGGACGGGGTCGCCGTCGGCTCGATCCTCGCGCTCACCTTCACGGAGAAGGCGGCCGGCGAACTGCGCGAGCGGATCCGCCGACGGCTCGTCGAGCTGGGTGAGGATGAGCGTGCGCGCGAGGTCGACGCCGCCTGGGTCGGCACGATCCACGGCTTCTGCGCGCGGGTGCTGCGCGCCCAGCCGCTCGCCGCCGGGCTAGACCCGCGCTTCGCCGTCCTCGACGCCGCCGAGGCGCGGCGCGTCGAGGAGGGCGCCTACGAGCGTGCCCTCGACGCCTGGGCCGCGGCGCGGGGTGCGCCCGCCGTCGACCTCGCGGCGGCCTACGGTCCGGCGCTGCGCGACCTCATCGTCGAGACCCACGACACGCTGCGCTCGCGCGGCGCCACGCGTCCGCGCGTGCCGGTTCCGCCGCCGCGCGAGGCGCCCGACCCGGCCCGCCTGCGCGCCGCACGCGACGCCGCGATCGCGTGCCTGTCGGGCGCCGGCGACGGCGCGCGCGTGCGCGCCGGGCTCGCCGCGCTGGCGAGCTGCGCCGAGGCCCTCGAGCTCGCGGGCGACGGCGTCCCGTGGCCCGGCGCGCTCGCCGCGAGCGAGCTCAAGGGCGGCGCCAAGGCGCTCGGGCACGAGGCCTGCGAGGGCTACCGCGCGGCCTGGGCGGAGCACCGCGCCGCCTGCGCGGATCACCATGCGCGCGCCGCGCTGGCGTTGATCGACGACCTGCTCACCCGCTTCGCTGACGCCTACGCCCGCGACAAGGCGGCGCGCGCGGGTCTCGACTTCGAGGATCTCGAGCTGGGCGTGCGCGACCTGTTCGCCGACCCCGCCATCCGCGGGCGCTGGGCGGAGCGCTTCGCGCTCGTCATGGTCGACGAGTTCCAGGACACGAACCGCCTGCAGCTCGACCTGCTCGAGGCGCTCGAGCGCGATAGCGGGTCGCCGTCGGCGACCGGCACGGGCAACCTGTTCGCGGTCGGCGACGAGTTCCAGTCGATCTACCGCTTCCGGCACGCCGACGTGTCGATCTTCCGCGAGCGCCAGGCGCGGCTGGGGCACGGGCGCGTGCGCCGCCTGCGGGCCAACTTCCGCTCCGCCGAGGAGCTGCTGGACGTGCTCAACGGCGCGTTCTGCGACGAGCTCGGCCCGGCCTTCGAGCCACTGCGCGCCGGGCGCGCCGCAGAGGGGCCGCTGCGGCTCTTCGACCCCGACCCGCCGTCCGGCGCGCCGCCGGTCGAGCTGCTGCTGACCGACACCCGCGGCTGGGAGGACGACCCCGGGCTCGCCGGCGTGGCCGAGAAGCCATGGCGCGCCGCCGAGGCGCGGCTGGTCGCCCAACGCCTGCGCGCGGAGGTCGATGCCGGCCGCCGTCCCGGCGATGTGGTCGTGCTCGTGCGCGCGACCGCCTCGCTGCGCCTGCTCGAGCAGGCGCTCGAGGACCAGGGCCTGCCGACCTACGTCGTCGGCGGCCGCGGCTACTGGTCCCAGGAGCAGGTGCGCGACGGGCTCGCGTGGCTGGCCACGCTCGCCAACCCGCGCGACGAGGAGGCGCTGCTGGCCGTGCTGGCGTCGCCGTTCTGCGGCGCGCGCACGGATGCGCTGGTCCTGCTCGCCGGCGCGGCGCGCGCTCGCAGCGCGGGTCTGTGGCCCGTCCTGCGGGAGCTCGGCGAGACAGGGACCGCCGCCTGGGCGGCTCCGCTCGCGGCCGAGCAGCGCGACCGGCTCGCGCGCGTCGCCCGCGTGCTGGCCGGCGAGCGCGCGCACGCCGAGCGCCTGAGCGCCGAGCAGCTGCTCGAGCGCGCGATCGTCGCCACGGGCTACGACCTCGAGGTGCTCGCCCGGTCGGGCGGCGACCGCCGGATGGCGAACCTGCGCAAGCTGATGCGGCTCGCCCGCGAGCACGAGCGCGCCGAGGGCCGCGATCTGCACGCATTCGTCGCCTTCGCCGGCGCGCAGGACCTGACGCAGGCGCGCGAAGGTGAGGCCGCCCTCGAGTCCGAGGGGCTCGACGCCGTGCGCCTGATGACCATCCACCGCGCCAAGGGGCTCGAGTTCCCGGTGGTCTGCGTCGCCGACCTCGGCCGCCAGGGAGCCACGGGTCGTCCGGCCCTGCTCCTCGGCGAGGACGGGTCGGTCGGCCTGCGACTCGCGCCGATCGGCGGCGGCGAGGGCGTCCCTGCCCTGGCCTGGCAGCGCCTCGCCGACGCCGAGGCACGGCAGGAGGCCGAGGAGGAGCGGCGGCTGTTCTACGTGGCGATGACGCGCGCCAGGGAACGGCTGATCCTCGCCGGCGGCGTCGACGCCGGCCGCTGGCCCGGCCCGCGGCCGGGCGGTGCGCCGATCGGGTGGATCGCCCGCGCACTGACCGGCGACCCGGCCGCGCTCGTCTCCGACGGCGAGCCCGAGCACGTGCTGGTCCGGCCGTTCGGCGGGCGGCTCGCGCGCGTGCGGATCGCGCTCAACGCGCCGGGAACGCTCGATCGCGTGCTGGCGCGCTCGGCGCTGGCGCCCGCGTCCGCGCCGCTGCGCACCGCGGCGACCGCGAGCGCGCTGCCCGCGCCACCCGACGTGCCGCCCGCCGCGGCCCGCGCGCGCCCCGCCCCGCAGCGGCTCTCCTACTCGCAGCTGCAGGATCACGCGCGCTGCGGCTACCGCTTCTACCTGCGCCGCGTGCTCGGGCTGGCCGACGACCCCGCGCCGCCGGACCCCGACGCGCCGGCCCAGCCGCAGCAGCTCGCCCCGAAGATCCGCGGAACGCTCGCGCACGCGCTGCTCGAGCAGCTCGACTTCGCCCGCCCGCAGGCGCCCGGCGCCGGCGCCGTCCGCGCGCTGGCCGCCGCCCGCGGAGAGCCGGTGACCGCCGCCGACGTCGAGGACCTGCGCGCGCTGGTCGCCGCGGTCGCGGGCTTCCCGCTGCGCGAGCGCCTCGCCGCCGCGCGGCGCGTGCGGCGCGAGGCGCCGTTCGCATTCGATCCCGGCGGCGCCGGAGCGGGCGGGGTCGTGATCACCGGCTATCTCGACGTGCTCGCCGAGGAACCCGACGGCAGCGTGCTGATCGTCGACTACAAGTCGGACCGGCTCGGGGGCGAGGACCCGATCGCCCACGTCGCGCGCGACTACGAGACCCAGCGGCTGGTCTACGCGCTGGCCGGGCTGCGCGACGGGGCGCCCGCGGTCGAGATCGCCTACTGCTTCCTCGAGCGACCTGGCGAACCGGTCCTCGCCCGCTTCACCCGCGCGGACGCGCCGGAGCTCGGCGAGCGCCTGCTGGGCCTCGCCCGCGGCGTGCTCGACGAGCGCTGGACCGTGACGAGCGCGCCGCACCGCGAGCTGTGCGGCGACTGCCCCGGCCGCGCCGCACTGTGCTCGTGGCCCGAGGCGATGACGCTGCGCAGGACCGGCGATCAGTCGTCCGGGGGGTCCTTGGGCGCCAGCAGCGGGCCGTCGTAGCCCGGCGGCAGCTCGGGCGACCGGCGCAGGTCGACGACCGCGTTGAGCTCGGCGCCGAACAGCAGGGCGACGTTGGTCAGCCAGATCCAGACCAGCAGCACGACGACCGTGGCGAACGAGCCGTAGGTCGCCCCGTAGCTCGAGAAGTTCGAGGCGTAGACGAAGAACAGCCCGGAGGCGAGGAGCCAGGCGAGCACGCCCGAGACCGCGCCGGGCGTGATGAAGCGGAAGCGGCGGATCTCGGCGTTCGGGGCCGCGTAGTAGACGAGCGCGTAGATCAGCATCGCGACGAGCAGCGCGGCGGGCCAGCGCAGGATCCGCCACAGCGCGGCGGCCGTGTCGCCGAGCCCGATCACGCCGAGCACGTCGCCGGCGAGGCCGCCGCCGAGGAAAATCAGCACGAACGCGACGAACACCAGCACGAGCAGCACGAGCGTCCAGCCGAGATCCTCGGCCTTGTGCTTGACGAACCCGCGGCCCTCCTGCACACGCCAGATGTGATTGAGCGCGCGGCCGACCGCCCCGAACGCCCCGCTCGCGCCGTACAGCGCGCTGGCGGAGCCGAGGATCAGCGCGGTGACGGCGGTGCCGCGCTGCTTCTGCGCCGACTGCAGCGCGGCGGTGACGGCGTTGATCACGTCCTTGGGCGCGCCGGCATCGCGCAGGTAGTTCCCGGCGTCGGTGATCAGGCCCTGCTGGCCGACGAGCCCGAGCACGGCGACGCCCAGCAGCAGCGCCGGGAACAGCGACATCATCGAGTAGTAGGTCAGCGCGGCCGCGTGGTCGGTGACCGCGTCGCGCTGGAAGCGAGAGAAGGCCGCCTTGAAGTCAGCGGGCGCGATCGCCGCGGCCATCAGCGCCGCGGGCGCGGCGGCAGAAGCGCATGCCCGCCGAGTACCGTCTGCGCGACCTCTATGACAGGGCGCGAAGTCGAGCGGGCCTGCTCGCGCATCAACTCGAAGGCACCGCGGTCGTCGACTCCGTGGCGCTCCATCAGGATCCCCTTGGCGCGCTCGATCAGGGTGCGCCGTTGCAGGGCGGTCTCGAGCTGCTCGACCTTGTCGGCGAGGTGGCGGGCCTCGCGGTAGCGCCGGACCGCCACCTCGATCGCCGCTTGGACGGTATCGGGCTCGTTGGACTCGACCCAGGCGGAGATGCCGCGCTCGGCCGCGCGGGCGACGAACTGCGTGTCCCCGCGCGGAACCTGCGCGATCACCGGACCGGACGCGTATTCGACCGTCTCGCCGATCAGGGCCAGCGCGTGCTCGTCGTCGCGGTGAAGCGAGACGATCGCCAGGTTCGGGTCCTCGCGGGCGATGATCTCCGCCGCCTCGCGCACCGACACCGCGAACGGCGTCACCACGTGACCCAGGGACTCGAGGACGGCGGCCAGCTTTTCCAGGGCTTCTGCGTTCTCGTCCGCGATCAGGATGCGCAGGCCGCGCTCCGTGGTGGTGCCGAGGACCGAGCCGCTGGTCACGTTACGCTCACACGCTCGGTAGAATGAGCGTTTCCGCGGCCCAGCCCCCCGTCGCAACCCGACTCACGCCCCAGCTCATCGGCGTGTGGATCGCTTCGAGTGGAGACCGTGGAGTTGGAGAACAACAGCGGGCGGGAGGAGAGCAGCAGGAGACCCGGAGCATATCCCGCGTCCGATGCCGTTGCCGAACGGGCTGCGAGAGCGCGCGAGGATCGGCGCCTGCTGATCCGCCTGCACCGCCACGGCGACACGGCTGCCCGCGACGCGCTCGTCGAGCGCTTCCTGCCGCTCGCGCGCCAGCTCGCGCGCCGCTACCAGCACGGCGGCGAGCAGCTCGACGACCTGGTCCAGGTGGCGTCGCTCGGATTGCTGAAGGCGATCGACCGCTTCGATCCGGCGCGCGAGACGGCCTTCTCGTCCTTCGCGGTGCCCACAATCCTGGGCGAGCTCAAGCGCCACTTCCGCGACAAGGGCTGGTCGGTCCGCGTCCCGCGCGACCTCCAGGAGCTGACCGTCCGCGTCGACCGCGTGACCGAGCAGCTCGCCCGCGAGCTCGGGCGCGCGCCGACGCTCGCCGAGGTTGCGGAGCGCACGGGCCACAGCGAGGAGCAGGTGCTCGAGGCGCGCGAGGCCGCGGGCGCCTATCGCGCGGTCTCGCTCGACCGTCCGCGCGACGACGACGAGGAGGGCGAGGGCTCGGTCGGCGCCGCGATGGGCACCGAGGACCCGGGGTTCGGCGAGGCCGAGGACGCGGCGACCGTCCAGCGGCTGATGCGCGTGCTCTCCGAGCGCGAGCGCGAGGTGCTGCGCCTGCGCTTCGCCGAAGACCTCACGCAGTCCGAGATCGGCGCGCGCGTCGGCGTGTCGCAGATGCACGTCTCGCGCCTGATCCGCCAGGCGATCTCCCAGCTGCGCGCCGAGGCCGTGGACGACCAGGCGCCCGTACGCGGCTCGCTGCGCTCGCCCCCGCCCCCAGGGCCGTGACGCAGCGGCCCGCGCAGGGTAGGTTGGCGCCATGGAGCATTGGGACCTGCACGCGGTCACCGTCGAGCCGCGCAAACCGGAGATCCTGCATTCGGCGCGGGGCGAGGCGCGGTCGATCCTGATCGCGCTGCCCGCCGGCGAGCAGCTCCAGGATCACGAGGTGCACGAGCGCGCCTATCTCGTGGTCATCGACGGCGAGGTGGAGGTCGGTGAGGCGTCCGGGGGTCCGGGCTTCGCCGCCGTCTTCGACCCCGGCGAGCGACATTCCGTCCAGGCCCGCAGCGATGCGAGGTTGCTGTTGGTACTTGCGCCCTGGCCGGGGGATGGACATCCTGGCGCTCGGGATTAGGATTCAGCGGCACTCGGCGGCATCACCGGAGGAGAGGAAGCGCGATGGCGGAGATCCAGCTTCGGGGCGTGACCAAGCGGTACCCCGACGGGACGGAGGCAGTCAAGCAGGTCGACCTCGACATCGGCGACGGCGAGTTCATGATCCTCGTCGGCCCGTCGGGATGTGGGAAGTCGACCGCGCTGCGCATGATCGCAGGGCTCGAGGACATCAGCGAGGGTGACCTCGTGATCGGCGGCGAGACGGTCAACGACCTCCCGCCGAAGGATCGCGACATCGCGATGGTCTTCCAGAACTACGCGCTGTACCCGCACATGACCGTGCGCGAGAACATGGGCTTCGCGCTCAAGCTCGCCAAGACCGACAAGGCCGAGATCGACACCAAGGTCCAAGAGGCCGCGCGCATCCTCGATCTCGAGCAGCATCTCGACCGCAAGCCGGCCAACCTCTCGGGCGGTCAGCGCCAGCGCGTCGCGATGGGCCGCGCGATCGTCCGCGATCCGAAGGCGTTCCTGATGGACGAGCCGCTGTCGAACCTCGACGCGAAGCTGCGCGTGCAGATGCGCACCGAGGTCTCGCGGATCCAGAACCGGCTCGGCACGACGACCGTCTACGTGACCCACGACCAGACCGAGGCGATGACGCTCGGCGACCGCGTCGCGGTCATGCGCGGGGGGCTCATCCAGCAGGTCGACACGCCCGCGAACCTCTACGAGAACCCCTCGAACCTGTTCGTGGCCGGTTTCATCGGCTCGCCGTCGATGAACTTCGTGCCCGCGCGGCTCGACGGCGACACGATCCAGCTGCCGTTCGGCCAGGCGCAGGTCAGCGACGCGCTGCGCCGCAAGCTGCAGGCCGCCCCGGGCGGCCACAAGGCGGCCATGGAGGTGATCGCGGGCATGCGGCCCGAGCACTTCATCGACACCGCGGTCGAGGAGCCCGGGCCGGAGTTCCTGCGCTTCCAGGCCAAGATCGACGTCGTCGAGTCGATGGGCTCCGAGCTCTACGCCTACTTCGAGGTCCAGCACGAGGGCGTCCAGTCGTCCGAGCTCCAGGAGCTGGCCGCGGACTCCGGCATGGAGGATCTGCCATCCCGCGGTTCGGGCGGCCAGCAGATCGTCGCCCGGCTCGAGGCGGCGTCGAAGGCCAAGGCCGGCGGCGAGCTGGAGCTCGGGCTCGACACGTCGAAGCTCAAGCTCTTCGACCCCGACGGCGGCCGCAACCTCACAGGCGAGTGAGCTGACCCCGGCGCGGCGCCCGGGGCGCCGCGCCGACCCCGCTCAGTCGTCCTCGTCGCGACGCGGCGCGGACTCCTCGGGCTCGAGCTTGTTGTCGAGGCCGATGACGCCGTCGACGTGCGCGGCGTTGTCGCCGACGCGCTGTGCGGTGCCCGCGTCCGGGACGGTGCCCGTGAGCTCGACGACGCCGTCCTCGATGCCGACCGTGACGGCGTCGTCCGGCACGGCGGGATCCTCGGCGAGCTCGGACTCGACCTCGCGCGCGAGCGTGGCGTCGTCGGGCGTCTCGACCGTCTCCGCCTCACGCACCGCCGTGGCGTCCGGAACGGGCGCGGCCGTGATGGCCCCGGGCTTGCCCTCGTCGATCGGCCCGGCGGTCTGGTCGCCTGGCTCCTCAGTCGGCTCCGGCGCGACGGGCGGCGCGCTCGGCGCGCGTCCCGCGGAGCGCGGGGCCGTCGGCGCCGGCATCGGGGCGGGGGCCGGCGGAGTCGCGACCTGGGCGCGCCGGCGACGGGCCAGGACGGCCGCGGCGGCCGCGGCGGCGGCGAGCAGCAGGGCAAGCAGGCGGCGCATCGTCAACGGGTTCCCTCTCGTCGGTGGCACGACCTCGCCGTACCCTCGCGCCGCACGGGCGGAACGTCGCCCTGTCAGCGCCGGCGCCGGGTGCGCCGCGGCGGGAGCCGCTTGCGCCGGCGCGCCTTGATGTCGGTGTGGCGCAGGTCGTCGAGGATCTCGTCGCTCCAGTCGTGGGTGCGCAGCACGCGGTAGCGGTCGCTGGCCACGCGCATGTAGGCCTCGGTCTCGGTCTCGCCGTCGCCGATCAACTCGCCGGCGCGCAGCATCTCTGCGACCGGCTCGTACTCGTCCTGGAACCAATGGAGCGCGACCTCGCGGCGATCCATGAACGAGCGCCGCTCCTGCATCGCGCGAAAGCCCCAGGCCTCCACTGCCTCGGCGAGCTCGCCGAAGTCCCACGGGTCGCTCAGCTCGATGCGCCGGCGCGCGTCGGGCGGCAGCGGCACCCGCTCTCGGAAGAGCCGCTCGTGATCCTTGATCGGCAGGTCGGGCAGCCGCGTGCTGAAATCGAGCGGCACGCGCGTGGTGACCTCGGTCACGTAGGCGTCGATGTCCTTGCGCCCGAAGGCCTTCGCGACGGAGACGCGGTGGTGGCCGTCGCGCACGAAGTACAGGTCACCGACCTTGTAGAGCGACACCGGCGGCATCGTCTCGCCGCGCCGCTGGGCGGCGTTGATGCGCTCCCAGCGCGAGCGCAGCCGCGGCGAGGTGGGGCGGAAGCCGCGATCGAACTCGGCGTTGCGGTCGACGGTGCCGACGATCGCGTCGAGTGGCACGACCTTCAGCCCGATGTCGGACTGCCCGGTCCGGCCGAGCGCGTCGACGACCTCCTCGAACGGCAGGATCAGCCCGACGTCGTCGGGTTCGCGCCGCAGCCGGCGCGCGATCTCGGTGAGAAACCGGGCGCGCCTGGCTCGGGAGAAGTCGTTCTGCGCGTCGGGACCAGGGAAGCCGCTGCTCATGCCCGGTCCGGAGACTACCCGGCGCCGACCGCGCCCCCGTCGAGGGCCTCATCCAGCGACGTGACCATCGTGAACACGCCGTCGAGGCCCGTGATCCGGAAGGTCTTGGTGATCGAGTCGCTGTTGCACACGATCACGAGCGAGCCGCCCCGCAGCTTGAGCCGCCGGTGCGCGCCGATCAGCACGCCGAGGCTCGACGAGTCGATGAACGTCGTCGCGAGCAGATCGACCACGACGCGCGCGATGCCGGCATCGATCGGCTCGGAGACGTGCTGCTTGAACTCCGGCGCCGTGAACAGGTCGATCTCGCCGGTGACGGCGATCACGTGCGTGTCCTTGCCCACGCGGCGGTCGGAGATCTCGAACTCGATGGCCATGGATCCGGCGCCCTATTCCCCCGGCAGAGGGAGCACAATCATGCGGCGACGTCCGAGTAGGCGAGCCGGACGTCGAGGAACTCGCCGCCGTCGCCCGTCTCCACGCTCAGTTCGTCAGCGAGCTGCTCGATCACGTTGCCCACTCCGGGCACCGCAGCATCCACGATCAGCGCCTCGGCGCCGCCGGGCCGGAGCGGCCCCACGCGCAGCGACAGCGTGCGCGGTCCGGGCTGGAGCGAGACGTCCACCGTCTCGGCCGCGACGTGCGCCGGCGCGCGCGCCGCGATCAGGTCGGCGACGAGCACCGCGTCGTCGAGCCGGTCGAGCGGCAGGTCGGCGCGCGCGGCGAGCATGCCGACGACGCGCCGCAGGACCGGCCCCACCAGCGGCCCGGAGGCGATCGAGACGTGCGTCGGCGGCGATTGAACGTCCGTGGGCGCCGTCACGCGGCCCCCACGCGCGAAGAGCCGCACTGGAACGACATGGCGAGGCGGCTGCCTGCGCTCGGGGCGTGTTGGATCTCGAGCGAGTGGACGATCGCGGCGATCAGCGGGAGCCCGAGGCCGGGCCCGGTGGTGTCGGGGCTGGGTCCGATGCCGCGCCCGCGGTCCGTGACGATCACGTCGAGCGATTCGCCCTCGGGACGGATGACGATCTCGAGCGGCCCAGGATCGGCACCGCCGTCGTAGGCGTGCCGGACGACGTTCGTGCAGGCCTCGGTGACGGCGAGGCGGATGTCCTCGACGACCGTCTCCGAGAGCTGCAGCGCCTCCGCGAAGGCGCCGAGCACGTGGCGGATCACCGACACGTTCTCCGGCCGGGCGGGAAGCGTGAGCCGCACGTCGGAGTGGCGGGCCTCGATCGGTTCGAGTGAATTGACGTGGCGGGTCCGGACGATGCCGTCGGCGACGCCGTCGACCGCGCCCGTGAAATCGCTGGGGGAGGGTTCGGAGCGCATGACTGGTTCGTACCGCTGCGTACCCGCGGTCCAGCGCGAGTAACCTCCGCGAACGGCGGGCGTCAGGCTGTGGGCGTCGAAGCCGGGTCCGCGCGTACAGAGCCTGACATGACGGGCCGTGTCCGTGCGGTCCACTGATGCACTTTGATACATCGATC
Organism: Solirubrobacteraceae bacterium; assembly: GCA_034664425.1. Classification (GTDB taxonomy): domain Bacteria; phylum Actinomycetota; class Thermoleophilia; order Solirubrobacterales; family Solirubrobacteraceae; genus DATBDM01. The sequence continues at coordinate 58,619 of JAXDHR010000105.1, forward strand.
ACCGTGCAGCGCGAACCGACCCGCATCGACGAGCTGGGCATCAAGCCGCCGCCGGCGTTCTCGATCTCCGACGAGGCGGTCGACGAAGCCGTGGTGATCCGGCTCGAGGGCGAGTTCGACCTCGCGGCGAGCACCTCGCTGCGCAGGCACATCGATTCGACGGCCGGGCGCGCGCTCGTGCTCGACCTGCGGCTTGTGACCTTCGTCGACTCCTCCGCACTGCGGGAGCTGTTGCGCGCACGCATGGGTCTGCCGGTACGTGGCGACCGGCTCGTGCTCGCCGCGATCGCACCGCCGCTGCGGCGCCTGCTCGAGCTCACCCACACCGCATCGCTGTTCGAGACCGCGCCCACGCGTGAGGCGGCGCTGCGCATGCTCGGCGCCTCGGACTAGGGGTCAGGCGGCGCGGCGGTCGCGAACCGAGTGCGGGCCGATCTCGGTCTCCTGCTGCTGCGTGTTCGCCCGGGCGCACAACCAGGAGAAGCCGGTGTGCAGGAAGTCGCTGCCCGCAGACGCTGCGAGCACGGTGGTGACGGTGCGCGCGGTCGCGGGCTTGTGCAGGCGCAGGCCGACGAGGCCGAGGGCGCACCACGCGCCGGTGCAGCGCGTGCAGCTCATGAGCTCGCCGACCGCGTAGCGCAGCCGGCGCCCCTTCGGCCGGCGGCCGCTCGGCTGCTCATCGACGAACGGCTGGCGGATCCAGGTCTCGACCTTCTCGTGGACGATCAGCTTGGACAGCGCGAACGTCGCCGCGGCGATCACGGGCAGCTCGCCACCGGGAATCGGGTCGCGGCCGCGGGCGCTCAGCGCGGTGCCGCTGAGCAGCGCGCCGTAGAGGGCCGAGAGCACGGCGTAGTCGGCGGCCTCGGTCGGGGTCTGGGAGACGGGGCGCATCAGATCGGCCGCGGGTTGGGGTCCGGCGGCAGCGGTTCCGGTCCCGGCGTCGGGGAGGGCGGCGCCGGATCCGGCCCGGGGCCGGGGGGCGCCGGCGCGGGCGGCTGAGGGGTGGGAACCCCACCGGTGGACTCCATGCCAGCCCGGCTACCCGCCTCGGCGCGCGGGGAACCGGTGTCCATGAACGACGACGGGGCGCCCGGCCGGGCGCCCCGTCATGGGGAGGAGGGATGCAGCGCCGGCGACATCGGGGGATCCGACGGCGCGACATCCACGGCGTCCCCCAGCGGCCATGGCCACAAACACTCCAGATGAGAGCACGTCGCGATCGCGCGGGTGCCGTGCCGAGCTAGTCGCGGGCGCCGGCGTCGCGAAGCTGGCGGTCCTCGGGGCGGTCGGGGCGCGACGGGCCCTCGCCGCCCTCGGACGCCTCGCCGCCGGAGGGATCGACGCCGCGGGCCGCGCCCTCCGGGTCGTCGGCGGTCTCGCCCGAATCCGACTGCGAGCCCGCGTGCTCGGTGGTGTCGCCGAGCGGCGTCTCGTCCTGGCCGACGCCGGGAGGGCCGCCGCGCTCGGACTGATCAGCGCTCGGGTCGGGGCTCGCGCTGCCGGCGCCCTTGCGCATCGAGTTCATCACCAGGAACGTCACGAAGCCCGCGACGATCAGCAGCACGACGATGGCCGCGATCACATAGCCCATGCGGTTCGGCTACCCCTGCCCCCGCGCGAGGAAACGAGGGTCGCGGTTTGCGGGCGATGCGGCGGCGGTAATCCATGCGCCATGGCGCCCCCTGCGGCCATCATCGACGTCGACGGCACGCTCGTCGACACGAACTACCAGCACGCGCTGGCCTGGTTCCGTGCCTTCCACCAGCACGGGATCACGCTACCGCTGTGGCAGATCCACCGCCATATCGGCATGGGCGGCGACCAGCTCGTGGCCAGCATGGTGGGTGAGGGGTTCGACGCCGAGCACGGCGACGACGTCCGGGCCGCCGAGCGGGCGCTCTACCTGTCCTTGATGCCCGAGGTCCAGCCGCTGCACGGCGCGCGCGACCTGCTCGAGACGCTGCGCTCGCGCGGGCACGCGATCGTGCTCGCGTCCTCGGCGAAGCCCGACGAGCTCGAGCACTACCTGCAGCTGCTCGACGCGCATTCGCTTGCGGACGGGTGGACCGACTCCGGCGACGTCGAGCGCACCAAGCCGGAGCCCGATCTCGTGACCGCGGCAGTCGAGAAGGCCGGCGGCGGCGAGGCGGTGATGATCGGCGACTCGACCTGGGACTGCGAGGCGGCTGGGAACGCGGGCCTGAAGACGATCGGAGTCCTCACGGGCGGCTTCAGCGAGGCCGAGCTGCGTGACGCCGGCGCTGCGGTCGTCTTCCGGTCGCTGCCCGAGCTCGCCGCGGGCCTGGACGACACGCCGTTGAGCTGAGACACGCTGTCTCGATACCCTCTCGGGTCGGTGAGTGCTCCACTCGACCCGCACCCCCGGAGCGGGGAGGACGGCGGCAGCGGTCTCAGCCGAGCGGAGGAGGATCGCCGCCTGCTGATCCGCTACCACCGGCACGGCGACCAGGCCGCGCGCGAACAGCTGGTCTCGCGCCTGCTGCCGCTCGCGCGCCGGATGGCGCGCCGCTACCGGCGCTCCGACGAGCCGCTGGATGACCTCGTCCAGGTCGCGACGCTCGGTCTGATCAAGGCGATCGACCGCTTCGACCCCGCGCGCGAGACGGCGTTCTCCTCCTACGCGGTGCCGACGATGCTCGGCGAGCTCAAGCGCTACTTCCGCGACAACGGCTGGGCGGTCCATGTCCCGCGCGGGATGCAGGAGCGCGTCATGCGGGTCGACGCCTGCGTGCGCGAGCTGTCGCGCAAGCTCGGCCGCTCGCCGTCGGTGGCCGAGATCGGCGCGTCGCTCAAGCTCGGGCCCGAGCAGGTGCTCGAGGCGATGGAGGCGGCCACGGCCTACGACGCCGTCTCGCTCGAGTCCTACCGCTTCGGCGACGACGGCGACGGCGAGACCTACGCCGACTCGATCGGGGTCGAGGACGACCGCTACGAGCTCGTGGAGTACGGCGCGACGATCGAGCCGACGCTGCAGGCGCTCCCGCCGCGCGATCGCATCGTGCTCCATCTGCGCTTCGTCGAGGACCTGACGCAGGCCGAGATCGCCGAGCGAGTCGGTGTCTCGCAGATGCACGTCTCGCGGCTGATCCGCCGCGCCCTCGAGCGGCTGCGCACAGTCGCCGAGCACGCCGGCTGACCGCTTTCCGGCGTTCTACAACGCACCGGTATCCGGTCCGGATCGAGGCGCCGCAGAGCCCCATCCGCGATACCCCCGGGGGGTGAATCACTTACGCTCCAGAGCGAAATCATGGCCTTCAGGTCAGACGGCAGACCGCTGACTTTTCCGGAGAAGCGCTTCTCGGAGAGCCGCTTGTCATGCCGACCGTCCTGGGCGTCAATGCCGTCTTCCACGACCCCGCCGCGGCGCTCGTCGTGGACGGTGAGGTCGTCGCCGCCGCGGAGGAGGAGCGCTTCTCGCGGCGCAAGCACGGCAAGCCGCCGGTCGCCTTCTCGACCTGGGAGCTCCCTGAGCAGGCGATGGCGTTCTGCCTGCAGCGCGCCGGACTCGCCCCGGGCGACCTGGACGCCGTCGCGTACTCCTATGACCCCGAGCTCGCGCACCAGCCCGGCGCCGACCTGACCGCCGCCGAGTGGGAGGGCCTGCGCACGCTCTACGTGCGCCGTGCGCCGCTGTTCCTGCGCACCGCGCTCCCCGGCCTCGACCCCTCGGTGGTCCGCTGGGTCCCGCATCACGTCGCCCATGCCGCATCGGCGACGTTCCCGTCGGGCTTCGACCCGTGTGCCGTGCTCGTGCTCGACGGCCGCGGCGAGCGCGCCTCTCACCTGGCCGGAGCCTTCGCGGGCGGACGCCTCGACGTCCTCGCCGCGCAGGAGCTACCGCATTCGCTCGGCCTGCTCTACGAGGAGCTGACGGCGCACCTGGGCTTCCGCCGCTCCTCCGACGAGTACAAGGTCATGGCGATGGCGTCCTACGGGAGGCCCGCGCACCTCGGCGCCTTCCGCGAGCTCGTGCGCACCGACGGCGCCGGCGGCTTCTCCGTCGCGCCCGTCGACTTCGTGCGCTTCGCCCCGCCGCTGCGCGCGGAGGCGGAGTTCACCGCCGCGCACGCCGACCTCGCCGCGACCGTCCAGGCGCGCGTCGAGGAGGTGCTCGTCGAACTCGCCACCTGGCTGCACCGCGCGACCGGCCATCGCGACCTCGTGCTGTCCGGCGGCGTCGCCCTCAACTGCGTGGCGAACTCGCGCATCTGGCGCGAGAGCCCGTTCGAGCGCGTCTGGGTCCAGCCCGCGTCCGGCGACTCGGGGACCGCGCTCGGCGCCGCGCTGCACGTCGCCCGCGAGCTCGGCGATCGACCGGGCGCGATGCCGAGCGCCGCGCTCGGCCGCGATTGGGACGACGACGTGCTGGAGGCGCGGCTGGCAACCGCGGGCGTCGCCTTCGAGCGTCCCGACGACGTCGCCGACGCCGTCGCCGAGGTGCTCGCCGACAACGGCGTTGTCGCCTGGTTCCAGGGCCGCTCGGAGTTCGGTCCGCGCGCGCTCGGGCACCGCTCGCTGCTCGCCGACCCGCGCCGGCGCGAGAACCTCGAGGTCCTCAACGACATCAAGGGCCGCGAGCGGTTCCGGCCCGTCGCGCCGATGGTGCTCGCCGAGCGCGCCGGCGAGATCTTCGACGGCGGCCCGATCCCGTCGCCGTTCATGCTCTTCACCCACCGCGTGCGCGACGGCTGGGCGGAGCGCATCCCCGCGGCGGTCCACGTCGACGGCAGCGCCCGCATCCAGACCGTCGACCGCGACCAGGAGCCGCTCGTCGCGCGCATGCTCGAGCGCTTCGAGGCGCGCACGGGCGTGCCCGTCGTCGTCAACACCAGCCTCAACACGGCCGGGCGCCCGATGGTCGACGATCCGCGCGATGCGCTCGAGTGCTTCGGGTCAGCGCCGGTCGACCTGCTGGCCATCGGGCCGTTCGTCGTGCGCCGCCATGCGAACGCGCCGGCCGGCGACGCCGCGCGCGATCGCGTGGGGGTCGCGGCGTGAACGAGGCGCCGCGCTACGACGTCGTGATCCCCACGGCCGGCCGGGCCGCGCTCGGCGCGCTGCTCCCCGCGCTCGCGGCGGGCGACGGTCCGCTGCCCGAGCGGGTGCTGCTGGTCGACGATCGCCGCGACCGGCGCACCGCGCTGGCCGGCCCGCGGCACCTCGGCGCGCTCGCCGGTCGGGTCGCCGTGGTCCCGGGCCCGTCGCGCGGGCCGGCAGCCGCCCGCAACGCCGGCTGGCGCGCCGCGAGCGCCCCGTGGGTCGCCTTTCTCGACGACGACGTCGTGCCCGCGCCGGGCTGGCGCGCCGCACTGGCCGCCGACCTCGAGCGCGCCGGCACCGACGTCGCCGGCTCCGAGGGCCGGATCCGCGTCCCGCTGCCGCGCCACCGCCGGCCGACCGACTGGGAGCGCAACGTCGGCGGCCTCGAGCACGCGCGCTGGGCGACCGCCGACCTGGCCTACCGGCGCGAGGCGCTCGCCGCCGTCGGCGGATTCGACGAGCGCTTCCCGCGGGCCTACCGCGAGGACGCCGACCTCGGCCTGCGGCTCATCGCGGCCGGATGGCGGATCGTCGAGGGCGAGCGGCGCGTCCTGCATCCGGTCGGCGAGGCCGGTCCCTTGGTGTCGCTCGCCAAGCAGGCCGGCAACGCCGACGACGTCCTGATGCGTGCGCTGCACGGGCGGACCTGGCGCGAGCGCGCGGGCGTGCCGCATGGGCGCCGGCCGCGCCATCTCGCCACCGCCGCGGCGGGCATCGCCGCGGCCGGGCTGGCCGCGGCCGGGCGGCCCGGGGGCGCCGCCGGCCTGGGGGCCGCCTGGGCGGCGGGCACCGCCGAGCTGGCCTGGGCGCGGATCGCACCCGGCCCGCGCACGGGGCGCGAGGCCGCGACGATGATGCTGACGAGCGCCGCGCTCCCGTTCTGGGCGACCGGCTGGTGGCTGCGCGGACTCGCCAGGCTGCCGCGCGCACTGCGCGACGCCGACCGCGCGCCGCGTCCGCGCCCCCGCGCGATCCTCTTCGACCGCGACGGGACCATCGTCGTCGATGTGCCCTACAACGGCGATCCGAGCCGCGTGGAGCCGGTCGCCGGCGCGCCGGAGGCGCTGGCGCGGGTGCGCGCCGCCGGTCTGCGCACCGGCGTCGTCTCCAACCAGAGCGGCGTGGCGCGGGGGCGGATCACGCAGGACCAGGTACGGGCGGTGATGGGTCGCCTGGAGGCCCTGCTGGGGCCCTTCGGGGCGATCGAGTGGTGCCCGCACGGCTCCGGCGACGGCTGTGAGTGCCGCAAGCCGGCGCCCGGCCTCGTCCTGCGCGCCGCGGCGCGGCTCGGCGTCGCGCCCGAGGACTGCGCGGTCGTCGGCGACATCGGCGCTGACGTCGAGGCGGCGCACGCCGCCGGGGCACGCGGCGTGCTCGTCCCCACGGCCCGCACCCTGCCCCAGGAGATCGCCGGCGCGCCCGAGGTCGCCCCGGATCTTCGCGCCGCGATCGAGTTGCTGCTCGACGGCCGGGTCCCGGGCGCGCCGTCCCCGGAGCCGCTCGCCGGCGTGCGCGTCGAGCTCGGGCGCACGCTGGAGGTCGCGGCATGACCCACGTGCTCGCCGTGCGCCTGGACAACGACGGCGACGTGCTCCTCGCGGGACCGGCGATCCGCGCGCTCGCAGCCGGGTCGACGCGCGTGACGCTGCTCTGCGGGCCCCGCGGCCGCCGTGCGGCCGCGCTGCTGCCCGGGGTCGACGACCGGATCGTGTGGCGTGCGCCGTGGATCGACCCCGAGCCCGATCGAGTCGATCCTGCGGACGTCGCGGCGCTGGTCGCCCGGATCGCCGCCCTCGAGGTCGACCGCGCCGTCGTCTTCGGCTCCTTCCACCAGAGCCCGCTGCCGACCGCGCTCATGCTGCGCCTCGCCGGCGTGCCGTGGATCGCCGCGACCTCCGTCGACTACCCGGGCGCACTGCTCGACCTGCGCCACCGGATCTCCGACGACGTGCACGAGGTCGAGCGCGCGCTCGACCTCGCCGCGGCCGCCGGCTTCGCATTGCCGCCTTCCGACGACGGAGCGCTGCGCGTCCGGCGCGACGACGCGGCGGCGCCGGCCGGACTGCCGGACGACTACGCCGTCGTCCATCCCGGCGCCTCGGTGCCCGCGCGGGCCTGGGCACCCGAGCGCAGCGCCGAGCTCGTCGCGGCTCTGGTCGCGGCAGGGCGGTGCGTCGTGGTCACCGGCGGCCCGAACGAGCGCGAGCTGACCGCGCACGTTGCCGGGACGCACGCCGGCGTGCTCGACCTCGGCGGCGCCACCAGCCTGGCAGGGCTTGCCGAGGTGATCGCGGGAGCGCGCGCGATCGTCGTCGGCAACACCGGCCCGGCGCACCTCGCGGCCGCCGTCGGGACGCCGGTCGTATCGCTGTTCGCGCCGACCGTCCCGCCGGTGCGGTGGCGGCCGTGGCGAGTCGCGCACGAGCTTCACTTCGCCGACGTCCCGTGCGCCGGGTGCCGCGCGCGCGACTGCCCGGTCCCCGGGCATCCGTGCCTCGGAGGCGTCGCGGTCGAGGATGTCGTCGCCGCGGTCGAGCGGCTCGCGCCGGTCGAGGTCGGGGCATGAGGATCCTGCTCTGGCATGTCCACGGAGCGTGGACGACTGCGTTCGTGCACGGCCCGCACGAGTACGTGGTGCCGGTCCTGCGCGACCGCGGCGCCGACGGCGTCGGCATCGCCCGCACGTACGCCTGGCCCGACGGCGTGCGCGAGCTCGCGCCCGACGCGCTGCGCGAAGAGCCGTTCGACCTTGTCGTGCTGCAGCGCCCGCACGAGCTCGAGCACCTGTGCGAGGCCTGGACCGGCCGGCGCCCGGGCCGGGACGTCGCCGCGGTCTACGTCGAGCACAACGCCCCGCAGGGCCGGATCGCGGACATGCGCCATCCCGCCGCCGATCGCGACGATCTGCTGCTTGTCCACGTCACCCACTACAATGAGCACTTCTGGGACGCGGGCGCGACCGCGACCCGAGTCGTCGAGCACGGCATCGTCGACCCCGGCGCGCGCTATACGGGCGAGCTCGAGCGCGCCGCGGTCGTCGTCAACGAGGCCCGACGGCGCGGCCGCGTCACCGGCACCGATCTGCTCGCCCGCTTCGCCGACGCGGCGCCGATCGACCTCTTCGGCATCGACGCGACCGCGGCCCCGGCGCCGGTGCGCGGCATCGAGGACCTACCCCAGGATGCGCTGCACACGGAGATGGCCCGCCGGCGCGCCTACCTGCACCCGATCCGGTGGACCTCGCTCGGGCTCTCGCTGCTGGAGGCGATGCACCTCGGCATGCCGGTCGTGGCACTCGGGACGACCGAGGTCCACGAGGCGGTGCCCGCGGCAGCCGGTACGGTCTCGACGCGGATCGACGTGCTGGCCGACGCCCTGCGCTCGCTGATGGCCGATCCCGACGAGGCGGCCGAGCGCGGGCGCGCGGCGCGGGCCGCAGCGCTCGAACGCTACGGGCTCGAGCGCTTCCACGACGACTGGGACGACCTGCTGGCGCGGTGGGCCGGCACCGCGGCGGAGGCACTGCGATGAGGATCGCGATGGTCTCCGAGCACGCGAGCCCGCTGGCGGCGCTCGGGGGTGTCGACGCCGGCGGCCAGAACGTGCACGTCGCCGCGCTGGCCGCCGCACTCGCCCGCCGCGGGGACGCGGTCGTCGTGCACACGCGCCGCGACGACCCGTCGCTGCCGCGCGAGGTGCCGCTCGGCTGGGGGGTGACCGTCGACCACATCGACGCCGGGCCGCCGACCGAGGTCCCCAAGGACGCGCTGCTACCGCACATGGGGGCGTTCGCCGCCGAGCTGCGCGAGCGCTGGGCCGCCGAGCGGCCCGACGTGGTCCACGCCCACTTCTGGATGTCCGGCCTCGCCGCGCTCGCTGCCGCACGCGACCTCGGCATCCCGGTCGTGCAGACCTTCCACGCGCTCGGTACCGTCAAACGCCGCCACCAGGGCAGCCGCGATACGAGCCCACCCGAACGCATCGCGCTCGAGCGCCGGATCGCCGGCGAGGCCGACTCGATCGTCGCCACGTGCTCGGACGAGGTGTTCGAGCTGGCGCGCATGGGCGCCGAACGCCACAGCGTGAGCGTCGTCCCGTGCGGCGTGGACCTCGAGCGCTTCCGTCCGGACGGCCCGGCGGAGCCGTGCGACGGCGGCGTGCCGCGGATCGTCGCCGCCAGCCGGCTGGTCGAGCGCAAGGGCATCGCCGACCTCGTGCGCGCGCTCGCGCTCGTTCCGGGCGCGGAGCTGCACGTCGCCGGCGGCCCCGACGCCGCGGCGCTCGGGGCCGACCCCGAGGCTCAGCGGCTGCGCGCCCTTGCCGCCGCGCTCGGCGTCGAGGACCGCCTCGTGCTGCGCGGTCGCGTCAGCCGTGAAGCGATGCCGGCGCTGCTGCGCTCGGCAGACGTCGTCGCCTGCGCGCCGTGGTACGAGCCGTTCGGGATCGTCCCGCTGGAGGCGATGGCCTGCGGCATCCCCGTCGTCGCGACGGCGGTCGGCGGTCAGATCGACTCGGTGGTCGACGACGTCACCGGCCTGCACGTCCCTGCGCGCGACCCGCGGGCGCTCGGGGCCGCGCTGGCGGCCCTGCTCGGCGATCCGGCGCGGCGGGCGGCGCAGGGCCGCGCAGGCCGCCGCCGCGCCTGCCGGCGCTTCGGCTGGGACCGGATCGCCGTCGCCACGCGCGCCGCCTACGTCCCGCTGGCCGCGCCCGCCGGCCGTTTCTCGCGACCGCATCGCGGGGTCACGGCGTGAGCCGCTTCACTCGCCCGCTGCCCTCCGGCATCCGCCATCTCGACGAGCTCGAGGAGCCGCCCGCAGCGCGATCGCGCTGTGCGCTCGGAGTCCTCGGCGATGACGGCGATCGGCAACGACTACGGCATCGACCCGAGCGCGCCGTGCTCGGCGAGTGGGGCGGCCGCGCCGTCACCGTGCCCTACCTGGCCGGCCGCTCGACCTCGATCCTGATGGAAAGGACGACGACCCGTGAACGATGACCTCGGGACTGTGCTCGTGACCGGTGGAGCGAGCGGCCTCGGCGCGGCGATCGCGCAGGCGGTGGCTCGCGAGGGGGGCACGCCGGTGGTGCTCGACCGCCGGCCGCCCGCCGACGGGCTCGCCTATCGCGAGGTCGACCTCGCACGCTCACGCGAGGCGGAGGCGGCAGTCCGCGACGTCGCCGAGGATCACGGCGGCCTCGCCGCCGTCGTCACTGCCGCGGGCACCGACGCGTGCGGTGACCTGCTCGACGTCGATCCCGACGACTGGGACCGGGTCGTACTGGTCAACCTGCTCGGCACGGCGGCGGTCGTGCGCGCCGCGCTTCCCTATCTCGAGCGCTCGCGCGGGCGGGTGGTGACCGTGGCCTCGACGCTCGGCGTGCGCGCCCTCCCGGCGGCGACCGCCTACTGCGCGAGCAAGTTCGGCGTCGTCGGGTTCACGCGGGCGCTGGCGGCCGAGACGGCTGGGCGCGTCGGCGTCACGCTGCTCTTCCCCGGGGGGATGCGCACGCACTTCTTCGACGGCCGGCCCGAGCAGTTCATGCCCGCGGCCGACCAGGACCTCAACGACCCGGCCGACGTCGCGGCGAGCGTCGTCTTCGCGCTGCGCCAGCCGCCGGGCTGCGAGGTCCGCGAGCTGATGGTGGCGCCGGCCACCGAGCCGTCCTGGCCGTGAGCGCCGCGCGGCCGCTGCTGGTCGCCTACCGCGCCCTCGGGCTCGGCGACTTCCTCACCGGCGTGCCCGCGCTCAGGGCGCTCGCGCGGGCCTTCCCCGAGCATCGCCGCGTGCTCGCCGCGCCGCGGGCGATCGCCCCGCTGGCCGCATTGAGCGGTGCGGTCGACGCGGTCGCCGACACAGCACCGCTCGCCCCGCTGCCGCCGGCGCTGCGCGCCGCCGACGTCGCCGTGAACCTGCACGGCCGCGGCCCGGAGAGCCATCGGGTGCTGCTCGACGCGGCGCCGCGCCGGCTGCTCGCCTTCGCGCGCCCTGACACGTGGCCTCGCGGGCCGCGGTGGCTGGCCGGCGAGCACGAGGTCGCGCGCTGGTGCCGGATGCTCGCCGACCATGACATCGAGGCCGACCCCGCGGCGCTCGACCTGCCGGCACCCGCGATGGCGCCGCCCGCAGGCGCAGCCGGTGCCACGCTCATCCATCCCGGTGCGGCCAGCGGTGCGCGTCGCTGGCCGAGGGAGCGATGGGCGGCGGTCGCGCGCGCCGAGCGCAGCGCGGGGCGGCCCGTCGTCGTCACGGGAAGCGCCCGAGAGCGCGCGACGGCACTGGCGGTCGCGCGCGACGCCGGGCTCCCGGAGCGCGCGGTCCTCGCGGGCGCCACCGATCTGGAGGGCCTCGCCGCGACCGTCGCCGCGGCGGGTCGCGTCGCGTGCGGCGACACCGGCATCGCGCACCTCGCGGTCGCCATGGGCACCCCGTCGGTGGTCCTGTTCGGCCCGACGCCACCCGCCGAGTGGGGTCCACCGCCCGAGCGGCCATGGCATCGCGCGCTGTGGGCGGGTCGGCTGGGCGATCCGCATGCGGACGCACCCGACCCCGGGTTGCTGGAGATCGGCGTTGCCGACGTGGTGCGGGCGCTCGCGGGGCTGACCCGACGCATCACTCCGGTGCGGGTGGGGTAGGGACAGGGCGAACCCGACACGGGAGGCAGTACCGATGGGCATCACCGACAAGATCACCGGCCGTGCGAAGAAGGCCGCCGGCGACCTCGCCGACGACAGCTCGCTGCGGCGCGAAGGCCGCCAGGAGGAGCGCAAGGGCGAGGCCAAGGACGAGCTCTCGCAGGCGCAGGACCGGGCCGACGCGAAGGCCGACGAGGTCGCAGACCTCGAGCGCAAGACCTGAGCTCGCGCGCCACGCGCGAGCGGCAACGGCGGCGGGCGCGAGCCCGCCGTCTCCCGTCCGGGGCGGCCGCGCGTTTCCCTGCGCCGCCCCGCGGGCACGCCGACGGGCATGGAATCACCTGAGGAACGACCGCAGGAAGGGCAGTCCGGCTATCCCGAGGAAGAGCCCGCGGGCGTCGCCGACGAGCCCCAGGGGCCCTCGGAGGACAAGCCGCCGCGCGACGGCGGCCAGGCCGACCGCAGGTACCCGGGCACCGGCAACGAGGACGAGGGCACCGCGACCGGCAACCCCCGCGCGGCCGGGAGCTGAGCTGCGATGGCCGGCGACGAGCACCGCGACGACGAGCACCGCGAGGGCACGGGCGACGGCCGCGGCCCGCAGTCGCGTCCCGACGACGCCGGGCCGCCGCTGACGGAGGAGGACGGCTCGACCACGGGCAGCTCCGGGGGCGATCACCCGCACGAGCCCGAGCCCGCCGCCGGGGGCGTCGACGCGGTGCCCAGGCGCGAGCAGGGCGGCCTCTAGCGGCCGACTAGCCGAAGCGCGAGGACGGCGACATCGTCGCGCGGCGTCCGCACGCCGTCGAGCGCGGCGGCGAGCAGCTGGTCGACGACCGCGCGCGCAGCGTGGTCGCGTGCGCGGCCGAGGACGTCGCGTACGTCCGCCTCGGTCCACAAGCCCTGCGGCGCGCGCGCCTCGGTCAGCCCGTCGGTGAAGGCGACGACGAGGTCGCCGGGCGCGAGCTCGGTGACGACGTCGTGCAGCTCGGGGTCGCCGACCAGACCGAGCAGCGTGCCGGCGACGCCGATCGTCTCGGTGCGCCCGTCGCGGCGCAGCACGGTCGGAAGCGGGTGGCCGCCGCTCGAGACCGACAGTCGCGCGGGAGTCTGCGAGAGATCCAGGCGCATGCAGGCGATCGTGCAATAGCGGCCCCGGCCGGCGTCCTGGCGCAGCATCGCGTCGGCGAGCCGCCGGAGGACGTCGCTCGGCGCGCGCGTGCGGACCGCCGCCGCGCGGATCGTGTAGCGGGCGAGCGCGGTCACGGCCGCCGCCTCCGCGCCCTTGCCGCAGACGTCCCCGACGACGAGCCACCAGGCGCCGTCCTCGGTGTCGAAGACGTCGTAGAAGTCGCCGCCGACCTGGTGGCCGTCGCCCGCCGGTCGGTACGCGGCGGCGAGCTCGGTGCCGGGCAGCTCCGGCAGGTGCGGCGGCAGCAGCGACGCCTGGAGCGTGTCGGCGATCGCCGCGGTCGTCTCGTAGAGCCGCGCATTCTCCAGTGCCGCCCCGAACCGCAGTGCGAGCGCCTGGGCGAGGGCGAGGTCGGTCTGATCGAACGAGCGCCGCCCCTCCGCGGAGATGAACGAGGCGACGCCGAGGACGGTGTCGCGAACGGTCATCGGGACGATCAGCGCCGAGTGCAGGCCCAGCGCGCGCAGGACACCGAGGTGCTCGGCGTCCTTGGCCCAGGCGCAGAGCGCCGCGTCGGGGAGCTCGGGGATCAGCAGCGGCCGCCCGGTCCGCGCCACCTCGAGCAGGGCGCTGTCGCGCTCCTCGGGTGGATAGCGCGTGCGCAGCTCGGCGGCGTGCACGACCTTGGCCGGGTCGACATGTGCGGCGACGACCCGGTCGAGCCGCGTTCCGTCCCACAGATCGACGGTGCACCAGTCCGCGAAGTCGGGGACGGCCAGGGCGGCGATCGACTGCACCGTTCCCGCCGGGTCGAGCGTCTCGCCGAGCCGGCGGCCGGCCTCGGCCAGCAGCCGCTGCCCGCGCTCGGCGCGCATGACGTCCGTGAGATCCTCGATCACGCTGATGGCCATCCGGGGGCGGCCGTCCTCGCCCGCGACGGGCATCGCCTGCACGCGGGTCCAGCGCGGCGCGCCGTCGGCTCCGCGCGAGCGGACGGTCACCACCGGCGCGGGCTCGCCGGCGAGCACGCGGCGTCCGGGCAGCTCGGTCGGCGCGAGCGGCGTGCCGTCGTCGCGCGCGGGCTGGAACCGCTCGCGGACCTCCGCGATCGGCGCCGCGGCGATCGACGCGGCGTCCGGGTAGCCGAGCAGCTTCAGCGCCGCAGCGTTCGCGTAGACCACTTGGCCGTCGCCGCGCTGGGCGACGACCGCGTCGGGGATCGCCCCGGCGATCGCCTCGAGCTCGTCGCGCGAGCGCCGCGCCTCGCGCTCGGCGTCGCGCGTCGCGGTATACCGCCGGGCGTCCTCGAGCGCCAGCGCGCAGCGGTCGGCGAGCTCCTGGGCGACGGCGACGTCGTCCGGCTCGTAGGCGCGCCGCTCCGTCGAGGTCACGAGCGCGAGGTCGCCGATCACCTTGCCGCCGGTTCGCAGCGGCACGCAGATGCTCGAGCGGAAGCCGACGGCTCGCAGCAGGCGCAGCTGCTCGGCGTCGACCGCGACCGCCTCGAGCATCTCCTGGGTCAGCTGGGGTACGAGCTCGGGCTCGCCGGTGCGGACCACCGCGGCAGAGCCGATCGGGGCGTCCGGATCGATCGGGTACGCCGCGTCGTAGGCCTCGATGAACGGACGCTTGGCCGGGTCGCGGTGCTCGATGACGATGCGCTCGATGCGGCCGTCGTCCTGCAGCAGCTCGACGAAGCACCAGTCCGCGAACGCCGGCACGGCCGCCTTCGCGACCGCCGCGAGCGTCTCGGACCACTCAAGCGAGCGCGAGAGCTGGAGTCCGGCGGCCGCCAGCAGCTGCGAGCGCCGTCGCGAGCGACTCGCGAAGGTGACGTCGTCGAAGGTCAGCACGCAGACATCCCGGTCGCGCAAGCGGGCGTAGTCGCGGCTGACTGCGAGCGTCCGCGTCCCCCCGGGCGCGGCCCACTCGATCTCGGTGTCGTGCACGGCAGACGCGCCGCCCGCCACGGCCGGCGCTGCGCCGGCGTAGATGGCCGCGACGACCTCGGGCGCGCCGCCCGCGAGCGCGTACGCGGCGCGGTTGGCGTAGAGCAGGACACTGCTCTCGGCATCGAGCAGCAGCAGGGCGGTCGGGAGGGCGTCGAGCAGCGGCTCCATCCCCTCGAGCTGGTCGCTCAGGGCAACCGAAAGCGCATGAGGCTCGCCTCGCATCTGAACGCGAGCCTAGAGGGCCGGCGAGCTCGTATGCCAGGCCCTTGGGCTCGTACGCGAGCAGGGACCCTCGAAGTTACGCACCCGGCGGCCAGGGGGAGCATCCTGCGATGCGCATCGTCGTCACAGGAGCGACCGGGAACGTCGGCACCAGCCTCCTGGAGGCCCTCGCCGAGGACCCGCGGGTCACGGAGATCGTCGGCATCGCGCGGCGCGTGCCCGACCGGCCGCGGCCGCGGACGCGCTGGGTCCGCGCCGACGTCGTGCGCGACCCGCTGGAGCCGCTGTTCGCCGGCGCCGATGCCGTCATCCACCTCGCATGGCTGATCCAGCCATCGCGCGACGAGCGTACGCTGCGCGCCGTCAACGTCGACGGCTCGCGGCGCGTCTTCGAGGCCGCCGCGGCCGCGGGCGCTCGGGCGCTCGTGCATGCCTCCTCGGTCGGCGTCTACTCGCCCGGGCCGAAGGACCGGCGCGTGGGCGAGGAGTGGCCCCGCGACGGGATCCCGAGCCTCTTCTACTCGCGCCACAAGGCGGAGGCCGAGCGAGCGCTCGACGCGGTCGAGCGGGCGCATCCGCAGCTGCGCGTCGTGCGTCTGCGTCCCGGCCTGATCTTCAAGCGCGAGGCCGCGCAGGAGATCCGCCGCTACTTCGTCGGCCCGCTGCTGCCCTCGCCGCTCGTCCGGCCGGGCCTCGTGTTCGCCGTCCCGGACGTGCCGCGCCTGGCCGTCCAGGCCGTCCACTCGCTCGACGTCGGCGAGGCGTACCGGCTGGCGGCGCTCGAGCCGCACGCTCGCGGCGCCTACAACGTCGCCGCCGACCCGGTCCTCGACGTCGCCGAGCTCGCACGGCTGCTCGGGGCGCGGCCGGTGCCCGTCCCGGCACGAGCCCTGCGCGCGGCGGCCGACGCCGCGTGGCGGCTGCGCCTCACGCCCACGCCGGCGGGCTGGCTCGACCTCGCGCTCGGCGTCCCGTTGATGGATACCGCGCGTGCTCGCAACGATCTCGGCTGGACTCCGCGCCACGATGCGGGCGAGGCGCTGCTCGAGCTGCTCGACGGGTTGCGCCGCACGAGCGGCGGCGACACGCCGCCGCTCACACCCGGCGCGGGTGGCCCGCTGCGGCTCCGGGAGCTGCTCACCGGCGTCGGCCGCCGCGGCGGCGCCCGCTGATCAGCTGCGCGCGGGGCCGCGGCGGTCGAGGAGCTCGCGCAACTCGGTCCCGCCGCTCGGCCGGTGGCGCTCGAGCGCGGCGACGAGCACCTCCGTGTCGACGTGGCGGCGCTCGCGCGAGAAGCGGCTGGCCGGGCGGACGAGATCCTGACCGCGCATCTCGGCCGCGCTCGGCCGGCGGGCGAGCGACGAGGCGTCCGGCGGGTCGCCCTGCAGCAGCCACGACCCGTCGGGCCGGCGGGTGAGCTCGTGACGTTCCGCGAGCTCGGACAGCGCGGTGGACACGGTCGGCCGGCGCGCGCCGACGAGCTGGCCGAGGATCCGGTGCGTAAGGGCGAGCGGCACGACGACGCCATCGCCGGTGACGCGGCCCCAGCGCTCGGCGAGGTGCCAGAAGAGCGCCTTGAGGCGCCGGTCGACCCGCGTGAGCTGCGAGATCGCCTGCGTGGTCGCGAGCCGGACCGAGCGCTCGCTCAGGCGATCGAAGAGCGCGGCCGTGAGCTCCGGGTAGCGCGCGCCCTCGAGGGCGAACCGGCGGTCGAGCACGGCGACCGTGAGCGTCGAGAGCACGGACCACAGCGCGTCGACCGGCAGCAGGCTCGAGCGCGTGGTGGCCTGCCAGGGCCGCACGAGATCGCCGGGGCCGAGCAGCTCGGCGCTGACGTGATCGGCCACGATCAGCTCGCGTGCGAGCACGCCGTCGAGGATCAGCAGGCCGACATGGTCGGCGCTTGCACCGCTGAGCCGCGTGACGTCCCACGGCCCGACCGCGAGCCGGTGGGTGCGGACGACGAGCTCGCGCTCCGCCTCCGCGCGCCGGCCCGGCGAGAGCAGGGCGCCCAGGTCCGGGTCCGCCTCCAAGAGCCGCACCGTCTCCCCGGTCCGATGCATACGTGAGCTGCCGCCTGTCACAGGTTGGCCTTACCCGGCGGCCGCGCGTTGCAGGCGGCCGCCGGGGTAGACCGAGCGGCTGTGCGCCTAGTCGGTGATCGCGACGCGGTCGATCCGCCGGTGGTAGCGCTCGCCGACCTTGCCGCCGGCCACGGCGGCGATCAGCGTGCCCACCAGGACGACGACGAGCGCGATCACCCCGCCGGTCGTCAGCGTCTCGCCGCTGAGCGGGATGCGCGGCAGGTTCAGCTGCTCGAGCACGTTGTACTTCGAGCCGAACACCGCCGCGAGGACGCCGAGGACGATCGTGATGACGATGCCGATGGCCCACGCGCCCGCCCCCTGGCGCGCGCCGTCGAAGCGCGACATCCGCCCGGCCACGTAGCCGCCGGCGTAGTAGGCGATCATCAGGCAGATCAGCAGCGCGATGGCGCCGCCGAGGCCGATCGAACCGGCGTTGGACCTGGCGTCGGCACCCGAGAGCTGCGTGAGCCCGACGGCGGCCCCGGCACCGGCCACGAGGCCGATCAGGATCGCGCCGAGGCCGACGGCGACGAGCCAGCCGAAGAAGGCCGCGCCCCAGTTGATCCCGCCGTACTCGTCGCGCTGGCGCGCGCGCATGTCCGTCACGTGCTCGCGGGTGAGCCCGGGGCCGGCGGCCGCCGCCGGCTCGCGCGAGAAGCGCCCGCCGCCCTCGTTCGCGCGTGTCTCGTCGGTCGGACGGTCGGCGACGGCCGCGTTGCCGGTGGCGGCGCGGTCGTCCGCGCGTTCGCGGTTCCTCATGCGGTCGAACATGGTCTGCATTCCCTCCTGACGCGGTTCGTTGCAGTCAGCTTTCCCGCTGCAAGTAACAGGTGAAACGCACGTCCACGACCGCACCGGATCCTGGTGCTACGACGGGCGCCAGGTTTGCATGCACCGCCTTCCGGTGACGAACATCGAGGATGCCTGCTCCCAGCAACGCCCTCGACGGCGCCTTCGCCGCCCTCCTGGACCGCGGCGAGGAGCTCGGCTGCCTCAACTACTCGGAGGTCGACGAGCTGTCGCAGGCGCTCGAGCTCGACGACGCGGGCGTCGGCCGTCTGATGGAGATGCTCGACGCGCGTCACATCGAGCTGCGCGACGACTGCGGCCGGGAGGTGCCGGCCGCGCCGGTCGACGACGCCGCGCTGGCGGCGACGACGACCGACACGCTGCAGCTGTTCCTGAACGAGATCGGCCGCCACCGGCTGCTGACCCCTGCCGAGGAGCTCGAGCTCGCCCGCCGGATCGAGAAGGGCGACCTCCTCGCCAAGGAGCGGATGATCAACGCGAACCTGCGCCTGGTCGTCTCGATCGCCAAGAAGTACCAGGGCTCCGAGCTGACGCTGCTCGACCTCATCCAGGAGGGGATCCTGGGGCTGATCCGCGCGGTCGAGAAGTTCGACTACCGCCTGGGCTATCGCTTCTCGACCTATGCGACGTGGTGGATCCGCCAGGCCGTCGAGCGCGGGATGGACGCCAAGGCCCGCGCGATCAAGCTGCCGATCAACCTCGTCCGCACCCAGCGCAAGATCGCGCGCGCGGAGAACGCCCTGTCGATGCGGCTCGACCGCGCGCCGACCGACGCGGAGGTCGCACGCGAGGCGGGGATCGAGGTCGGCGACCTGCACGCGATGCGCGACGCCGCACGCACCGTCACCTCACTCGACCGGCCGCTGGGCGAAGGCGATGACGCCGCCTTCGGCGATCTGCTGCCCGCCGACGGGCCTGGGCCTGAGGACGTGGTCCACGTGTCGCTGCGCGAGCAGGCGCTGCGGCGCGCGCTCGAGGACCTCCCCGAGCGCGAGCGCACGGTCGTGGCGCTGCGCTATGGCATCGACGACGGCGAGCCGCGCCCGCTGCGCGAGATCGGCCGCCAGCTGGGCATCACGCCCGAGCGCGTGCGCCAGATCGAATCGAAGGCGCTCGGGCGCCTCGGCCGCATGCGCGAGATCGACGCGCTGCGCCAGGCCGCCTGACCGTCCCGCCCGGGCGCTCGCGGGCTATTCCGTCGGGGCGTCCGGGTCCCAGCGGCCGTCGTCGCCGACGGTGCCGGTCACCGGGTTGGCCTGCGCGGGATCGCTGTCGCGCGCGTAGGCGAACGTCATCCGCACCTCGGTGCCGGCGCCCGCCGAGCCGCGCAGCTCGAAGGCGTCCGACAGCGCCGCGATCAGCGGCAGCCCGAGCCCGAGCGCCGCGGCACCGGAGCGCGCGGGCCGCGGATGGATGCCGTCGCCATGATCGCGCACGACGATCGTCAGGCCGTCCTCGCCGGCGAGGATCTCGACCTCGAGCATGCCGTCGTCCTCGTACGCGTGCACGACGACGTTGGTGCACGCCTCGGTCACCGCCATCTTCATGTCGGCCAGGACGGAGTGGTCGAAATCGAGCGCGTCGGCGACGCCCGTCAGCGCCTGGCGGACGACACCCACGCCTTCGGCTCGCGCCGGCATGGTCAGCAGGACCTCGGGCGGAACGGCGGCGGGGGCGTCGGAGCTCATGCGCTCGCGCCGTTTCCCCGCGCCGTCGCGATCGCCTCGTCGCGACCGCGCAGCACCGGCAGCACGGGAACGAGGCCGGTGATGTCGAGGATCCGCTGCACGCCGGGCTCCACGGTCTCTCCGACGCAGACGACGAAGCCCTGGGTGGCCTCGATCGCGCGCCGGCGGGCATCCAGCAGCGCGCCCAGGACGGACGAGTCCACGAACGTTGCGCGCGTCAGGTCGACGACGATGCCGCCCCCGCGGCCCAGCGCCTCGTCGAGGCGCTCGCGCAGCGTCGGCGCGGTGTAGATGTCGTGCTCGCCCTCGACGAGGACCACGACGACGTCACCGGCGGTTTCGTCGAGCACGATCGGATTGGCGTCCATACGCCGTCGCACGATACCCACTCGGTCGGGCATGTAACGTCGCCCCCGGGCTTTCGATGGGCGACCGACTCGACTCCTACCGCGCCAAGCGCGACTTCGGGCAGACGGCAGAGCCCCGCGGCGGCGCCCGCGAAGGGTCCGAGGCGGCGCCGGATCCGCGCTTCGTCGTCCAGGAGCACCATGCGCGGGCGCTGCACTGGGACCTGCGGCTGGAGCACGACGGGGCGCTCGCCTCGTGGGCCGTCCCGAAGGGGATCCCGCCCGACCCGGCGCGCAACCACCTCGCGGTGCGCACCGAGGATCATCCGCTCGAGTACCTCGAGTTCCATGGTGAGATCCCGGCCGGCGAGTACGGCGCGGGGACGATGCGGATCTGGGACCGCGGCACCTACGAGCTGCACAAGTTCCGTGACGACGAGGTCATGGTCACGCTCCACGGCGAGCGCGCCCGCGGCCGCTACGTCCTGTTCCGCACGCACGGCAAGGACTGGATGATCCACCGCATGGACCCGCCGGAGGACCCGGAGCGGGAGCCCATGCCCGAGCGGATCGAGCCGATGCTGGCCCGCTCGGGCCCCCTGCCGCGCGAGGACGGGCGCTGGGCGTACGAGATCAAGTGGGACGGTGTGCGGGTGATCGCGTTCGTCGAGGGCGGCCGTGTGCGGTTGCAGGCGCGCACCGGGCGCGATGTCTCCGCGCGCTACCCCGAGCTGCGCGGGATGGGACGCGCGCTCGGCTCCCACGAGGCGGTCCTCGACGGCGAGGTCGTCGCGCTGGGACCGGACGGCCGGCCGAGCTTCCAGCGCCTCCAGAGCCGTATGCACCTGACCTCCGAGCCCGCCGTGCGGCGGCTGGCCGAGCGCGAGCCGGTCACCTACATCGCCTTCGACCTGCTCTACCTCGACGGCCGCTCGCTGATGGCGGCGCCGTACCTCGAGCGGCGCGAGGCGCTGGCCGGCCTGCAGCTGGCGGGACGCTCGTGGCAGGCACCGGCGCACCACGTCGGCGACGGCGAGGCGCTGCTCGGCGCCTCGCGCGCCCAGGGGCTCGAGGGGATCCTCGCCAAGCGCACGGACTGCCCCTACACGCCCGGGCGTCGCTCGGGGAACTGGATCAAGGTCAAGAACGTGCGCCGCACCGACGTCGTCGTCGGCGGCTGGATGCCGGGCGAGGGCAACCGCTCCGGCCGCCTCGGCGCGCTGCTCGTGGGCTACATGGACGAGCGAAGCGGTGACGAGCCCGCAGGCCGAGGCAGGAACGAGCTGCGCTACGCGGGGCGCGTGGGGACGGGCTTCGACCAGGCGGAGCTCGAGCGGCTGGGCGGCCTGCTCGCCGGGCTCGCGCGCGACTCGTCGCCGTTCACTGGGCGCCAGCCGCCGCGCGCGGCGCGCTTCGTCGAGCCGACGCTGGTCGCCGCGGTCGACTACAGCGAATGGACGTCGGCGCGGACGCTGCGCCATCCGGTCTATCGCGGGCTGCGCGACGACGTCCCGCCGGAGGACGTGGTGTTCAGCGACGTGTAGGTGAGACACCCCCCATCCGTGCTGCCGGCCGCCACGATGCGTTTGCTCGCGCAACGACCGGGCAGCCAAGGGGCATGGCCACCACTCGAAAGCTCGCGGACGCCGACGTCTTCCCCATCGGTCTCGGCGGCATGCCGATGTCGCTCGAGGGCCGGCCCGAGGAGGCGCAGTCGATCCGCACGATCCACGCCGCCCTTGATGCCGGCGTGAACCTGATCGACACGGCCGACGCCTACTCCAAGGACCACACGGACGTCGGGCACAACGAGCGCCTGATCGCCAAGGCCCTGCGCGGGCGCCGGGATGGCGTCATCGTCGCCACCAAGGGCGGGCACCTGCGCGACGGCCAGGACTGGCCGCTCGACGGCTCGCCGAAGCACCTCAAGGAGGCGTGCGAGGCCTCGCTGAAGGCGCTCGAGACCGACCGCATCGACCTCTACCAGTACCACCGTCCGGATCCGGCCGTGCCCTACGCCGAGTCGATCGGTGCGCTCAAGGAGCTCCAGGACCAGGGCAAGGTGCGTTGGATCGGCATCTCCAACGCCGACCGCGACCAGATCGAGGTGGCCCGCTCGATGGTCGAGCTCGTCTCCGTGCAGAACCAGCTCTCGCTCGAGTACCCATCGCCGGTCAGCAAGGGCGAGGTCGCGCTGTGCGAGCAGCACGGGATCGCCTTCCTGCCGTGGTCGCCGCTGGGCGGCATCGCCAACGCGTCCGACGCCGCCGGCAGCCACAACCCGGTCAAGGACACGGCGCAGGCGCACGGCGTCTCGCCCCAGCAGGTCGCGCTGGCGTGGCTGCTCGCCCTCAGCCCGGTGATGATCCCGATCCCCGGGGCGAGCCGTCCCGAGACGATCACCGACTCGCTGGGGGCGGCCGAGCTCGAGCTCTCCCAGGACGAGCTCGACGCCATCTCGGAGGCCGCGGGGCTCGCACCGCAGCGCGCGTAGCGCTCCCCATCCGCCGCAATCCGGCGTGCGTGCGTTGATCGCACG
>JAXDHR010000106.1:0-12516 GCA_034664425.1 Solirubrobacteraceae bacterium
CGCCGAGCACGCGGCCGAGCTCGTCGAAGCCGGCGCGCCCGACCGCCGCGCTCTCGTCAATCGAGCCCTCGGGCGGCCAGGCGACGAACCAGCGCGTGACGGTCTCCACGAACGCGTCGACGCCGCCCATCAGCTCGGCCTGGATGGCACGGTCGACGCCGTCGAGCCGCTCGATCTCGTCCCAGGCCGCGCTCGCGTCGGTGACCTCGAGCGCGATCCGGTAGGCGCGCACGACCGCCGGCACCTCGGCCGCCCGCTCGGCGACGATCTGCGAGACGAACGTCGGCCCGAGCGCGTTGACGACGGCGTTGGCGTTGATCATGCACAGCAGCTCGCGGCGCAGCGGATGCTCGTCGAGCAGGTGCGCGAAGCGCGCGACGACGGCGTCGGGGAAGTAGTCGCGCAGGTCGCGCTCCAGCCACGGCTCGTCGACGAAGTCCGACTCCTGCAGCGCGCGCGCGACCCAGCGCTTGGCGTAGGCGACCAGCACGGCCAGCTCCGGGCGCTCCATCCCGCGCTGCGAGCGCCGCCGCTCGGCGATCTCCTCCGTGTCGGGCAGGCCCTCGTCGGCGCGCTCGAGCATGCCGCGGGCCTGCAGCAGCGCCATCAGGTCCTCGTAGGCGTACATCCGCGTCGCGGAGCGCTCGACCTCCTGGGCGATGATCTGCGCCTGCAGGAACGAGTCGTAGAGGACGTGGGCGACAACGTCGTCGGTGACCGCTCGCAGCAGCGCGTCGCGCGCGTCGCGGGTCAGCTCCCCGCGGCGCTCGGCGAGGCCGAGCAGGACCTTCAGGTTGACCTCGTGGTCGGAGATGTCCACGCCCGCGGAGTTGTCGATGAAGTCGGCGTTGATGTGGCCGCCCCGTGCGGCGAACTCGACGCGCGCACGGCGGGTGAAGCCGAGGTTGCCGCCCTCGCCCACGACGCGGCAGCGCAGCTGGGCGGCGTCGACGCGGATCGCGTCGCTCGAGCGGTCCTGGGCGTCCTCGTCGGACTCGGTCGAGGCCTTGACGACGGTGCCGATGCCGCCGTTCCAGAGCAGGTCGACCGGCGCGCGCAGGATCGCCCGGATCAGGTCGGTCGGCGCGAGCCGCTCGTCCTCGACGCCGAGGGCATCGCGCACCTGCGGCGAGAGCAGGATCGATTTCGCGCTGCGCGGCCAGACCCCGCCGCCCGCGGAGATCTTCGCGCGGTCGTAGTCGTCCCACGAGGAGCCGCCGAGCTCGAACAGCCGCCTGCGCTCGGCGAACGCCACCCCCGGATCGGGCGCGGGATCGAGGAAGACGTGGCGGTGGTCGTAGGCGCCGATCAGCTCGAGCTTGTCCGAGAGCAGCATCCCGTTGCCGAACACGTCGCCGGACATGTCGCCGATCCCGACGGCGGTGAACTGGTCGACCGCCGGATCGAGGCCGAGCTCGCGGAAGTGGCGCTTGACCGACTCCCAGGCGCCGCGCGCGGTGATCCCGAGGCCCTTGTGGTCATAGCCGGAGGATCCGCCGGACGCGAAGGCGTCGTCGAGCCAGAAGCCGGCGTCGCGGGAGATCGCGTTCGCGAGATCGGAGAACGTCGCGGTGCCCTTGTCGGCGGCGACGACGAGGTAGGTGTCGTCGTCGTCGAGCACGCGCACACCCTCCGGGTGCACGACCCTGCCGTCCACGAGGTTGTCCGTGACGGCGAGCAGCGCGCGGATGTAGGTCGCGTACTCGCGCTCGACGGCGGCGCGCAGCTGCGTGCGGTCGCTCGGCGGATGCTTGACGATGAAGCCGCCCTTCGCGCCCGCCGGGACGATGATCGCGTTCTTGGTCAGCTGCGCGCGCATCAGCCCGAAGACCTCGGTGCGGTAGTCCATCCGGTCCGACCAGCGGATCCCGCCGCGCGCGATCGGGCCGCCGCGCAGGTGGATCCCCTCGACCTCGGCGCCGTAGACGTAGACCTCGACGAGCGGCGCGGGCTGGGGCATCGCCGGCACGTCGGCGGAGCGGATCTTGAACGCCAGCGCGTCGTGCGGCGCGCGGGTCTGGTACGCGTTCGTCCGCAGGGTCGCGTCGATCACGGCCAGCTGGTTGCGCAGGATCCGGTCGTGGTCGAGCGACACGACGTCGTCGAGGTCGGCGAGTATCGCCTCGCGCAGCGCCGCTTCGGCCGCCTCGTCGCGGGGCGCGCCGACTCCGGCCGCCCCGAAGCGCAGCTCGAAGTACCGCACGAGCTTGGCGGTCACGCCGGCGTTGGCAGCCAGCACGTCGTTCTGATAGCCCTCGGTGAAGCGCGAGCCGACCCGCTGGCGGTACTTGCGGTAGGCGCGCAGGATCGCGAGCTGGTCGCGGTCCAGCCCCGCGGCGATGACGAGGCGGTTGAGCGGATCCGACTCGGCCTCGCCGCGGTAGACGGCGGCGATCGTGCCCGCCAGCCGCTCGCCGGCGGCGTCGAGGTCGACGGGCACGCCGCCAGGGCCGAGCACGCGGAACTCCTGGACCCAGGTCTCGTCCTCGGCGTCGACGAGCCGCGTGGCGATCTCCTCGACCACGCGCAGGCCGAGGTCCTCGAGCATCGGCATCACGGTCGAGAGCTCGACCTTCGCGCCGCGCTTGTAGAGCGCGACGCGCGTCTGCGTTCCCGCGGCGACCGGCTGCAGCGAGACGACCACGCTCTCGCCGTCGGCGAGGCGGTCCAGGCAGACGACGTCGTGGGCGACGAGCTCGACCTCGGTGTAGCCCTGGTAGTGGTCGGGGAAGTGCCGCACCCAGGCCTCGGCCAGCGCCCGCCCGCGCGCGGCCCCGTGGCGCTCGAGCAGGACCCCTCGCACCTCGTCGTCCCAGGTGCGGGCGAGCCGGACGGCCTCCTCCTGCAGCTCCCCGGGCGAGAAGCTTGGCAGGCCGCCGGCGTCATGGACCGTGTAGTGCACCCGGACCCGTGCGCCCTCCTCGAGCACGTGGTGGGGCGTGACATCGGCGCCGGGGAAGCGCTGGCGCAGGTAGGCCTCCATGCCCTCGACGAGCCGCGTGCCATAGCGCTCGCGCGGCAGCGAGAGGATGATCGACGCGCTGCGTCCGTCCGGGTCGCGACGGGCGAGCAGGCGGACCCGGTCGGTGCCCTCGAGCGCCATCAGCGCCCTGACCGCGCGCTGCAGGTCCTCGATCGGCGCCGCGAACAGCTCGTCCTTCGGGAACGAGTCGAAGACCGCGACGGCGGCCTTGTAGTCGTGCGAGCCCTCGATCAGGTCCTCGGCGTCGAGCGCCCGGCGCAGCTTGCGATGCAGCAGCGGCGTCTCGGAGGCCGGCTCGGCGTACGCCTTCGTGGTGAACAGCCCGAGCAGCCGCGACTCGCCGGTGATCGTGCCGTCGGGCGCGACCCGCCGCACGCCGACGTAGTCCATCCGCTCGCGGCGGTGGACGGCCGAGACGCGGTTGGTCTTGGACACGATCATCAGCTCGCCGCTCGTCGCCCGTGCGCGCACCCCGGGCGGGAGGTCGGCGAGCGCCACGCCGTTCGCGTAGGTGGAGGCGGACTCCTCGCGCAGGATCCCGAGCCCCGACCCGGGCACGACCCGGATGACCTCGCCCGAGAAGTCGTAGTCGCGGGCGCCGAGCAGGACGA
This sequence comes from Solirubrobacteraceae bacterium, assembly GCA_034664425.1. Classification (GTDB taxonomy): domain Bacteria; phylum Actinomycetota; class Thermoleophilia; order Solirubrobacterales; family Solirubrobacteraceae; genus DATBDM01. Next base: position 3,595 of record JAXDHR010000106.1, read on the forward strand.
AGTTGCCGCGCAGCAGCCACCCCAGGAAGTCGGTGACCTCCCGCACCTCGTCCGGTGCGTAGCGGTCGGCGCCCGCGCGCGCCAGCGCCGTCATGTCGCCCACGCGCGCCGACATCGCCGGGAAGTCGGTCACGGTGGCCCGCACCGCGCGGAGCACGCCCGCGACGGCCGCCTCGAGCGCCGCGAGCTCGCCGTCGTCGAGCCGGCGGTCGAGGTCGAAGTGCATCACCGACTCGCGCCGCGCCGAGTCGCGCGGGTGGCGCACCGCCGCGATCCGGCCGCCCGGCGTGCGTTCGACGCCGACGATCGGATGGCGCAGGCGCACGACGCACAGCCCGTGCGCCTCGAGCTCGGCGGTCACCGAGTCGACGAGGAACGGCCAGTCGTCGGAGTTCGTCTCGAGCACCGAGCCGAGCGGCTGGTAGCCATCGCGCTCGCGCGTCGGGTTGAGTGCGCGCACGGCGAGCGGCTCGCCGGCGGGGCGCCGGTCGGCGAAGGCGAACGCGCTCAGCACCTCGGCGGTCAGGTCCTCGTCGGACAGCCCGTCCGCCGTGTCACCGGCCGCGCGGCGCAGGTAGGCTCGGGCGAACGCCGCGACGGCGTCGCGCTGGGCCGCCGGCGCGCGCGCGGCGATCGGATCCGGCAGCCGGTCCTCGGGTCGGCCCGATGCCGCCCCGGTCTCCGCAGCGAGGCTCACGGCTGCATCATGGCGCACCCGCCCGGCGACGTGCAGCCGCCGGGCGGATGGCACTCATCCGTTCAGCCGAGCCGGTCGACCAGCTGGTCGAGCTGGCGGGTGACCTCCGCGGGGAGGTCGTCGCCGAACTGCTCGAGGTGGTCGCGCGTCTGCGGCAGCTCGGCCTTGACGCCGTCCTCGTCGACGGTCAGCAGCGCGCGCAGCGCCTCGGGCGCGAGGTCGAGGCCCCTGGTGTCGAGCGCGCCCTCGGCCGGGACGAGGCCGATCGGCGTCTCGACCGCCTCGGCACGGCCCGCGCAGCGCTCGACGATCCACGCCAGCACGCGCGAGTTGTCGCCGAAGCCGGGCCACAGGAACTTCCCGGACTCGTCCTTGCGAAACCAGTTGACGTAGAAGACCTTCGGCAGCTGGACGCCGTCCCGCGCACCGATCTTCAGCCAATGGGCGAAGTAGTCGGCCATGTTGTAGCCGCAGAACGGCAGCATCGCGAACGGGTCGAAGCGCAGCTGGCCGACCTGACCGGCCGCGGCCGCAGTCGTCTCCGAGCTCATCGTTGCGCCCATGAAGACAGCGTGCTCCCAGTCGAACGCCTCGCGCACCAGCGGGACGACGCTCGAGCGCCGGCCGCCGAACAGGAACGCATCGATCGGCACGCCCTGCGGGTCCGCCCACTCGGGCGCGATCGACGGGCACTGCTCGGCCGGCACCGTGAAGCGAGCGTTGGGATGGGCGGCGGGCGCCTCGGCCTCCGGCGTCCAGCCGTTGCCCCTCCAGTCGACCAGGTGGGCCGGAGGCTCGTCGGTGAGCCCCTCCCACCAGACGTCGCCGTCGTCGGTCCTCGCGCAGTTGGTGAAGACCGAGTTGGCCCGGGCGGTCGCGATCGCGTTCGGGTTCGTCCTCTCGCCGGTGCCCGGCGCGACGCCGAAGAAGCCCGCCTCCGGGTTGACTGCGTACAGCCGGCCGTCGTCGCCGAACTTCATCCACGCGATGTCGTCGCCGACCGTCTCGACGGTCCAGCCCTCGAGCGTGGGGATCAGCATCGCCAGGTTCGTCTTGCCGCAGGCGCTCGGGAACGCGCCGGTGAGGTACTTGACGTCGCCCTCGGGCGAGGTGACCTTGAGGATCAGCATGTGCTCGGCGAGCCAGCCCTCGTCGCGCGCCATCACCGACGCGATGCGCAGCGCGAAGCACTTCTTGCCCAGCAGCGCGTTGCCGCCGTAGCCCGACCCGTAGGACCAGATCTCGCGCGTCTCGGGGAAGTGGACGATGTACTTGTCCTCGTTGCACGGCCACGGGCCCGAGGTCTCGCCAGGCTGCAGCGGAGCGCCGACCGAGTGCAGGCAGGGGACGAAGTCGCCGTCGTCGCCGAGCGCGTCGAGCGCGGCCTGGCCCATGCGGGTCATGATCCGCATGGACACCGCCACGTAGGCCGAGTCGGTGCATTCGACGCCGACCTCGGCGATCGGCGAGCCGAGCGGCCCCATCGAGAACGGCACGACGTACATCGTGCGCCCGCGCATCGACCCGGCGAACCGCTCGCGCAGCGTGGCGCGCATCTCCTCGGGATCACGCCAGTTGTTCGTCGGCCCCGCGTCGCGCTCGCGTTCGGAGCAGATGAACGTGCGGTCCTCGACGCGTGCGACGTCGCCCGGATCCGAGAGGGCCAGGTAGGAGTTCGGGCGCTTCGCGTCCGAGAGCCGCTCGAAGGTGCCCGCCTCCACGAGCTCCTGGCAGAGGCGGTCGTACTCTTCGGCCGACCCGTCGCACCACTGCACGGCGTCGGGCTGGGTCAGCTCCGCCACCTCCTGGACCCACTCCAGAAGACTGCGGTTCGAGGTCAACTCTGGGGATTCGATCGTCACGTCGGGTTTCAGCCTCACTCGGTCGTTGCGATCACGGACACTTTGTCATACCTGGACGAACCTCCGCGTTGGGAAGGGGCCTACCCGGTCGGGGAGGTCCTGGGCACGAGCACGAGCCGCTTGAACTCGGCCACCAGCACGCCGTCCTGGTTGAGGACGCGGGTGTGCACCTTGACCGTGCCGCGGTCGGGCTTGGAACGCGACTCGCGCTTCTCCAGCACCTCCGTCTCGGCGAACAGCGTGTCCCCGTGGAAGACGGGGTTCGGGTGGCTCAGCGACTCGGTCGCGAGGTTGGCGATCGCCTTGCCGGAGATGTCCGAGACGCTCATCCCGAGCGCCAGCGAGTAGACGTAGGGCCCCACCACGACGTTGCGGCCCTGCTGGGACTGCGCCGCGTAGACGTCGTTGATGTGCAGCGGGTGGTGGTTCATGGTCAGCAGGCAGAAGAGGTGATCGTCGCCCTCGGTGACGGTCTTGGCGGGCCAGTGCTTGTAGACCGCGCCCTCCTCGAACTCCTCGAAGTAGCGGCCGTAGGGATGACCGCCGCTGGCCTCCCGGGTCTTCTGATCGGTGTCGACGCTCTGGGTGCTGTCGGTGCTCATGGTCTCGGCATGAAACCATCCCGCCCCATGCGACACCCCCGACAGTTCTTCGCGCCGCTCGCGATCGGCGCGCCCGACCCCGTCCGCGAGATCCCGCAGACCCCCTCCCGGATGATCCACTTCTTCGACCCCTCCAACGAGAGGATCGTCGGCAAGCTCCCCGACATCGCGGGGCGCGCCGACGTCGTGCTGGGCAACCTCGAGGACGCGATCGCGGTCGAGAACAAGGAGGCGGCGCTGGCCGGACTCGTGCGCGTCGGCAAGGACATCGATCTCGGCTCCGCCGCGCTCTGGACGCGCGTGAACGCGCTCGAGTCGCCGTGGGTGCTGGACGAGCTGACCACGCTCGTCGCCGAGATCGGCGACGTGCTCGAGGTGATCATGGTCCCCAAGGTCGAGGGGCCCGAGGACATCCACTACGTCGACCGGCTGCTGGCCCAGCTCGAGGCGCGAGCCGGGGTGGGGCGGCCGATCCTCGTGCACGCGCTGCTCGAGACCGCGCAGGGCGTCAACCGCGTCGAGGAGATCGCCTCGGCCTCGCCGCGCATGCAGGGCATGAGCCTCGGGCCGGCCGATCTCGCCGCCTCGCGGCGGATGAAGACCACGCGCGTCGGCGGCGGGCATCCCGGCTACCGCGTGCTCGCGGATCCCGAGGCGGACGGCGGGGAGGCGGATGGGTCCCGGTCCGGGAGCCAGCAGGATCTGTGGCACTACTCGCTGTCGCGCATGGTCGACGCCTGCGCCGCGGCGGGGATCCTGCCCTACTACGGCCCGTTCGGCGACATCAAGGACGTCGAGGGCTGCGAGGCGCAGTTCCGCTCGGCCTTCATCCTCGGCTGCGTCGGCGCCTGGTCACTGCACCCGGTCCAGATCGACATCGCGAAGCGGGTGTTCTCCCCCGATCCGGACGAGGTCGCCTTCGCCAAGAAGGTGCTCGAGGCGATCCCCGACGGCCAGGGCGTGCACATGATCGACGGCAAGATGCAGGACGACGCGACCTGGAAGCAGTCCAAGGTCATGGTCGACCTGGCCCGGCGGCTGGCCGAGCGCGATCCGGAGCTGGCGTCCGCGTACGGCTTCTAGGAGTCTGTCGGCGGCAGGCTCGTCTAGAAGGCGTAGCGCTTCGGGCAGCCCCGGGCCGGGTCGCCCATGCCGCTGCCCGGCGTGTACGCGAAGCAGCTCGCGTACTGGAAGCGGCCGCGGAAGGCCCGCGGCAGCGTCACCGTGACCACGGAGCGGAAGCGCCCGGCGCGCAGCCGCTTGGTCTTGCCGCGGGCGCTGACGCGCGCGCTGGTCGCCGAGCCGCTGCCGACGTAGAACAGCGTCCGCCTGCGCAGCCGGACGTCACGTGGGGTCCGATACGTCTGCGTGAGCCGGATCCGGCGCTTGCCCACGACCTTGTAGGCGAGCCGGTGGGCCGGATAGGTGAACGCCCGCGCGATCCCGCTCGCGGTGCCGTCGAACGCCACGACGCGCAAGTCGGTGTTGCGATCGAGCTCGACGTCGTCGATCGCGTAGCGGCCCTTGGCATCGGTCGTCGCGTGGTCGACCGTCCGCCAGGCGCCCGTGAACGGGAACGGGCGAACCTGCAGCGAGATCCGGCGCCCGGCGAGCGCCGCGCCGGCATCGTCGCGCATCTGGCCCGACGCGGTGTGCAGCGTGCCCAGCGCGGCGTCGGAGGGTGACACGCCGACGTCGACCTCCGCCGCCGAGGCAGCGCCGGCCGCGCCCAGGACGAGCGTGGCCGTCAGGCCGGCGATGCGCCCGGCGCGCACGGCTCAGTCCCCGTAGCCCGCCGCGCGGCCGGCGCCGGCCAGGCGCTGGGCCATCTTGCGGTTGGCCTCGTCGATCATCTCGCCGTCGAACATCGCGGCACCGTGACCCGCGCTGTCGGCCTCGGCGTACGCCGCGAGCATCGCCTCCGCGCGCTCCCACTGCTCGCGGGTGGGCGTGAAGACCTCGTTGACCACCTCGATCTGGCCCGGGTGGATCGTCCACTTGCCGTCGAGCCCGAGGGCCGCGGCCAGTCGGGCGCGCTCGCGGAGGCCGTCGAGGTCCTTGATGGCGCCATAGGGGCCGTCGATGGCCTGGATGCCGGCTGCGCGCGCGGCGACGACCAGCCGAGAGTAGACGTAGTTGAGGTGGTCGCCGGGATAGCCGTCCGGCACGCCGCCGATCGTGGTGATCGGGATGCCGATCGCAGCGGAGTAGTCGCCCGGCCCGAAGATCAGCGTCTCCATCCGCGGCGAGGCCGCGGCGATCGCCTCGCAGGCGAGCAGGCCCGCGGCGTCCTCGATCTGCGCCTCGATGCCGATGCGCCCGATCTCGAAGCCCTGCGCGGCCTCGATCTGAGTCAGCAGCTTGTCGGTCATCTCGACGTCGCCGGGGGTGCGCACCTTCGGCAGCATGATCGCGTCGAGCCGGTGGCCGGCCTGCTCGACGACCGCGATCAGGTCCTTGTAGTAGTGCGGGGTGTCGGTGCCGTTGACGCGCACGACGACGGTCGGCGCGGCGAAGTCGACCCCGCGCAGGGTGCCCGTCACGAGCTCCCGCGCGCTCTCCTTCTCGCCCTGGGCGACGGCGTCCTCGAGGTCGAGGAAGACCTCGTCGGCGGTCAGGCCGGCGGCCTTGGCGAGGAAGCGCTCGCTCGAGCCGGGCACCGCGTGGCAGGTGCGGCGCGGGCGGACGGTGCGGGACGGGGTCAGCGCGGAAGTGGCGGCCATGGGTCGCCCCATCCTGGCAAACGCGCCGTTCCGATGGGCCGCGGCGGCGCGGCCCCGTAGCCTCAGGCAGCGATGCCCGAGCTTCCCGAGGCCGAGCGCGCCCGCCTGCAGATCGAGCGGGTGCTGGGACGCGAGATCGTCGCCGTCGACGACGGCGACACCTACGTGTCGCGCCCGCACGCGCCCGGCGACATCGCGGCCGCACTCATCGGGCGGCGGCTCACCGCGGCCCATCGGCGCGGCAAGTTCCTTTGGGCCGAGACCGATGGCGACGGCCCGGAGCTGGGCCTGCACCTCGGGATGGCCGGGCGGATCGTGGTCGACGAGCCGCCGGCCGAGCGCAGCTGGGACCGCTTCGCGCTCGAGTTCGCCGGCGGCGGCCGGCTCGCGCTGCGTGACAAGCGCCGGCTCGGGCGCGCGGTGCTGGCGCCGGACTTCTCGCACGTCGGGCCGGACGCCGCGCTGGTGAGCCGCGCCGCGTTCCGCGCGCGGGTCGGCCGCGGGACGGCGCCGATCAAGGCGCGGCTGCTCGATCAGGGCGTGATCGCCGGCGTCGGCAACCTGCTCGCAGACGAGACGCTGTGGCAGGCGCGGATCTCGCCGCGGCGCCCCGCGGGCGGGCTCTCGGTCGCCGAACTCGACGCGCTGCGGCGCGCACTGCGGGCGGCGACGCGCTCGGCGATCCGCAAGGGCGGCGTCCACACGGGCGCCTTCGTCTCCCACCGCGCGCGCGGCGCGGCGTGCCCCCGCTGCGGCGCGACGCTCGAACGCGCCACGATCGGCGGCCGCACGACGTACTGGTGCCCTCGGGAGCAGATCTAGGCGCTCTCGGCGGCATGCGTGACCGCCTCGGCGGCCCCGTCGGCCTCCATCCCGGTCCCGGTCAGCAGGTCGGTGGCGGTCGAGCGGATCTGACCCACGATCACCGAGACCGACATGTTCGTGGTGGTCTCGAGCACGTGCGAGGCGCGAGCGGCCGCACGCAGCGCGGGGGCGCGGACGGCGTCGAGGTCGCCGCCCTCCGCGAGCGCGCCGTCGACGGCCCGCACGGCGGCGGCGAGCTCCTGGAGCGCGGTGACGACGTCGGGCGGAACGTTCTCGTCGAGCCGGAGCGCGCGGATCGCGCCGCGGGCGAGTACGCGCACGTTGCGCACGGCCAGATCGATCGCGCGCGCCATCTCGCCCCACTCGTCCATGACGGGGCGGTAGCGGCGGCGCTGCGGCGCGAAGCGCGTCGCCTCGTGGCCGCTGGTGACCGCATCGGCGAAGCGGCCCGAGAGCTCGTCGATCGCGCGGGCGCGATCGAGTGCGTCCTCCGTCCGGTCGCGGTCGCGCTCGGCCAGCGCCTGCGCGACGTCCTCGAGCGTCCCCGCGAGCTCGTCGAGCACGGGGCGCGCGGCGCGCTGGACGAGGTGCTGCGGGTTCACCGGCAGGACGATCCCGTTGACGATCAGCGCCGTCGCGCCGCCGACGAGCGCGTCCACGAAGCGGGCGAAGGTGATCCCGCCCGAGGGCGGCTGCAGCGTGGCGACCAGAGCCGCCGAGACCGCCGCCTGGTTGACCAGCAGCTGGCTGCGCCCGACCAGCAGTGCCAGGCAGATGGCCAGCATCACGACCAGAGCGAGCTGCCAGGCGCCGACGCCGGTCACGGTGATCAGCACGTCGCCGACCGCGATCCCGAGCGCCACGCCGAGCGCGAGCTCGTAGGCTCGGCGGCCGCGCTCGGAGAAGGCGAGCCCGAGCGTGATGATCGCCGCAACCGGGGCGAAGAAGGGCCGCGGATGGCCGATCAGCTTCGTCGCGATCAGGTACGCGACCGCGGCCGCGAGCCCCGCCTGGACCACCGAGCGCCACGCGACGCGGATCCGCTGCAGGCGCGCGCGCACCGACACGCGCCCGCGCTCGGCCGCATCCTCGAGGATCGGGGCGGCACGCTCGGGGATCCGGCGGCGGAGCGGCACGGGCGGATCCTCCCAGCTAGTCCGTCGCCCGCGCGCGCCGCCGATAGCTCACGAGCACGAGACCGAGCATCGGCTCGTACAGGGGCTCGCCGCGCCGCTCGAAGCCCTCGCGCTCGTAGAACGCGCGCGCCCGGGCGTGCTCGGAGGGCGTCTGCAGCCGCAGTTCGGCCTGCCCCGCGGCGATCGCGGCGGCGTCCGCGCGGGCCAGCAGCCGCGCGGCGAGCCCGGTCCCCCACCACGGCTCACGCAGGAACAGCATCCAGATGTGCGCGGCGTGCGGCGCGCCGCGGGCCGGCACGGTGCCGACCTGGCCGGCGATCTGTCCGCCCGCCTCGGCGACCTCGCACCAGGAGCCCGGCTCGGCCAGGCGGCCACGCACGCCGCTGACGTGCAGCTCGCGCTCGGGAGGCTCCCAGCCGCGCGGCGCCCAGGCGCGATAGGTTTCGAACCCCTGGCGAACGGTCTCCACGAGTTCGGGAACGTCGCGAGCGGTGCCGGGGCGCAGGATCGGCTCATCCATTGCCGCTGCATCATCGCGCGCCACCGAGTTTCCCGTAAACCCATCAACACTCAGGCTCGATCAAAGCTTGATACCGTGTACGGGGTCGGCGGGGAGGTGGGGTGCAGGCCTGAACGAAGACCCCCGAACTCAAGATGCACGGACGCGATGCCGACTGTGAGAGGGCCAGCCCGCCCTCGAGGCGGTTGCCCCGTGGACCCCCTGTCTTCATCTTGACGCGTCGCATCCTCGCCACCGGCCTCGCCGGCGCCGCCCTCTTCGCGGCGTCGCTCGGCGCGCTCGCACGCGGTCAGGACGCCACGCCCGGCTCCACGCCGGAGGCGACGGCGACCGCGGCCGCTACGGCCTCGACAGCGCCCACGACGGTTCCAACCGAAGTGCCGACGCAGGCGCCGACCTCGACGCCCGCCGCGACGCAGACGGCTCAGGCCTCGCCGTACCCCTCGCCCGTGCAGACCACAGTGCCGGCCGATCCGACCAGCACGCCCACCGGGACGCCCTTCGCGACCTCGACCCCGAGCTCCACAGCCACGCCCGGCGCCACCGCGACGCCTGGC
>JAXDHR010000107.1:0-3034 GCA_034664425.1 Solirubrobacteraceae bacterium
GAGGCCGTTACGCCGGCTCGATCACCCGTATCTCGGACCGCGCCGTCGTGAACGTCAGCGCCGGGGGCGGCCTGCTCCCCAGCGTGATCGGGCGCCACAAGCGCCGGCTCCTCGCCGAAGAGGACGACGGAGAGGAGGAGGTGCTCCATGGCCACCAGCCCTGAGCCCCTCACGGGAGGCTACGACGTCGACGAGAACGCGATCCGCTTCTCGAACTACTTCCACGTGCTGCGCGAGCTCGTGCATCTGGGGTCAGGCTGGCTCGCGCTCGAGCCGCGGCTCGAGGTCAAGTACGCGCTCGGCGACCACCTCCACGACGACGCGCGCACGGTGACGAAGATCCGCCGCCGGCTTTACGAGCTGCGCACGCCGAGCGAGTACCCCGGCGCGCCGTCGGAGACGCTCGCGGCGCTGCTGGACCGGGCCAACGAGGCCGAGAACGCGAGCGCCTACCTCGCGATCGCCTACGGCGAGCTCAAGCCGGCGCTGCTCGCCGCGATCCGCGTGCACCTCGCGAACCTCGATCCGCTGCTCGACGAGCCGTCCGCGCGGCTGCTGACCCAGCTGCTGCACCGCCAGGAGCGCCACATCCTCGAGCTTGGCCCGCGCGAGGGCGCCGACGCGCCCGCGATCGAGGACCTCGGCGCGCTCGCGATCCGCCTGCGCGAGACGCGACCCCTGCGGATCATGGCGCCGCTCGACGAGCCGGCCCGTGACGCGTTCGTGCGCGTCACGCCCGATGGCGACCCGTACCTGACCGACGAGCTGTACGTCAACGGCGACGAGAACCACGTCCCCTCGGACCCCGAGGAGCAGCGCCACTTCTTCCACGGCCTGATGGACGCCGAGCTGTGCGCCGCCGAGCTGATGGCCCGCAACTCGCACGAGCATCCCGACATGCCCTGGGAGTTCCACGTCGACATGGCGCGCCAGTGCTGGGACGAGATCCGCCACGCCGAGATCCACGACCGGCTGATGGCGACCGAGCTGGGCTGCCACTGGGGCGATTACCCGGTCGGGTTCGGCTACTTCAAGTCGATCTACGCGCTCGACCTGCTGGGGCGCCTGGCGCTCTTCAACGGCACGAGCGAGCAGAAGGCGATGTGGCGCCACTCGCACCGCCGCAAGGTGCTGCTCGAGCTCGGGCAGGACACGATCGCGCGGGTCTTCGACTACCTGCTCGCCGACGAGGTCCCGCACGTGCACAACGGCGTCCGCTGGGGCACGCACCTGCTCGGCGGCGACGAGCGCGCCTACCGTGAGGCGGTGCGCGAGCTGCGCGCCGGGCTCGATCCGACCGGCGCTCCGGCGACGGCGTCCTAGCGACGCCCTCAGAGGGGCAGCTTGGAGCGGCCGCGCCGCCCGGTGCTGCCGCTCTTGCTCACCGCCCGCGATGAGGTGTCGAACGGCTTGCGCAGCCAGCGGCCGAGCTTGCCGGGCGCCTTGCCCGCGCCGCGGCCGCCCGTGTTGATCACCTTCTGACCGGCCCGCTCCGGGTGGCGCGACAGCCGCGGCATCAGGAAGGCGAGGATCAGGATCAGCACGCAGAAGGCGATGACGGCTCCGATGATCATGACGCCCTCCTACCCTGCGCGCGCAGGGATCAGGCGTGCCCGACGAGCTCGCGCAGCGGCGCGACCAGCCCCGCCGGAGCGATCAGCACGCCCTCGGGCATGATGCCCTCGGCCGGGAGCTCGACCAGCTCGAGTCCCGCTCGCATGCACAGCAGCTCCCCTGCGGCGCGGTCCCACGCCTTCAGCCCGCGCTCGTAGAACGCGTCCATGCGGCCCGCGGCGACCCAGGCGAGGTCGAGCGCCGCCGCCCCGAGCCGGCGGACGTCGCGCACCCGGGGCAGCAGCGCGGCGACGAGCTCTCCCTGGCGCGCGCGCACCGCGCTGTCGTAGCCGAAGCCCGTGGCGATCAGCGCCTGCGCCAGGTCGTCCGCGCGCGACGCGCTGATCGCGGCGCCGTTGCAGGTCGGCGTACCGTCGCGCTCCGCGCTCCAGAGCTCGTCGCGCATCGCGTCGTACACGGTGCCGGCGAGCCCGCCGTCGGCGTCCTCGCACGCGACCGAGACCGCCCACTGTGGAACCCCGAAGAGGAAGTTCGTCGTGCCGTCGAGCGGGTCGACGATCCAGCGCACGCCGCTCGTGCCGGGCGTGTCGCCCTCCTCCTCGCCGAGGATCCCGTCCTCGGGTCGCGCGCCCGCGAGCCGCCTCCGGATCAGCGCCTCAGCCGCCTGGTCGGCCTCGGAGACCAGGTCGGTCGGGCTCGACTTGGCGCTCACCTCGAGATCGCCGCGGTCGAACGCCTCGCGCAGCTGCGCGCCGGCCTCGCGGGCGATGTCCTCGGCGAGCGTGAGCAGCTGCGCGGTGCTCATCGCGCCAGTGCGGGGACGTGAGCGGCCCAGTCGCGCGCACGCTCGAGCTGCGCGGAGAGGGAGAGCAGGACGTCCTCGCGGTCCGGGGCCCCGATCAGCTGCACCGAGAGCGGGAAGCCGTCGCCGGCGAAGCCCGCCGGCACGGCGGCGGCGGGCTGGCCGGTGTGGTTGAACAGCCCGCACCACGGCACGAAGCGGATCGAGCCGGCGAGCGTCCACGGCGCGCCGCGGCCCTCGTACTCGCCGACGCGCGGCGGCCGGCGCGTGAACATCGGCGTCATCGCGACGTCGAAGCCCGCGTCGAACACCCGATCGACCACCGCGGCGTCGGCACCGGCGGCGGCGACCGCGCGGTGGACCAAGGCGGCCGGGAAGGCACGCCCGATCCGCATGTAGCCCCTCGTCCGGCGCGAGAGACGCTCGGGATGCGGCAGCGAGCGCCCCTCGTCGTAGACGCCGCGCAGCGCGAGCCGGGACGGCTGCGGATCGCGCTGGCGCCCGAGGGACCGCCGGGCAGCGGCGTGCGCGCCGACGTCGAGCAGCTCGGCGGGTTCGAGAGCACGGCGACGCTGCTGCGCGAGCTCGGCCACGAGGTCGTCGAGCGGCCGCTCGACTACCCGCCCGCCGCCGTACCCCGCGTGCTCGCCCGCTACC
>JAXDHR010000108.1:0-52631 GCA_034664425.1 Solirubrobacteraceae bacterium
TCGCCGCCAGCGAAGCCGGCCGGCGCTCGCTCATCTGGCCGTGCCCAGGAAGGTCGGGAGCGACGGCGCGATAGCGTCCGCCGAGCGCCGCGACGGTCCGCCGCCAGCTCTGCCGCGTCTGGGTGAAACCGTGCAGGAGGACCAGCGCGTCGCGCACGCCCCCATCATGCCCCGCCGCCCTTGACCACGCCGCGCGACACCTACCTCGGCCTGCGGGCGTTCGTCGACGAGCTCGCCCGCTGCGGAATGCGCGAGGCGTGCACGTCCCCCGGCTCGCGGTCGACGCCGCTCGTACTCTCGCTCGTCGCCGAGGAGCAGATCCGCGCGACCTCGCACATCGACGAGCGCTGCGGCGCCTTCTTCGCGCTGGGGCTCGCGAAGGCCAGCGGCCGCCCGGTGGCGCTCGCGTGCACGTCGGGCACCGCCGCCGCCAACTACGCCCCCGCGGTGATCGAGGCGCACGAGGCCCGTGTCCCGCTGCTCGTGCTCACCGCCGACCGCCCGCCGGAGCTGCGCCAGCTCGGCGCCGGCCAGGCGATCGACCAGGTCAAGCTCTACGGCTCCGCGGCGAAGTGGTTCGTGGAGGTCGACGCGCACGTCGCCACGCCGGAGCGCGTTCGCTGGCTGCGCCAGCTCGCCTGCCGCGCCTACTGGACCACGCTCGACGGGCGTCCGGGCCCGGTGCACCTCAACTTCTCGCTGCGCGAGCCGCTCGTGCTCGACCACGCGCTCGAGGCCGCGGAGCCGGGCGGCGGCGGGCGCGACGGCGGCCGGCCGTGGGTGACGCGCCCGCGCACCCCCGCCGAGCCTTCGCTCGCCGCGCTCGAGGGGCTGAGCGGCGAGCTGAAGGCGCGCCGTCGCATCGTCCTGGTCGCCGGACGCGCCGAGCGCGATCCCAAGCTCGGCGCGGCGCTCGGCGCGTTCGCCGAACGCGCGCGCATCCCGGTACTCGCCGACCCGCTGTCCGGAGGGCGCCGCGGCCCCGCGGCGATCGCCCACTACGACGCGCTGCTGCGCGATCCGGACTGGGCGCAGGTGCATGCGCCGGACCTCGTGATCCGCGTCGGCGACCTCCCGACGTCCAAGCCGCTGCGCCAGTGGCTCCACGGCCTCGACGGCGCGCTGCAGGTGGCGATCGATCCTGAGAGCGCCTGGCAGGACCCCGCCGGCGCGGTCGCCACGATCCTCGCCGCCGACCCGCGCCGCACGCTCGAGGCGCTCTCCGACCGGCTCCCCGCCCGCCGCGACCCGGCGTACCTCGAGCAGTTCAAGCGCGCCGACCACGCCGCGGCGGCGGCGATCGCGCACGTGCTGGGCGCCGCCGGGCTCAGCGAGCCGCGGATCGCCGCCGAGCTCGGCGCCAGGTTGCCCGAGGCGGCCACGCTCTTCACCGCCGCATCGATGCCGATCCGCGACATCGAGACGTTCTTCCCTGCGCGGCACGCGCCGCCACGGGTGCTCTCCAACCGGGGCGCCAACGGGATCGACGGCACCGTGTCGACGGCGTTCGGCGCCGCGGCTGCCGCGCGGGGCCCCGTGGTCGCGCTGCTCGGCGACGTCGCGCTCGCCCACGACGTCGGGGGCCTGCTCGCGGCGCGGCGCACGGGCGCGAAGCTGACGATCGTGCTGCTCGACAACGACGGCGGCGGCATCTTCGACTTCCTGCCCGTGTCGCGCACCGAGCCGCGGGCGGTGTACGTCGAGCACGTCGCCACGCCGCACGGGCTCGACTTCACGCACGCCGCGGCGCTGTATGGCTGCGGCTACGAGACGGCCGCGGACATGGAGAGCTTCCGCGGCGCGCTCGAGCGCGCGCTCGGCGCCGAGCGGACCTCGATCGTGGCGGTACGCACTGACCGCCCGGCCAACGTCGCGCTGCACGCCGAGGTCTGGGATGCGGTCGCCCGGTCCGTCCGCCACGCCGCCTAGCGTGCCGCGGCGATGGACCAGCCGACGCTGATCGACATCGAGCCGACGAGTGCCGGGGCCGCGCCCGCCGAGACGCGCCGCCAGACGTCCAAGGGCATCGCGGCGGGCGACATCGTGCTCCTCGACAAGAAGGGCCGGCGCTTCCACGCGCTGGTGGTCGAGCTCGAGCAGCTCGACTCCGGCCGCTTCGAGCTCGCGGTGCGTCCGCTCGATTCGCGGATCTCCTGGCGCACGGCGTCCGTGCGCGAGGTCCTCGAGGTCTGGCGTCGTGCCCGCCGCTGAGTCGCGCCGCTAGGGTCAAGGGCATGGACGACGATGGTCATGCGATCGGCTATCTGGCCCTGCCGCGTGGCGTCCCCGTCCACGCCGCCGACGGCGAGCGCGTGGGCACCGTCCGTCGCGTGCTCGACAACGAGCGCGAGCACATCTTCGACGGCATCGTGATCGACACGCCGGCCGGGCGGCGCTTCGTCGACGCGCCCGAGGTCGCCCGCATCGCCGAACGGCGCGTGACCCTGACCCTCACCGCCGCGGAGGCCGCTCAGCTGCCGGAGGACCGCGGCATGCGCGGCCGGCTCGAGTACTCGGCGCGCCGGACGCGTGCGCGCTGGAGCCGCCGGTTCGGACGCTAGGGACTTCCCGGATTGACGCGGCGGTCCCGGCCGCAGATGATCGTGGGATGAGCCGCTACGAGCTGTACCTCCTGGTGCACGTCATCGGCGCGATCACCTGGGTCGGCGCGAACCTGTGCATTCACTTCCTGGCGCTGCGCGCCGAGCGCGCGGACGACGACGCCGGCCTCAAGCAGGTGCTCGACGACGGCGACGCGCTGGCCAAGATCATCATCCCGGCCTCGCTGCTGGTGGTGCTCGCGGGCGTCGCGATGGTTCTCGACGGACCGTGGACGTTCTCGATGCTGTGGGTCGACCTCGGGTTGGCGGGCTTCGCCGTCACGTTCTTCACGGGCCTGCTGCTGCTCAAGCCCACCGGCGAGCGGCTGGCCGCGCTGGTCGACGCCGACGGTGGCTTCACCCCCGCAGCGCTCGCCCAGGCCAAGCGGCTGCTCGCGGTCGCCCGCGCGGACGTGCTCGTGCTCGTGCTGGTCGTCATCGACATGGTCGCCAAGCCGAGCGGCGACGACGTCATCCTGCTCATCGTGCTCGCCGGCCTGCTCGCCGCCGGTGCCGCCTACGCGGTCCTTCGCACGCGCGCCCTGGACGTTGAGGTGGCGCCGGCGACGGCCTAGCCGGAGATGACCGGGAGCAGCGCGCCGAGCTTGATCTCGGTCTCGGCCAGCTCCGCCGCCGGATCGGAATCCCGCACGACGCCGACGCCCGCGTAGAGCCGCGCCTCGCGACCGCGCAGCAGCGCCGAGCGCAGGCCCACGCAGAACTCGCCGTCCTCGTTGGCGTCCGTCCATCCGATCGCGCCCGCGTACCAGCCGCGGTCGATGCCTTCCAGCCCGGGGATCCGCGGGACCGCCGCGGCATGCGGCTCGCCGCCGACGGCCGGCGTCGGGTGCAGCAGGCCGGCGAGCTCGACGGCGCTGAGCGGGTTGGTCAGCTGCGCCCGGATCGGGGTCGCGAGGTGCTGGATGTTGGCCACCTTGATCACGGCCGGCTCGTCGGGGGCGGCCACCCAGACGGCGTGCGGGCGCAGCGTGCGCACGATCCGCCGGGCCACGATCCGCTGCTCCTCGCGGTCCTTGTCGGAGCGCAGCAGCTGCTCGCCGAGGTGGTCGTCGACCGCGGGGTCGGCGGAGCGGCGCGTCGAGCCGGCCAGCGCGACCGTCGAGGCGCGCGCTCCCTCGCGCCGCACGAGCAGCTCGGGCGAGGCGGCGACGAACGCCGCGCCGTCATCGGTGCCGGCGCAGAGGACGTAGCACGAGCGGAACGCGTCCCGCAGGACCCCGTAGACGGCCGCGGCATCGTGGTCCTGCGGCGCGCGCACCGCAACCTCGCGGGCGAGCACGATCTTCTCGAACTCACCGGCCCGGATCCGCTGCACGGCGCGCGCGACGGCCTCCTCGTAGTGCTCGGGCGGCGCGACGGAGTAGACGGTCGAGCGCACAGTGGGCGCGGGGTCGAGCAGCGGCAGCGGGCGCGTGCGCAGGCGGTCGAGGCGCTCCCCAAGGCGGCGCGCGAGCGCTTCGGGCACGTCGTCGGGCGCCGCCGCCGCCGCGACCGTCACGCGCACGTCGATCCCGCGGCGCGCGATCGCCAGCTCGGGCACGGTCAGCGCGGCGGGCGCGAAGCCGTCCCAGTGGGGCGCGGCGCCGCCGTCGGGCGCGAAGGAGAACCCGCCCGTCGCGACCAGCCCGGCGCCGCGCGGGCCGTCGGGCGCGTCGGCTTCCGCGCCGGCGGCGAGCTCGCGCCAGGCGGCGGCCACCTCGGCGAAGCGCCGCGGTCCGCGCGACTCGAGGCGGCGAACGCACCCGACGGTGGCCAGCGCGGCGCCGTCGCGCTCCGGCTGCTCGAAGCACGACCAGGGCTCGCCGTCGACGCGCGTCGCGAAGGCGACGGCGCTCGGGTCGACCTCGGAGCCGACCCGCACCGTGTGCGCCAGCAGTACCTCGCGGCCGCTCCGGCGCGCGCGCCGCACCGCACGCTCGCAGCGTGCGAGCAGCCCGGCGCGCAGCGCGGTCCGGCTCGCTCCCGCAGGCTCGATGACGGTCATCGAGCCCACATCCTATGAGCTCGCTAGCGCTCCACGAAGTACGCGCCGGAGCCCTGACCCGAGGAGAACCAGCGGCTGGTGACGGTCTTCTTGCGCGTGTAGAAGTCGACCGCATCGGTGCCGTGTGCGTGCACGTCGCCGAGGAACGAGTCCTTCCAGCCCGAGAACGGGAAGAACGCGACGGGCGCCGCGACGCCGATGTTGACGCCGATCATGCCCGCCTCGACCTCGTGGCGGAAGCGCCGGACGGCGGAGCCCGACTCGGTGAAGATCGACGTGCCGTTGCCGAAGCGGCTGCCGTTGATGATCTCGATCGCCTCGTCGAGCGTCGCCGCCGCGATCACGGTCAGGACCGGACCGAAGACCTCCTCCTGGGCGATCTCCATCTCGGGGGTGACCTGGTCGAGGATCGTCGGGCCGACGAACGCGCCCTCGGGGGCGGCATCGACCTCGCGGCCGTCGATGACCACGCGCGCGCCGCCGGCCTCGCCGCGGTCGATCCAGCCGCGCACGCGATCGCGCGCGGCGCAGGAGACGAGCGGGCCGACCTCGGTCTGCTCCTCGAGGCCGTCGCCGACGCGCAGCCCCTCGGTCGCCTCGCGCAGCGCCGGCATCAGCGCATCGTGCGCGTCGCCGACCGTGACCACGACCGAGCCCGCCATGCAGCGCTGACCGGCGGCGCCGAACGCCGAGCCGATGATGCCGTCGACCGTCTTGTCGATCACCGCGTCGGGCATGACCACCATGTGGTTCTTGGCGCCGCCGAGCGCCTGCACGCGCTTGCCCGCCTTCGCGGCGCCCTCGTAGACGATCCGCGCCACGGGCGCCGAGCCGACGAAGGAGACGGCGTCGATCCCGGGGTGCTCGAGGATCCCCTCGACGATCTCGCGCGACCCGTTGACGAGGTTGACCACGCCGGGCGGCAGCTCGAGCCCGTCGAGCACCTCGAAGGCGATCTGCTGGGTCAGCGGGACCTGCTCGGACGGCTTGAGGATGAACGTGTTGCCGCAGGCGATCGCGAACGGGAGGAACCAGAACGGCACCATCGCGGGGAAGTTGAAGGGGACGATCGCCGCGCACACGCCGACGGGCTGGCGCACGGTCTCGGCGTCGACGTTGCGCGAGACGTCCTCGAGGATGCGCCCCTGCATCGTCGTCGGCACCGCGGTGGCCGCCTCGACCATCTCGATCATCCGGGAGACCTCGGCGCGCGCGTCGACGAGCGTCTTGCCCATCTCGGTGGTCACGGAGCGCGCGAGCTCCTCGTGACGCTCGATCAGCCCCTCGCGCAGGGCGAAGAGCTTCTGCGCGCGGGCGATCACGCTGACCGCGCGCCACGCCGGCAGCGCCTCGCGGGCGGCCTGCACGGCCGCGTCGAGGTCCGCGCGCGCCGACAGCGGCACGCGCGCGAGCGTCTCGCCGGTCGCCGGGTTGGTGACGTCGAGCGCGTCGGAGCCCGTGGCGGGGACCCAGGCGCCGCCGACGTAGTTGTCGAGCAGCCGGGTGCCGGTGGAGGGGGCGGCGGTCATGGCTGGAGCGTCCATTCGTGATCGGGGTCGTTGACGACGGCCCAGGCCCGGACGGGCCCGGCCATCACGTTGAGGTAGTACACGGTGTAGCCGGGAGGCGCGGAGACAGTGTGGTAGCCGCGTGGCACCAGCACCAAGTCTCCGTCACCGAAGCGCAGCGTCTCGTCCAACGTGCCATCGTCGGAGTAGACGCGCTGGAGTCCGAACCCCTGCGCGGGCGCGATCCGGTGGTAGTAGGTCTCCTCGAGGCAGGACTCCGCCGGCAACGCGTCGCGGTCGTGCTTGTGCGGCGGATAGCTCGACCAGTGCCCGGCCGGGGTCAGCACCTCGCAGACGAGCAGCGAGTCGGCGGGTGAGCCGTCCATGAGGATGTTCGTCACGAAGCGCTCGTGCGCGCCGTGGCCGCGCGTCTCCACGCTCGTGCCGGACGCCGGCAGCCGCCGCGCCGCGGCGCCCCCGCGCGGAGCCGGCGCGGAGCACAGCGCGATCTCGGCGCCCGCCGCCGCAGCTTCGAGCTCGAAGGCGCTCCCCGGCGGCAGGTACGCCGCGTCGGGCGGTCCGGCGAACGGCGTCGGGCGACCGCCGAGCTCGCGCCACTCACCGTGCGCGGAGCGGACGTGCGCCGTTCCCTGGACGGCCACGACGCAGATCTCGCGGTCACCCGTGTCGCGCCGCGCGACGGCGCCCGGCGCCAGCGCGAGCAGCTCGAAGCCGACGTGGCGCCAGCCCGCGGACTCTGGCGTCACGCGCAGCCGCGTGACGCCGTCCTCGGGCGCGCGCGGGTGGACGAGCAGCCCGCTCACAGGTAGCTCCGCTGCGCCTCGCGGTCGCGCTCGTAGGCGGCCCGCGCGGTGCGGACCGGTTCGGAGTCGGACACCTCGGCGACCGGCACGTCCCACCAGCCCTCGAAGTCCGGCACGCCGGCGTAGCGGTCGACCTCGACATGGATTGCGACGGGCCCGTCGGCGTCGCGGACGCCGGCGAGCGCCTCGCGCAGCTCGGCGGCGTCGCGCGCGCGCAGCACCCGCAGGCCGAGGCTCTCGAGGTTCGCGGCCAGATCGACGGGCAGCGGCTGCAGCGGCTCGAGCGGGCCGGCGCCGTCGGGCGCGTCGACCGGCAGCGCACCGTCCGCCGCGGCGTAGTGCGTGCCGAAGCCGGCGCCGCCGACCGAGCGCGAGAGCGCGCCGATCGACGCGTAACCGTGGTTGTCGACGAGCACGAGCACGATCGGGATGCGCTCGGCGACGGCCGTCACGACCTCGCCGGGGCCCATCAGGTAGGAGCCGTCGCCGACCATCGCGAAGACCTGCCGCTCGGGCGCGGCGAGCTTGACCCCCATCGCGCCGGGGATCTCGTAGCCCATGCACGAGTAGCCGTACTCGACGTGGTAACCCTTGCCGTCCGGGTCCCGCGCGCGCCAGAGCTTGTGCAGGTCGCCCGGCATCGACCCGGCGGCGCAGACCACGACGCCCGTCTCCCCCGCGGCGTCGTTGACGGCCCCGATCACGGCGGCCTGGTGCAGCGCCTCGCGCGGCGCGACGATCTCGGCGACCGTGCGCGCGAAGGCGGCCGACTCCTCGCCAGCCCGGCGTTCCCACTCGCCGTCGGCGCGGTGGCCGGCGAGCCCCTCGCGGAGGGCGTCGAGCGCTTCGCGGGCGTCGGCGACGAGCGGCAGGCCGGCGTGCTTGCCGGCGTCGAAGGCCGCGACGTTGACGTTGACGAAGCGCACGCCCGGATCCTGGAAGGCCGACTTCGACGCCGTCGTGAAGTCGCTCCAGCGGGTGCCGACGCCGATCACCAGATCGGCCTCGCGAGCGAGCCGGTTGGCGGCCGCGGTGCCGGTCGCGCCGACCGCGCCGAGTGCGAGCGGGTGCTCGGACACGAGCGCGCCGCGGCCCGCCTGCGTCTCGGCGACCGGGATCCCCGTGGCTTCGGCGAAGGCGCGCAGCGCCGCGATCGCCTCGCTGTAGACGACGCCGCCGCCGGCGACGATCAGCGGCCGCCGGGCGCCGCGCACGAGCTCGGCGGCGCGCGCCAGCGCCGCTGGCGCCGGCGGCTGGCGGTACAGCGTCCAGACGCGCGGTTCGAGGAAGGCGGCGGGCACCGCGAACGCCTCGGCCTGGACGTCCTCCGGCAGCGCGAGCGTGACTGCGCCGGTCTCCGCCGGGTCGGTGAGCACGCGCATCGCCTCCAGCGCCGCCGGCACGAGCTGCTCGGGCCGGGTGATGCGGTCGAAGAAGCGCGAGACCGGCTTGAAGCAGTCGTTGACCGACAGCGTCGCGTCGTGCGGCGCCTCGAGCTGCTGCAGCACCGGATGAGGCGTGCGGGTGGCGAACGTGTCGCCCGGGAGCAGCAGGACGGGCAGCCGGTTGATCGTCGCCAGCGCCGCGCCGGTGACCATGTTCGTCGCGCCCGGTCCGACGGAGGACGTGCACGCGAAGGTCGCGAGCCGGTTGCGCTGGCGCGCGTAGCCCGAGGCGACGTGCACCATCGCCTGCTCGTTGCGCGCCGGGTGGTAGGGCAGCAGGTCGGCGTGCTGCTGCAGCGCCTGGCCGAGCCCGGCGACGTTGCCGTGGCCGAAGATCCCGAAGCAGCCGGCGAAGAAGCGCGCGCGGCGGCCGTCGCGCTCCACCTCCTGGGCGGCGAGGAAGCGCACGAGCGCCTGCGCCACGGTGAGCCGCTCGGTCATCCCACCAGCGCCTCCAGCTCGCCGAGGGTCGGCATCGCGTCGGCGCAGGCGAGCCGCGAGGCGACCAGCGCGCCGGCGGCGTTCGCGAGCTCGATCGTCTCGCGCAGCCCGAGCCCCGCGAGCATCCCGTGCACGAGCGCGCCGCCGAACGCGTCGCCGGCCCCCAGGCCGTTGACGACCTCGGTGCGCACGGGCGGCACCTCGACGGTCTCGTCCTCGGTGCGGGCGAGCACGCCCTCGGGCCCGCGCTTGACGATCGCGACGCGCACGCCGAGCTCGAGCAGCGCGTCGGCGGCCGCCTCGGGGTCGCGCGTCCCTGTCGCGACCTCGACCTCGTCGCGGTTGCCGACCGCGACCGTCGCGTGCGAGAGCGCCTCGCGCGCCCAGCGGCCGGCCTCGGACTCGTCGGGCCAGAACATCGGCCGGTGGTCGAGGTCATGGACGGTGATGGGGCGGGTGGGGCCGTATCGAACATCGGCGCGGGCCGCGAGCGCGGCCAGCGTCGCCGCACGGCTGGGCTCGGCCGACAGCCCCGTCCCCGTCGTCCAGAACACGCGCGCGGCGCGGATCGCCTCGAAGTCGAGCTCGTCGACGTCGAGCGTCATGTCCGGCGCCGTCGGCTCGCGGTAGAAGAGCAGCGGGAAGTCGTCGGGCGGGAAGATCTCGCAGAAGACGACGGGAGTGCGCAGCGTCGGGTGCGTGCCGACCCAGCGGGCATCGACGTCGAAGTTCTCGAGCGCCTCGCGGACGTACGGCCCGAACGGGTCGTCGCCGACCTTCGTGATCACCGCCGTGCGTGCGCCGAGCCGCGCCGCCGCGACCGCCACGTTGGTGGCGCTGCCGCCGAGCGACTTGGCGAAGGTCTGCACGTCGGCGAGCCGGACGCCGACCTGCTCGGGATAGAGGTCCACCCCCACGCGGCCCATCGTGATCAGGTCGAACGTCATGTCGCGCTCCGTTGCGCGGTCGCGGGCGCGCCGGTGTCGAGCTCGTGGCGCAGGCCGGCGAGCAGCCCGTCGAGGTCCAGCAGATCGGTGCCCAGCGCCCGCGCGGTCGCGGTCCCGTCGAGGCTCGTGTCGCGCGGGACGGGCACGGCGGGCAGCGCGCCCGCCGGCGGCGGACCCGACTCCAGCAGCTCGGGGTCGAGCTCGAACGCTGCCACGGTACGGCGGGCGAGCTCGGCGCGGTCGACCGCCTCCGCGCCACAGCAGTGCAGGATTCCGGTGACCCCGCGCTCGAGCGCGCGCCAGAACAGCTCCGCCGCCTCGCTGGCGAGCGTCGGCGTGGCGATCGCGTTCAGCCCCGGACCCTCCCACAGCCTGAAGCGCCGGCCCGCGCGCAGCGCCTGCACGAGCGCGGCGACGAGGTAGCCGAAGCCCGCGTCCTGGGCCCGCGGCACGTCGCGCGCGCCCCAGTGCACGCCGTTGACGCCGGAGATCCGCGCGACCGTTGCGCGCTCCGCCCGCTCGCTGACAACGAGCTCGCTCGCGGCCTTCAGGAAGCCGTACGGGTTGATCGGGCACGGCGGCTCGTCCTCGGTCGCGTGCGGGCGCGTGCCGTCGAAGACCCAGTCCGTGGAGACGAGCAGCAACTGCGCGCCGGTCGCGTTGGCGGCGTCGACCAGGTGGCGGGTGGCCCCGACGTAGGCCTCCCACGCGCGTCGGCGATCGCTCGACAGCCGCGCGGGATCGTTGAGGATGGCGCAGTGGACGATCGCGTCCGGCGCCGCCGCGCCGACGTGGCGGCGGACGGCGTCGCCGTCCGTGACGTCGAGCTCGGCGTGCGACGGGCCGAGCACCTCGGCGCCGTGATGCTCGGCGAACACGCGGGCGACGTTCGAGCCGACGAAGCCGCGGGCGCCCGTGACCAGCACCCGCACCTCAGCCCTCCCCGATGCGGACGGGTCGCCCCTCGCGCAGCGAGCGCCACGCGGCGAGGCCGATCACGAGCGGCGCGCGCGCGTCCGCGGGACCGACGAGCGCCGGGCCGCCGTCGCGCGCGGCGCTCACGAAGGCCTCCCACTCGCGCACGTAGCTCGGCACGTAGCGGTCGAGGAAGAAGTACGGCAGCGTCGCCGCGCGCGTGCCGGCGGCGGTGTGCACGACGCCGGTGTGCGCGGGCGGGTTCTCCGAGGCGGCCATCCCCGCCGAGCCGAGCACCTCGACACGCTGGTCGAAGCCGTAGACCGCCTGTCGCGAGTTGTCGATCGCGGTCAGGCAGCCGTTCTCGTGCACGAGCGTGACCAGCGCGGTGTCGACGTCGCCGGCGTCGGCGAAGTCGGGACGGACCCGCACCGCGCCGCGCGCGAACACCTCGACGACCTCCGAGCCCGTGACGAAGCGCGCCATGTCGAAGTCGTGGATCGTCATGTCGAGGAAGATCCCGCCCGAGACCTTCACGTAGTCGAGCGGCGGTGGTGCGGGGTCACGGCTCGAGATCCGCACGAGCTGCGGCTCACCCACCGCACCGGAGGCGACGGCGTCGCGGACCGATTCGTGCGCGGGATCGAAGCGGCGGTTGAAGCCGATCTGGAAGAGCACGCCGGCGTCGCGGACCGCGTCGAGCGCGCGGTCGACCTCGGCGAGCTCGAGCGAGACGGGCTTCTCGCAGAAGATCGCCTTCCCGGCCGCTGCGGCGGCGGCGATCAGCGGCGCGTGCGTGTCGGTGCTCGAGCAGATCGCGACGGCATCGACCTCCGAGGAGGCGAGCAGGTCGGCGAGGCCGTCGAACGCGGGCACCTGCAGCTCCTCGGCGACGCGCCGGGCGCTCGGGGCGTGCGCGTCGTGGACCGCGACGACGCGCGCGCCGCCGACCCGGCGGGCGAGCAGCTCGGCGTGCAGGCGGCCGATCCGCCCGACGCCGATCACGCCGACTCGCAGCGGCGCGAGCTCCGGCCCGTCAGCCGCCAGGGCGCCCGGCATCGGCTGCACGCTCACGCGAGCACCTGGGGCCCGACGACGTCCTGCCAGTGGCCCGACTCGGCCGAGCGCAGCAACGCCGCCTGCACGGCGACCCACTCGACGGCCTCCTCGAAGCCCGGCGCGAACGGCCGCTCCTCGGCGATCGCGCGGCAGAACTCGTAGTCCTCGATCACCACGAGGTCCTCGAATCCGATGCCGTTCGCGCTGCCCGGGACGAAGTGGCCGTGGTACGGGAAGCGGTCGCCGCCCAGTACGGTCGTGTAGCCCGAGCCGGGGTCGCTCGTGACACGGTAGAGGCGCAGCTCGTTGAGCGCCTCGAGGTTCCAGCCCGCCGCCCCGCGGGTGCCGTAGACATCGAAGGCCATCTGGCTCTCCGGCCCGACGATCGTGCGCGAGGCCTCGAACGTGCCGCGCGCGCCCGAGGCGAACTCGCAGAGGACCGCGGCGTAGTCCTCGTTCGTGACCGGGCCCCGCGGATCCCCGGGCGCGCCGCGCCCGTAGTGCCCGGCACCCGGGACGGGCAGCGGCCGCTCGCGGATGAACGTCTCCGTCGTGCCGACCACGCGCGTGATCGGCCCGAGCAGCATCAGCGCGAGGTCGACGGCGTGGCTGAGCAGATCCGAGCTGACGCCGTGGCCGCCCTCGTCGAGGCGGAAGCGCCACGAGAGCAGCCCGAGCGGATCGGCGCCGTACATCGAGAAGAAACGCCCGCGGTAGTTGGTGATCTCCCCCAGCTCGCCGGCGGCGATCAGCTCCGCCGTGTAGCGCACGAGCGGCGCCCAGCGGTAGTTGTATCCCACGCCCGAGGTCACGCCGGCGGCGCGCGCGGCGGCCGCCGCACGCGCCGTCTGCGCGGGCGTGCCGCCCACCGGCTTCTCGCAGAACACGTGCTTGCCGGCCGCGCAGGCGGCCTCGACGAGCTCGAGATGGAGCATGTTCGGCGCGGCGATCACGACGACGTCGACGGCCGGATCCTCGATCACCGCGCGCCAGTCCTCGGCGCCGCGGGCGAACCCGAACGAGCCGACGGCGTCCTCGAGCCGCGCCGGCACCGTGTCGCTGCAGGCGACGAGGACGGGATCGAACGAGCGCTCGGCGAACAGCGTCGGGATGCGCAGCATCGAGCGGCTATGGGCCTGGCCGAGCCAGCCGAAGCCGATCACGCCGATGCCGAGCATTCGCCGCGGCGTCATGAATCCCGTTGCAGTTCGTGGGCGAGCGCTTCGAGCTCGGCGCCGCCGGACATCTGGCGGATCAGCTCGTCGAGCGTGACCTCGCCGCGCTTGTAGTCGCCGATCACCCCGCCGCGGTTGAGCAGCACGAAGTGATCGCCGACCGGGTAGGCGTGGTGCGGGTTGTGGGTGATGAAGATAACGCCGATCCCGCGGTCGCGGGCCTGCGCGACGTAGCGCAGCACGACCCCGGACTGCTTGACGCCCAGCGCCGACGTCGGCTCGTCGAGGATCAGCACCTTCGCGCCGAAGTAGACCGCCCGCGCGATCGAGACCGCTTGGCGCTCGCCGCCTGAGAGCGTGCCGACCGGCTGCTCGGGATCGCGGACGTCGATGCCCATCTTGCCCATCTCCTCGCGCATCGTCGCCTGCGCCGCCCGCACATCGATGCGCCGCAGCGGCCCCGCGCCCTTCGTCGGCTCAGACCCGAGGAAGAAGTTGCGCCAGATCGACATCAGCGGCACCGTCGCGAGGTCCTGGAAGACCGTCGCGATGCCGTGCGAGCGCGCCTCGCGCGGGGACCCGAAACGCGTCGGGCGGCCGTCGACGAGCATCTCGCCGTCATCCTGCTGATGCACCCCGGAGAGGATCTTGATGAACGTCGACTTGCCCGCGCCGTTGTCGCCGAGCACGCACGTGACCTGCCCCGCGCGCACCGACACCGACACATCCTTGATCGCGGTGACGTTGCCGAAGTACTTCGAGACCCCGCGCACCTCCAGCAGCGGCGTGGTCTCGTCGGCCGTGGCCATGGCGCTCACTTGCGGGCTCCTTCCGCACTGCGACGGACGAGGTTGTTGACGAGCACCGCCGCGAGCAGGATCACGCCGAGAAACAAAAAGCGCCAGTCGGTATTCCAGCCCGAGAACTGGATCCCGATGAACGCCATCCCGATGATCAGCGCCCCGAGCGCGGCGCCCAGCGCCGACCCGAAGCCCCCGGTGAGCAGGCAGCCGCCGACGACGGCGGCGATGATGAAGGTGAACTCGTCCCCGACGCCCTGGCTGGCCTGCGTGGACGCGAGCCGCAGCGCGATCATGATCCCCGTCAGCGCGCACACGATCGAGGAGGTCATGAACAGCCCGATCTTCACGCGCGCCACCGGGACGCCGACGTTGCGGGCGGCGTTCTGATCGCCGCCGACGCCGAAGATCCAGTTCCCGACCCGCGTGCGCGCCAGCACCCACGTCGCCAGCCCCGTGATCAGGACCCACCAGATCACCGTCACGCGGTAGTCGTGCGGCGACCAGAACGACCCCCCGAGCACCTTCTCCGCACTCGAGTACCCCGCCTCCGTGTCGAGGCCGGTCACGAGCACCGTGCCCGTGATCGCCTTCGTCACGCCGAGGTTGACGCCCTGCAAGATGAAGAACGTCGCCAGCGTGACGATGAAGCTCGGCAACCTCGTCTTCATGACCATGTAGCCGTTGAGGAACCCGATCGACCCCGCCGCGATCAGCGTCAGCAGGATCGCCAGCCACATGTTCATCCCGACCTTGGCGGCCAGGATGCCCATGAACAACCCAGCCGTCCCGGTCATCACGCCGGCCGAGAGATCGAACTCCCCACCGATCATCAGCAGCGCGATCGCCACCGCCGGGATCCCGATCGTCGAGGCCACATCCGTCCAGTTCGAGATCCCGTCCAGCGACATGAACTGGCTCGTGGTGATCGTGAAGAAGATCGCGACCGCGAGGGCGGCGATCGCAGCGCCCAGCTCGGGGCGCCGCAACAGCTTCGTCGCGAGCGAGACGTTCGCCAGGCGGTCGTCGACGACGACCGCAGGCGCCGCCGAGCCGGGTGCCGTGGTGCTCATGTCAGCGCGTGCCCTGCGACGCCAGCTGCTGGACCTTGGACGCGTTGGTCTTGTCCACGAAGCCGGGACCGGTCAGCACGGGCTGCCCGCCGCCGACGGTGTTCGCGTTGGTCTTGTAGAGGGTCAGGAACACGATCGGCAGGTAGCCCTGCAGGTACTGCTGCTGGTCGACCGCGAACTGGATCGTGCCGGCGTCGATCGCCTTCACGACGTCGCCCGAGAGGTCGAAGGTCGCGAGCTTCGCGCTCGAGCTCGCCGCCTTGATCGCCGTCGCGGCGGTGGTGGCGATGTCCGGGTTGAGCGCCAGCACGTAGTCGTAGGACTTGTCGGCCTGCAGCTTGGACTTGATCTCCGTCTGCGTGGTCGAGAGGTCGTTGGTGCCCTTGACCTGCAGCGTGTCGAGCGTGCCGCCGAAGCCCTGCTTGGCGCCGTCACAGCGCTGCTGGAGGCCGATGTTGCCCTGCTCGTGGATGATGCAGAGCACCTTCTTGGCGCCCTCCGCCTTGATGCGGGCGCCCGCGGCGCGGCCGGCGATCGTCTCGTCCTGGCCCACGTGGGTGATCGCCCCGAGCTGCTGGTAGACGTCCGAGCCCGAGTTGAGCGTGATGATCGGGATGCCGGCCGCCTTCGCCTTGGCAAGCGCGCCCTTGATCGCGGACGGGTTCGGCGCGGACACGGCGATGCCGTCGACCTTCTGGGTCACGGCGGCGTCGATCATCTGCGCCTGCTTCTGCGGGTCGTTGTTGGACTCCGTGTAGTCGACCTTGACGCCCATGTCCTTGCCGGCCTGCAGGGCGCCCTTCTTGACCACCGACCAGAACGAGCCGGCGTCGCCGTGGGTCACCATGGCGATGGTCAGGTTGCGGCCCTGGGTCGCCGAGACCTTGTCCTTCCCGCCCCCGCCGCCCGAGCTGCTGCCACCGCAGCCGGCGACGGCCAGCGCGGTGACGACGGCCACGAGGGCCGTCAGGATCCAGGGGGCACGTCTACGCATGTCGAGCAACGCCTCTCTCCTCCTCCAGAGCCACGGTGTCGAGGAAGTCGATGCTCTGGCGAACATCGACGACCGGACCGCTTCCCACCGGTGGCTCAGGGCCGGTGATCGCGGTGTCCTGCTCGAGCACGAGCCAGCGCTCGTACCCATGCCGCGCCAGCGCGCGGAGGACCGGCTCGATCCTCGCATCGCCGGCGCCGAGCGGGCGGAACAGCCCCGCCTGGGTCGCTTCCACCAGCGTCAGCTCGCCCGCCCGCAGGCGGCCGGCGACGGCGGCGTCGACGTCCTTGAGATGGACGTGCACGGTGCGGTCGCCGTGCGCCTCGGCGAACGCGACCGGGTCGATCCCGGCCAGCAGCAGGTGCCCGGTGTCCAGGCACCAGCCCGCGGCGCTCGCCCCGAGCAGGCGCTCGATCGCGTCCGCGCGCTCGAGCAGCGTGCCCCAGTGCGGGTGCACGGCGAGCTCGAGGCCGCGGGCGGCGACGAGCTCCGCGACCTCGTCCAGCCCCGCGACGAGCCGCGCCCATTGCGCGTCGTCGAGCGGCTCGGGAGCCGACCAGGCGTCGTCGCGCACGAGCGCGGCGACGAACACGTCGGCGCCGCCGGCGGCGAGCGCGGCCGCGATCGCCTCGGCGCGGGCGAGCGCGCCGGAGCGGTCGGAATCGTGGAGCACGAGCGGGACGAAGCCGCCGACGAGCCGCAGCCCGTGCAGCTCGAGCGTCGCGCGCAGCGCCGCGCCGTCGAGCGGCAGGTAGCCGATCGGTCCGAGCTCCGTCGCGGTCAGGCCGAGGCCGGCCATCTCGGCCAGAACCCGCTCCGGCGGGAGCTGACGACCCCAACCGGGGACCTCGCAGACGCCCCACGAGATCGGGGCGCCGGCCAGGCGGCTCGACGTGTGCTTCGGCACCTCGGTGATCTCCTCGTCTCCCCATTTGGAGCGCTCCGAAAAATTGGAGCGCTCCAATCCCGAGCGAGTATCGTTGCGCGGACCATGGCTGTCAAGCCGCCCACGAGCCGGCCCGCGACCATGGACGACGTCGCGCAAGCGGCGGGCGTGTCGAGGGCGCTCGTCTCGCTCGTCATGCGCGAGAGCCCGCAGGTCTCCCCGCACCGCCGCGGCCGCGTGCTGGCCGCCGCCGCCGAGCTGGGCTACCGGCCCAACGCGATGGCCCGCGGGCTGGCGAGCCGGCGCACGCGGACCGTCGGCGTGCTGCTCAACGACCTCCACAACCCTTTCTTCGCCGAGATCGCGGCCGGCATCGAGGAGGTCGCGTCTTCGCTCGGGTACCGAGTCGTGCTGTCGACGGGCGGCCGCCGGCCGGCGCGCGAGCGTGCGATGGTCGGTGCGCTGCTCGAGCACCGCACCGATGGGCTGCTGCTCGTCTCGCCGCGGATGCCGTCGGCCGACATCGCCCGGACGGCCGCCGAGACGCCCGTCGTCGTCGTCGGGCGGCTGGTGCGCGCCGCCGGGCTCGACATCGTCATGAACGACGAGGCGCGGGGTGCGCGGCTGGCGATCGAGCACCTCGCGAACCTGGGGCACAGCCGGATCGTCCACGTCGACGGTGGCCGGGGTGCGGGGGCGTCCGCCCGCCGCGCCGGCTACACGCGGGCGATGCGCGAGCTCGGCCTCGCCGAGCACGCGATGGTGATCGCAGGCGACTTCACCGAGGGGGCGGGCGTGGCCGCCGCGCGGAAGCTGCTGGAGGGCGGCGACCTGCCGACGGCGGTCTTCGCCGCCAACGACCTCGCCGCGGCCGGGCTGCTGGACGCCTTCGAGGCCGAGGGGCTGGGAGTGCCCGAGGACGTCTCGATCGTCGGCTACGACAACACGTTCCTGGCCGCGCTGCACCACATGTCGCTGACGACCGTCAACCAGCCGCGGCCCGAGATCGGGCGGCTCGCGCTCGAGCTGCTGCTCGAGCGTGCCGGCGGGCGCACGACGCCCGAGGTCCGGCTGATCCAACCCACGCTGGTCGAGCGCAAGACGACGGGTCCCGCGCCGCGCCGATGACCGCGCCGCGCCCGGCGACGGCGCTGCTCGCGCTCGCCGGCGCGGCGCTCGTGGTCACGCTTCCGGCCGGCCTCGCGCGCCGCGGCGCCCCCGCGGTCGCGCTCGTCCGCGTGCTGGGTCCGGGCGGAGGGGCGGCGACCGGGACGCTGCTCCCCGGCGGCCGCGTCCTCACCGTCGCGCACGTGCTCGCCGGCGGGGGTCGCGTCGAGGTCGCCGGCGTGGGACGGGTGGCGGTGCTGCGCGTCGACGCCCAGCGCGACCTCGCCGTCCTGCGCGCGCCGGCCGGCGCCACCGGCGCACGGGCCGGCGCGCCACTCACCGGCGCGCGCGTGCTGGTGCTGCGCAGCGGGCGCGCCGTCGCGCTGCGCGCCGTGCTGCGCCGCCGGATCACCTTCGTCCTCTCGCACGCGGGCGCACCGCCCTCCGCCCGCCGCGCGGCGATCGAGCTCGTCGCGCCGGTCCGGCCCGGCGATTCCGGCGCGCCCGTGCTCGACGGGACCGGGCGGCGGATCGGCGTCGTCTTCGCCCGTTCGGACGCCCGGCCGGGGACCGCCTACGCGACCGATCTCTCGCCATGAGCTTGTGAAGAGCCGTTACGCGCCCCGTTACCGCTTGCCGATCGGGTCGATACAACCTCTGGAGATGCCGCAGCACCTGCAACCCCGTTCCGCGATCGTCAACGCCCGCCGGCGCGTGCGCGCCTCGCTGCGCCCCGTGATGCAGACCGCCATCGCGGCGGTGCTGGCCTGGTACGCCGCGTCGGCGCTGCTACCCGATCCGCGCCCGGCGTTCGCCTGCATCGCAGCCGTGATCGCGCTCGGCGCCTCGAGCGGCCAGCGCGGCTCGCGGGCGATCCAGCTCACCGGCGGCGTCGTGCTCGGGCTCACGGTCGCCGACCTGATCGTCCAGCTGATCGGCACCGGGCCGTGGCAGATCGGGGTCATGGTCCTGCTCGCGATGACGGCTGCGCTCGCGCTCGGCGGTGGCGAGCTGCTCGTCTCCGAGGCCGCCGTCTCGGCGATCCTGCTGACCACCATCAGCCCGGCCGCCAGCGCGGGGTTCACGCCCAACCGGATGCTCGAGGCCGTGATCGGCGGCTCGGTCGCCGTGCTGGTCAGCTCGTTCCTGCTGCCGCACGATCCGCTGCTCGACGTCGGCCGTGCCGCGCAGTCGGTGTTCGAGCGGCTCGGTCGCGCGCTCGATCGCATCGCGATCGGACTCGACGAGGGCTCGGTCACCGCCACCGACGATGCGCTGGCCATCGTGCGCGAGACCGACCGCTACGTGCGCGAGCTCGACGGCGCGCTGCTCGCCGGCCGCGAGACCGTCCGGCTGGCACCCCCTCGCCGGCGCTCGGGCGAGCAGCTCGACCGCTACGCCGCGACGCTGCCCCAGCTCGACTACGCCGTCCGCGACGCGCGCGTGCTCGCACGCCACGCCTCGCGCGCGCTGCGCGCCCGGGAGCCGATCAGTCCCGAGCTCCCACCGGCCGTCCGCCAGCTCGAGCTCGCGGTCTGGGAGCTGGCCGGCGCCTTCGACGACCCCGACAAGGCCGAGGCGGCGCGCGACCACGCGATCACCGCGGCGGCGCTCGCCGACGATCCCGCCGGCGCAGGTCGCGCGACCGTGCAGATCTTCGGGCAGGTCCGGTCGACCGCGGTCGACCTGCGCCGTGCCGCCGCGGCGTCGGTCGGCGCCGACGAACCGGTCGCGGAGGCGCGCACCGAGGAGCTCCTGCTCGCCGGAAGCGGGTCAGACGACGCACCGGGCGGCGGTGATCGGTTGTCCGCCCGGGAGCGCGCGGGCTAGCCCCCGCCCGCTCGGGAGCCAGCTCCGCAGATGCGGCCGTCGGAGACCCGTAGCGTCGTGAGCGTCCCTCTCCTCCTCCCCCCCGAGGCTCCGATGTTCTCCTCCACCACGTACGTGATCCGCGGCGCCCGCATCTCCGATGCCCGCGACCTGGAGCGGATCGCCGCCCTCGACTCCCAGCGCCCTGTGAACGGGCACATCCTCGTCGGCGAGATCGACGGCCGCGCCGAGGCCGCGATGTCGCTCGACGACGGCCGCCTGGTCGCGAACCCGTTCGTGCACACCGAGAGCCTTGCGGCGCACCTGCGCATCCGGGCGCGCGGCATCCACGCGGCCGAGGACTTCCCGGCCGTGCGCGAACGGATCCGCCGCGGGGTGCGCGTCCGGCACCTCGAGCGCAGCTAGAGCAAGAGGGGGGCCGCGGGTACGCCGCGGCCCGCCGCGCGCTCAGGTCTCGCTGCGCCCCCGCGAGACCGCGACCTCGCCCGTGCGGACCGTCTCGACGAGGCCGAACGGGCGCACCATGCGCTCGAACGCCTCGATCTTGTCGTGCGGTCCGGTGACCTCGGCGATGACCGAGCGGCGCGTGACGTCGATGACCTTGCCGCGGAAGATCTCGACGATCTGCATCACCTCGCCGCGGCTCGCGCCGTCCGCCGAGACCTTGAACAGCGCGAGCTCGCGCGCGACCGTCTCGGCCGGTTCGAGGTCGCGGATCTTCAGCACGTTGACCAGCTTGTGCAGCTGCTTTGTCACCTGATCGATCGGGTGCATCGCGCCGTCGAGCGTCAGCGTGATGCGCGACAGGTCATCGTCGTCGGTCGGGCCGACGGCGAGCGTGTCGATGTTGAAGCCCCGTCGGGCGAACAGCCCGGCGATGCGCGTCAGCACGCCCGGCTTGTTCTCGACGAGGATCGAGAGGATGTGCTTGCGGCCCGTCCGCACGCCGGCGGATGCCTCGAGCTCCTCGAGGGTGAGCGGCTCCTTGGTCCCTGGCTCGCCCATGCCTAGCCGACCATTTCCCGCGCGGCGGCGCCGGGCGCGATCATCGGGTACACGGACTCCTCGCGGGTGACGCGGACGTCCACGATGACCGGTCCCTCCGTGGCGAGCGCCGCCTTCAGGTCCTCGACGAGGCTCGTCTTGTCCGTCAGCCGGATGCCGGTGCAGCCGTACGCCTCCGCCAGCTTGACGAAGTCCGGGTACTGGCCGGTGTCCACCTGCGAGTAGCGGCGATCCCAGAACAGCTCCTGCCACTGGCGGACCATGCCGAGGTAGCCGTTGTTGGCGATGATCACCTTCACCGGCACGTCGAACTGGCGCGCCGTGGCGAGCTCCTGGATGTTCATCTGGATCGAGCCGTCGCCCGTGATCAGCACGCTCGGGATCTCCGGCTCGGCGATCGCGGCCCCGATCGCGGCGGGCAGTCCGAAGCCCATCGTCCCCAGGCCGCCGGAGTTGATCCAGCGCCGCGGCTCGGGGAAGTGGAAGTACTGCGCGGCCCACATCTGGTGCTGGCCGACGTCCGTGGAGAGGATCGCATGGCCGCCCGTCGCCTCGTAGAGGGCTTCGAGCAGGCGCTGCGGCTTGATCTCCGTGTCCGCCGAGTCCTCGTAGCGCAGCGGGTGCTGGCTGCGCCAGCGGTCGATGCGCTCCCACCACTCGGCGAGGCGCGCCGGGTCGGTGCCGAGGGCGCGGTACTCGCTCACGAGCCGGCCCAGCACCTTCTTGGCGTCGCCCACGATCGGGATGTGGGCGGGGACGTTCTTGGAGATCTCGGCCGGGTCGACGTCGATGTGGACGAACTTCGCCCGCGGCGCGAACTCGGAGAGCTTGCCGGTGACGCGGTCGTCGAAGCGGGCGCCGACGGCGACGATCAGGTCCGCCTCGTCCATCGCGTAGTTGGCGGCGCGCGTCCCGTGCATGCCGAGCATGCCGAGCCACTGCGCGTGCGGCGCCGGGAAGGCCCC
Source organism: Solirubrobacteraceae bacterium (assembly GCA_034664425.1). Classification (GTDB taxonomy): domain Bacteria; phylum Actinomycetota; class Thermoleophilia; order Solirubrobacterales; family Solirubrobacteraceae; genus DATBDM01. Next base: position 21,580 of record JAXDHR010000108.1, read on the forward strand.
GAGGCCCATCAGCGTGCAGGTGACCGGGAAGCGGTCGACGGCCGCGAGCTCGCGCAGCTCCGCCGACGCATCGGCGTTGACGACGCCGCCGCCCACGTAGAGCACCGGCCGGCGGGCGTTGGCGAGCGCCTTGGCCGCCAGGCGGATCTGCTTGGAGTTGCCGTCGGTCGTCGGCGCGTAGCCGGGCAGGCGGACATCGCCGACCGGCGCGTAGTCGATCTCCGCCCGCGACAGGTCCTGCGGGATGTCGATCAGCACGGGGCCCGGGCGCCCGGTGCGGGCGATGTGGAAGGCCTCGTGCACCGCCCGCGGGATCTCGTTCGGATGCTGGATCATGAACGAGTGCTTGACGATCGGCATCGTGATGCCGAACGTGTCCGCCTCCTGGAAGCCGTCCGTGCCCAGCAGGTCGGTGCGCACCTGGCCGGTGAAGGCCACGAGCGGCACGGAGTCCATCATCGCGTCGGTGAGCGGGGTGACGATGTTCGTCGCGCCGGGGCCCGAGGTCGCGAAGACCACGCCGACCTTGCCGGACGCCTTCGCGTAGCCCTCCGCGGCATGGCCGCCGCCGGCCTCGTGGCGGACCAGGATGTGGCGGATGCCCGCGTCGACGAACGCGTCGTAGGTTGGGAGGTTCGCGCCGCCGGGATAGCCGAATACGACGTCGACACCCTCGGCCTTGAGGCATTCCATGATGGCGTCGACTGCTCGCATGCTGGCGCTTCCTCCTTCCAGGAGAATCGGGGCGAGTCAGTCTAACCGCGGCCGGGCGCGGCGACCTGCGACTCGGGGGGCAGCGCGGCCTCGGGAAAGTCGAGGTCGAGCCCGCAGCCCATGCAGACCTGGTCGTAGAGCTTCAGCATCTTGCCGCAGCGCGGGCAGCGGCGGCGCGGCTCGTTGTGCTCCGGCCGGTAGAGGACGGCCGCGAGGAGGCCGACGATCGGCACGAACGCGCTGATCAGGAACCACAGGACGAACGACGACCCCTTGACGCGCCCGACGATGCCTCCGGCGAGGCCGAAGAAGAAGCACAGGATGATGTAGGGCATCCCGAGTGCGGCCGTACTACAAGCGGCGGTACGCCCAGAAGGCGCCGTACGCCAGCACGCCGACCAGAGCGATCAGCAGCAGCGTCGAGATCAGCCCGACGACGATGCCGACGGCAACCTTGACGAGGATCACGGCCACCGCGATGAGGATCAGCCAGGCGATCCCCTTGCGGGCGAGCGTGCCGAACACCGACGGAGATGGGGAAGCAGACTCGTTCACGTGACCGAGCGTACCGCCATCAGATCAAGGCGCAGTGAAGCTGCCCGCACCACGTACCACGGCCCGGCCGCCGCCCCCCTGTGCTGGCGGAGACGGGGGCGGCGGCGGGCGCGTGATCAGCCGCCGATGAATCCGGGTCTGGGAGCCTCGGCGGCCGTGGCCTCGCGTCCCTCCAGTCGCAGCCGGGCAAGCCGGTAGCGTCGGACGAGCTCATCGCCGCGACCCCGGGAGGAGGTCGGAGTCGCGGGCACGAGGACCACGCGTCGAACACTTGGACGAGTGGTGCGGGCGGACGGCATGAGAACATGGTGCGTCACGGTGCGCGCGCCTGGCATGTCCATATGGAGAACATTCCGGCGAGCGCCTTCGCCCTGATGTCAGTCCTGGTGCTCGACCTCAACGCGGATCTCGGCGAGGGGGTCGGCGACGACGAGGCGCTGCTGCGCCTGGTCACGAGCGCGAACGTGGCCTGCGGCTTCCACGCGGGCGACGAGGCGACGATGCGCGCCGTGGCGGCGCGCGCGCGCGTCCTGGACGTCGCCGTCGGGGCACATGTCTCCTACCGCGACCGCGAGGGCTTCGGGCGGCGAGCGCTCGACGTCGCCCCCGGGCGGCTCGTCACGCAGGTGCGCGAGCAGATCACCGCGCTCGAGGCCTGCTGCCGCGACGCCGGCACGCGCGTGCGCTACGTCAAGGCGCACGGCGCGCTCTACAACACGGCCGCCCGCGACCGCGACGTCGCCGCCGCGGTCTGCGCGGGCGTGGCGGGGTTCGGCGCGCTGCCGGTGCTCGGGCCACCGCGCTCGCAGCTGCTCGCCGCGGCGCACGAGGCGGGCCTCGCCGGCGTGGCCGAGGGCTTCGCCGACCGCGGCTACCGCGCAGACGGGTCGCTCGTCGCACGCGACCAGCCGGGCGCGCTGCTCGAGGGTGCGGAGGAGATCGCGGCCCGCGCGCTCGCCTTCGCGCAAGGGCAGATCACCGACGCGGACGGCGCGCCGCTGGCGCTCGTGGTGCGCTCGCTGTGCGTGCACGGCGACACACCTGGAGCGGTGGCCGCCGCCGGCGCGGTGCGCGCGGCGCTCGAGTCCGTGGGCGTCCGCCTGGAGCCGTTCGCGGCGTGAGCGAGGTGCGACTGCTCCCGTGCGGCCCGCGCGCCATCCTCGCCGAGGTCGCGGACCTCTCGGCGGTGCTCGGGCTGCACGCCGCGCTCGAGGCCGCGGCGCTCGACGGCGTCGTCGAGCTCGTCCCGGCCGCGCGGACCGTGCTCGTCGCGTTCGATCCGGCCGGCACGGACGCCGATCGGGTCGGCGCAGCCGTGTCGGCGCTGGCATGGGAGCCGGGCGCGCGCAGCGACGGCGCGCTCGTCGAGGTGCCGGTCGTCTACGACGGCGAGGACCTCGGCGACGTCGCCGCGCTCGCGGGGATGTCCCGCGAGGAGGTCGTCCGCCGTCATCTCGAGGGCGAGTACGTGGCGGCGTTCTGCGGGTTCGCGCCGGGCTTCGCCTATCTGGACGGGCTCGACGGCGCCCTGCGGGTGCCGCGGCGCGCGACGCCGCGCACCCGCGTTCCGGCCGGTGCGGTGGCGATCGCCGATCGCTTCGCCGCCGTCTACCCGCGCGAGTCGCCGGGCGGCTGGCAGCTGCTCGGCCGAACGTCGCTCGCGCTCTGGGACGTCGACGCCGAGCCGCCCGCTCGGCTCGTCCCCGGCACCCGCGTGCGCTTCGTGGAGGCCGCGAGCGAAGCGGTCGCGAGCGCACGGTCGGAGGGACGATGATCGACGTGCTCGCATCCGGGCCGTCCTCGACGATCCAGGATCTCGGCCGGCCGGGACTGGCGGCGCTCGGCGTCGGCGCCTCGGGAGCGGCGGACCGGCACAGCCTGCGGCTCGCCAACCGGTTGGTGGGCAACCCGGAGGGCGCGGCGGCGCTCGAGCTCACGCTCGGGGGACTGCGCCTGCGCTTCGGCTGCGACGCGCGCGTGGCGCTGGCGGGTGCGCCGTGCGCGGTGGTCGCCGGTGAGCGACGCCGGCCGCTGGCGATGGGCGCTCCCGAGCGGGTCGCCGCGGGCGAGGAGCTGCGCGTCGGCGTGCCGCCGGCGGGCGTGCGGACCTACCTGGCGGTCGCGGGCGGGATCGCCGTCGAGCCGGTGCTCGGATCGCGCTCGACCGACACGCTCGCGGGGGTCGGCCCATCGCGGCTGGCGCGCGGCGACGTGCTGCCGATCGGCCCGGCGCCATGCACCCCGGCGCCGGCGGCCACCGAGCTGGCGGGCACCGCCGACGTCGCGGTGGCGGCGGAGCCGGTGCTGCAGATCACCCCGGGGCCGCGCGCGGACTGGTTCACCGACGGCGCCCGCGGGCTGCTGGGCGCGACCGCCTGGACGGTGACGCCGGACTCCGACCGCGTCGGCGTGCGCCTCGACGGCCCGCCGCTCGAGCGCTGCGTCGGGGGTGAGCTCGCTCCCGAGGGGATGGTCGAGGGCGCCCTCCAGGTCCCGCCGGACGGCCGCCCCGTCCTCTTCCTCGCCGACCACCCGGTCACGGGCGGCTACCCGGTGATCGCGATCGTCGCTCCCGCCGACATCCCCCTTGCCGCACAGGCCCGCCCGGGCACCGTCTTGCGCTTCCGCCCATCTAGACGGGGTCTGACCCTCTTTACCTAAAGGGGTCAGGCCCCTTTAGCTTTATTTGCCTAAAGGGGTCAGGCCCCTTTAGGTTCGCGTGGCGGCGGTGAGTGCCGGGCGCATCGGACGGGGTAGGCGGCGGCGGACGCGCCAGCGGGCGCCGGCGAAGGCGAGGTTCGCGACCGTGGCGAAGCCCGTCTCGTCCTCGCGCAGGGCGAGCAGCAGGTGCGCGATGCGGTCGCCGGCGGGCAGGTCGGGATCCGGGACGCGCACGCACCAGCAGTAGACGCGCGTCAAGCGGCGCCGTCGCTCCACGAGCAGCGCGCCCGCCTCCCCGACGAGCCAGACGCCGAGCCGGCCGCGCTCGAGTACGAGGCCGGTCTCGGCATGCAGCGCGCGCGCCTCGTGGCCGACGAGATCGCCGAGCAGCCCGAGCGCCGTCCGCTCGGCGCCGCCGGCCGCATCCGCGGCCCGCCGCCGCCGCCGCGGCGTCACGACGACCGCGCCCCGGCGGGCGTAGAGCTCCGGGATCGCCCACGCCTGCGCCAGCGCGAGCAGGGCGACCGGGATCAGCAGCGGGCTGATCGCGCACAGCAGCGCGGCGGTCGCGACGAACGGGATCGTGTGTGCCACGGTCGTCAGCGTCCAGATCCGCGCGCGCCTGCGCAGCGAGCGCTCGTCGACACGCGTCCGCCAGGCGACGTTCGCCAGCTCGGGGAGCGCGGCCGCGCTCACGGAGATCAGCCCCCGGCGATCGGGCGCCGCAGGATCACGAGCTCGGCGTCGAGCGGAAGCTCGCGCACCTGCTCGGCGTGCCCCTCACCGCGGGTGACCACCGCGTAGTAGCCGGCGTCGAGCTGCTCGCGGAACGCCCGGACGGCCGCGTCTGCCGCCGCGCCCTCGGCCGCCGTCCACTCCGCGAGCGTCGAGTGGCCGGTGGAATCCATGCGGATGAGCCGTGACATGAGCGCATTCTACGCCCCACGAGGAGCGTCAGACGCCGAGCTGCTCGCGCAGCAGGCGGTTGACCTCGCCGCCGTCCGCGCGCCCCTTGGTGGCCTTCATGACGGGGCCGACGAGCGCGCCGATCGCCTTCGCGTTGCCCCCGCGGACGCGCTCGGCGACGTCCGGGTTGTCGCTGATCACCTGGGCGACGATGCCGGCGAGCTCATCGCCCCCGCCCATCGCCGCGAGCCCTTCGGCCTCGACGATCGCCGCCGGGTCGCCTCCGCCGTTCGCGACCAGCCGGTCGAGCACCACGCGCGCGTTGGCCGCGGTCACGGTGCGCGCATGCGCCAGGTCGACGAGCCGCGCGAGCGCCGCCGGCTCGACATCCCCCGGCCCGCCCGCGCGCGAGCGCAGCTCGGTGACCCAGTTGGCGGCGATCCGCGGCCCGGCCTCCGTCGCGTTGGTCACGGCTTCGAAGTAGTCGCCCCAGTCGGGCTCGAACGCGAACAGCCGGGCCGTGTCCGCCGGCAGCGACCAGACGCCCTCGTAGCGCGCGGCGCGCGCCGCCGGCAGCTCGGGCAGCGCGGCCCGGGCGCGCTCGATCATCGTGTCGGTGGGTGCGAGCGGCACGAGGTCGGGCTCGGGGAAGTAACGGTAGTCGTGCGCCTCCTCCTTGGAGCGCAGGGAGCTGAGCCGCCCGGACACCGGGTCGAAGTGCAACGTCTCCTGGATCACCGGCTCGCCCGACTCGAGCAGCCCGACCTGGCGCTCGAGCTCCGCCTCGACGCCCTGGGCGAGGAAGCGGAAGGAGTTCATGTTCTTGAGCTCGGTCTTCGTCCCCAGCTCGCTCGAGCCGGCCGGCCGCACGGATACGTTGGCATCGCAGCGCAGCGAGCCCTCCTCCATGTTCACGTCCGAGACCCCGAGCTGGCGCAGCGTCTCGCGCAGCAGCCCGAGCCACTCGCGCGCCTGCTCGGCCGAGTGGATGTCCGGCTCGGTGACGATCTCGGCCAGCGGCGTGCCGCCGCGGTTGTAGTCGACCAGCGACGCGTCGGAGCCGTGGATGCGACCGGACTCGCCGACGTGGGTCAGCTTCGCCGCGTCCTCTTCGAGGTGGATGCGGTGCAGCCGGACGTCGCCGAGGTGGCCGCCCGCGCACAGCGGGATGTCGTACTGGGAGACCTGGTAGCCCTTGGCCAGGTCGGGATAGAAGTAGTTCTTGCGGTGGAAGATCGACTGTGGAGCGATCTCGCAGCCGAGCGCCAGGCCCATCATCAGGCCGAAGTGGACCGCCTCGGCATTCGTCACCGGCAGCGAGCCCGGAAGCCCGAGGCAGACCGGGCAGGTGCGGGTGTTCGGCGGCTCGCCGAAGGACAGGGCACACGAGCAGAACATCTTCGTCCGCGTCTTGAGCTGGACATGGATCTCGAGCCCGATCACGGGCTCCCAGCGAGCGGCGTCGTAGGTCAACGGCGCGCCTCCGAGGCGTCGAACGCGATCGCCCGCTCGAGCGCATGTGCAGCGTCGAGCAGCGCGTTCTCGCTGAATGCGGGACCGGCGATCTGGAAGCCGGTCGGCAGCCCCTCGGAGCGGCCGTTGGGGATCGAGATCGCGGGGATCCCGGCCAGCGACATCGGCACCGTGCAGTAGTCGTTGAGATACATCGCGAGCGGGTCGTCGGTCTTGGCACCCAACTCGAAGGCGACCGTCGGCGTCGTCGGCGTGACGACGAAGTCGACGCCCTCCCACGCGCTCGCGAAGTCCCGCGCGATCAGCGTGCGGACCTTCTGGGCGCGACCGTAGTAGGCCTCGTAGTAGCCCGAGCTGAGCGCGTAGGTGCCGATCATGATGCGCCGCTTGACCTCGTTGCCGAAGCCGGCCTCGCGGGTGCGGGTGTACATCTCGAGCAGCTCGTCGGCCGGCTCTCGCAGCCCGTAGCGGACGCCGTCGTAGCGGGCCAGGTTCGAGGACGCCTCGGCCGGAGCGAGGATGTAGTAGGCGGCGAGCGCGTGCGGCGCGTGCGGGAGCCGCAACGGGGTGATCTCCGCGCCGAGCTCGCGCGCGAGGTCGAGCGTCGCCCGGAAGGCGTCGAGCACGCCCGGCTCGATCCCCTCGCCCGAGAGCTCCTCGGGCACCCCCAGGCGGATGCCGCGCATGTCGGTCGCCGACGGCGCCCGCACGGGCTCCGGAAGCCCGAGTGAGGTCGAGTCGCACGGATCGGCGCCGGCCATCGCCCCGAGCAGCAGCGCCGCGTCGGTCACGTCGCGCGTGAACGGGCCGGCCTGGTCGAGCGAGGACGCGAAGGCGATCATCCCGTAGCGGGAGATCGCGCCGTAGGTCGGCTTGAGGCCGACGATGCCGCACAGCGCGGCGGGCTGGCGGATCGACCCGCCGGTGTCGGTGCCGATCGACCACGGCGCGGTGCCGGCGGCGACCGCCGCCGCCGAGCCGCCTGACGAGCCGCCGGGCACGCGCCCCCGGTCCCACGGGTTGAGCACCGGGCCGAAGGCGGAGTTCTCGTTCGACGAGCCCATCGCGAACTCGTCCTGGTTGGTCTTGGCCAGCAGCGGCGCGCCCGCGCCGATCAGACGCTCGACGCTCGTCGCCGTGTAGGGCGGCCGGTAGCCCTCGAGGATCCTCGAGCCGGCCTGGCTCGGGACGCCCTTGGTGGCGAACAGGTCCTTGACGGCGATCGGCACGCCGCCGAGCGGACCGTCGCCCGCGGTCGGCGGTGCATCGTCGCCCGACACCCAGACGAAGGCGTTGAGCTCGTCGGCGGCCGCGCGCTCGCGGTAGACGCGCCACAGCTCGCCGGGGTCGAGGTCGCCCTCGCGGATGCGCGCCGCCGCGGCCGCGGCGGTGAGGTCGAGGATCTCGGCGCTCATCAGCCCGCTCCGGGGCTCGGGACGCGGAAGCCGCCCGGAGCCGCGTCGGGCGCGCGCTCGAGCGCGACCTCGACGGGCAGCGAGGGCCGCGGCGCGTCCTCGCGCAGCACGTTCTCGACGGCCACGACGTGCGAGGTCGGCGGCACCTGCTCGAGGTCGAGCTCCCCGATCGTGCCGATGTAGTCGAGCACCTTCGAGAGCTCGCCCCCGAAGCGGTCGACCTCCTCCTCGGAGAGCTCGAGGCGGGCGAGGCGGGCGACGTGCAGGACCTGATCGCGGCTGAGCATCGGGGGCGATGATAGGAAGTCCGCGCTGTGCGGACGCGCTCAGCCCGCGGGCGGCGGCGAGGGCCGCACCTCGACCGGCGGCGCCGTCGCGCCGGGTGTGCGCTCGCTCTCCAGCGACCACCAGCCGCCCGCCAGCAGGGCGAGCGCCGCGGCCAGCCCGAGCCAGGCCCCGCCGGCGATCCCGGTCACGCGGTCGGCCTGCGGCTCGACCACCAGGCGCACGAGCACGACGGCGGTGGCGAGCGCGCCGCAGGTCGCGCAGACGATGCTGATCGCCGTCGGCAGGGCGGGCGACTCGCGGGTCGCCTGGAGCGCCAGCAGCAGCGGCCCGGACAGCGCCAGCAGCGCCAGCAGCACGTCGGTGACGGCGAACGCCTGCCAGCCGGTCAGCGGCGCGCGGCGAGCGTCGTACCAGTCCAGGAACAGCGCGACGAGCAGAACCGCGCCGGCGAGCCCCGCCAGCCACTCCCCGGCCCGGACGCGGCGCAGGCTCATTCTGCCTGCAGCCTCGCCGCGTGCAGCGTGTTGCGCAGCAGCATCGCGATCGTCATCGGTCCCACCCCGCCGGGCACCGGCGTGATCAGCCGGGCGCGCTCGCGCGCGGATTCGAACTCGACGTCGCCGGTCAGCCCGTCGTCCGTCCGGTTGATGCCGACGTCGATCACGACCGCGCCCTCCTTGACCCAGTCGCCCTTGACGAGCCGGGGGCGGCCGACCGCGGCGATCAGCACGTCCGCCCGGCGGCAGACCTCGGCGAGGTCGCGCGTGCGCGAATGGCAGGTCGTCACCGTGGCGTTCTCGGCGAGCAGCAGCGCACCGACCGGCTTTCCGACGAGCTCGGATCGCCCGACCACGACGGCCTCGGCGCCTTCCAGCGCGACGTCGTGACGGCGCAGCAGCTCCATCACCCCGGACGGCGTGCACGGCCGCAGGCCGGGGCGCCCCTTGGCCAGCAGCCCGGCGGAGAGCGGGGTCAGGCCGTCGACGTCCTTGAGGGGATCGATCAGCTCCGTCAGCGCCGGGCCGTCGACCTGCGGCGGCGTGGGCAGCTGCAGCAGGATGCCCGAGACGGCGGGATCGGCGTTGAGCTCGCGCAGCAGCCGCTCGACCTCGTCGTGCGGCGCGTCCTGGTCGAGCCGGTGGTCGAAGCCGCGGATGCCGACCTCGGCCGACGCGCGCTGCTTGCCGCCCACGTAGACCGCCGACGCGGGATCCTCGCCGACGAGCACGGTCGCCAGCCCCGGCATCGCGTGACCCTCGGCGATCCAGGCGGCGACCGCGTCGCGGACCTCGGCCCGCACCTCCTGCGCGATCGCCTTGCCGTCGATGATGTCCGCCGCCATGGCGCGGACCCTAGCGAGGCGCAGGGACGATCGCGGCGCGCCACAGGACCGCCACGGTGACTGCGCAGATGCCCGCGAGCAGCAGGTACGGCAGCGCGTCGCCCGCGGCCTGCGCGAGCCGGGCGCTGCCCGCCGCGCCGGTGGTCTGGCCGGCCGCCCACGCGAGGTTGGTCAGCGCGAAGGCGAAGCCCTGATCGAGCCCGCGCGCCTCCGCCCCGTCGGCGAGCAACGCGTTCCCGGGCGCCCACAGCAGTCCGACCACCGGCGCCGTCAGGATCACGATCAGGCCGAGCACCCACGGCGACCCGGCGGTGGGCAGCAGCAGCATCGCCACCCCCGCGCCGGACAGACCGGCGATGCACGGCACGAGCCGGCCGCGGCGGTCGGACAGGCGCCCCGAGACGGGTGCCACCACCGCCTCCAGCCCGGCGGCGACGAGGAAGACGGCAGCGATCGCGCCGGCGCCGCCGCCGAGCACGCCGAGGCGCAGCGGCACCAGCACGCTGATCGTCCCGAACAGCAGGCCCGGCATCACCATCAGCCACATGCCGGTCCCGACCCGGCGCTCGTGACGGATCGCGTCCGCGAGTGCGCTCAGCGGCACGCGGCCCGCCGCCTCCGGGGCCGGCGTGCGCGCCGCCCAGGCCATCAGCGCGACGCCGGCGACCGCGACCGCGCCGAACACCCCGCGCGCGCCGAGCGCGGAGGCCGCGGCGCCGAGCACCGGCCCGAGCAGCGCGCCGGCGATCGCGGCGGACATGGCGGCGCCGATCAGCTCACCGCGGCGCTCGGCCGGCGCCAGCCGGATCAGCCAGCCGAAGCCTCCCGCCCAGCACGCGGCCCCGGCGGCGCCTTGGAAGAAGCGCGCGCCGTCGAGCACGGCGATCGATCCGGCGAAGGCGATCACGAGGCTCGTCAGCACCATCACCCCGAGGCCGATCAGGACCGTCGGCCGCACGCCGGCGCGCGCCGCGAGCCAGCCGCCGGGCAGGGCGCCCACGAACGTCCCCGCCGGGTAGGCGCCGGCCAGCACGCCCGCCTGGCCCTTGCTCAGCCCGTACGTCGCCGAGAGCTCCGGCAGCAGTGGTGTGATCACCGCGTAGAAGGCGGTCTCCACCAGGACGACGCTGCTCACGAGCAGCAGCAGGCGGCGCACGGCCGGTGGCTACCGCTTGCGGATCGGGGCGTAGTCGGCCATCAGCTTGCGCTCGGAGCCGTCGCCCGCGAAGCGCACGACGACGATGCCGCCGGGCTCGGTGGCGACCACCACGCCGTCGCCGAACGCGGCGTGGACGACGTCGTCGCCCAGCCGGAAGACCGCGCCGTCGCCGCTCGGCTCGGGCGCGCCGGCGGGCGACGACGAGCCCCAGCGGCCGCGCTCGGCCTCGGCGGAGGCCGAGGCGGCGCCCGCCCAGGAGGCCACGCGGCCGGCCCCGAGCCCGCGCGCCTCGCGCGCCGGCTGGTCGGTCAGCTCGCGCCCGATCTCGTCGATGAAGCGCGAGCGCACGCCGAAGGACTCAGCGCCGCCGAACGAGTTGCGCCGCCGCGCGTAGGTCAGCGTCAGGTCGCGCATCGCCCGCGTGATCCCGACGTAGGCGAGCCGCCGCTCCTCCTCCAGGGCGCCCTCGTCGAGCGCGCGCGAGTGCGGGAAGACGCCGTCCTCCATTCCGATGATGAAGACGATCGGGAACTCGAGGCCCTTGGCGTTGTGCAGCGTCATGAGGGTCACGAGGCCCTCGTCGTCGCGCAGGTTGTCGGTCTCGGCGAGCAGCGAGATCTGCTGCAGGAACTCCGCGAGGCCGTACTCGCCGTCGTCGGCGTTGGCGAGCGCGTCGTACTCGCGGGCCACGCGCACGAGCTCCTCGAGGTTCTCGATCCGGCCCTGCGCCTCGATCGTCCGCTCGGCCTCGAGCGCCTCCAGGTAGCCGGACTCGCGCAGCGTCTCGTCGAGCAGCTCGCCGACGGAGGCCGCGGCGTCGAGCCGCTCGCGCAGCCGCTGCATCGTCGACATGAAGCGCCCGAGCGCCTTGCGGGCCGCCGTGCCGAGGCCCGGCACGTCGTCGGGCGCCTCGGCAACCTCCCAGACCGGCGCGCCGGTCGCGTCGGCATGGGCGAGCACGCGGTTGAGCGAGGTCGCGCCGAGCCCGCGGCGCGGCGAGTTGGCGATCCGGGTGAACGCGCCCGCGTCCTGCGGGTTGACGAGGAAGGTCAGGTAGCCGATCGCGTCGCGGATCTCGGCGCGCTCGTAGAACTTCGTGCCGCCGATCACCTGGTAGGCGATCTGCGCGCGCACGAGCATGTCCTCGAGCACCCGCGACTGCGCGTTCGTCCGGTAGAAGACCGCGATCTCGGCGCGCGACGTGCCCTCGTCGACCAGCCGCTGCACCTCGGCGGCGACGAAGCGCGCCTCGGCGTGCTCGTCGGGCAGCTCGCGGACCCGGATCGGGTCGCCCTGCCCGCGGTCGGTCCACAGGTGCTTGGCCATCTGCCCGCGGTTCTGGGAGATGACCCCGTTGGCCGCGTCGAGGATCGTCTGCGTCGAGCGGTAGTTCTGCTCGAGCTTGACGGTGTGCGCGTCCGGGAACGTGTCCTGAAACTCCAGGATGTTCTTGATGTCCGCGCCGCGGAAGCCATAGATCGACTGGAAGTCGTCGCCGACCACCGCGAGGTTGCGGTGCTCGGAGGCGAGCAGCTGCAGCCAGCGGTACTGGGCCGCGTTGGTGTCCTGGTACTCGTCGACCAGCACCCAGCGGAAGCTGGTCGAGTAGCGGTCGCGCACCTCCTGGAAGAGCTCGAGCACGTTGACGGCACGGAAGAGCAGGTCGTCGAAGTCCATCGCGTTCATGCGATGCAGCTCGCGCTCGTAGGCGTCGTAGACGTCGGCGACCGTCTGCTCGAAGAAGGAGCCGACCATCTGGCGGTAGTCCTCGGACGAGCGCAGCTTGTTCTTGGCGTCGGAGATCTGAGACTGCATCGCGCGCGGCGTGAAGCGCTTGGCGTCGATGTCGAGGTCGTCGAGGCAGCGCTTGATCAGCCGCCGCGAGTCGGCGGCGTCGTAGATCGTGAACTGGCGGGTGTAGCCGAGCCGGTGCGCCTCGGCGCGCAGCATCCGCGCGCACGCCGAGTGGAAGGTCATCACCCACATCGCCCGGGTGGCGCGGCCGACGAGCTGCTCGACGCGCTCGCGCATCTCCTGCGCCGCCTTGTTGGTGAAGGTGATCGCGAGGATCTCGTCGGCGCGCGCCTGGCCCGTGCGCAGCAGGTAGGCGATCCGGTGCGTCAGCACGCGGGTCTTGCCCGAGCCCGCGCCGGCGAGGATCAGCAGCGGCCCTTCGCCGTGCATGACCGCGTCGCGCTGCGGCGGGTTGAGCCCCTCGAGCAGGGCGTCGGCGGCGGCGGACGACGGCATCGGCATTTGACGATAGAGCGGGCGGCGGACCGCTCGGCAGCGGTCGTCAGGCCGCGTGCGCGGGGACGCCGAGGCCGTCGGCGACGCCGGCGCGCATCGCTCTACCGTACGCCGCCGTGGCGCTGACCGACAGAATCAGGGAGCGCTGCGCATGGGTCGCCGGGCGGGCCCGGCACGTCCGCATCGTGGAGGCGGCGATCGCCCCGTACGCGGCGACGCTGCCCGCGCAGTCGCCGCCCCCGCCCGACCTCGAGGGCGCCGGCGACGAACAGCGCGCCGCCTTCCTGCTGGCGCTCAACGCGATCAACTTCGGCTCGGGCTGGTTCCCGACGCTGCGCAAGGCGCCCGGCATGTCGGGCTTCCGCACCGTCGAGGCCGGGCTGCGCGCGCACGGGCCGTTCAGCGCCGGGCAGCTCGCCGCGATCGGCTGCGCGGAGATCGCCGCGGTCGTCGGGCAGGACCCGGAGCACGAGCTGATGGCGCTCTTCGCCGCGCACCTGCGCGAGCTCGGCGAGCGCGTGCGCGACGAGGAGGGCGGCTCGTTCCTCGCCCTCGCCCGCAGCGGCGACGGTTCGGCGCCACGGCTGGCGGCACGCCTCGCGAGCTGGCCCGGATGGCGTGACGTCTCGCCCTACGACGGCAGGCAGATCCCGTTCTTCAAGCGCGCGCAGATCGCGGCTGCCGACCTCGCCCTCGCCGGACTCGCACCCGCCGACGATCTTGCCGCGCTGACGCTGTTCGCCGACAACCTCGTCCCGCACGTCCTGCGCCTCGACGGCGTGCTGGAGGCCGACGACGAGCTGGTGGCGCGCATCGACGCGGGCGACCTGCTCCAGCATGACTCGCCCGAGGAGGTCGAGCTGCGCGCCTGCGCGCTGCACGCCGTCGAGCGGCTGGTCGCCGTCCACGGCGCCACGACGGCGACCGCGGTCGACAACGTGCTCTGGCATCGCGGCGGCGGCGCGCGCTACAAGGCCCGCCCGCGTCACCGGGCGCGTACGACGGCGTACTGAGCGTCGAGCCGGCGCACGAGCTCGAGCACCGTCTCGCCGACCGCATCGAGGCTGCGCTCGGACATGCGACCGAGGCCGTCGCGCAGCGAGTGGCCGGGATAGGACCAGTCGATCAGGTCGACCGCGGGGACGCCCGCGCGCAGGTAGGGCGTGTGGTCGTCGAGGATCGTCAGCCCCGTGCGGTCGGGGAACACGGCACCGGCGCCGACCGCTGCCGCCGCAGCGCGCAGCTGCGCCCACAGCGCCGGCGTGGAGGACCCCTCGCGCGGCAACCGCAGGCCGCGCCCGCCGACGTAGTCGAGCAGGATCATCGCCCGCGTCCCGCGCGCGTTCGCCCGCGCGTCGGCGCGCGAGCCGCGCAGGCCGTGGTGGTAGAAGTCGCGATCGTTCTCGGGCAGCCCCGGCGGCTCCTCGCCGTCGTAGAGCACGAAGCGGATCGGCGGCGCGCCCGCCGGGCGGTCCATCCGCGCGAGCACCCGCGCCAGCTCGAGCACGATCGCCGTCCCCGCCGCGCCGTTGTTGGCGCCGACGAAGCCCTTCGGCGTCGCCAGCGTGTCGTAGTGCGCGCCGACGATCACCGCCCTGCCGCGCCCGGGCAGGCGGCCGACGACGTTGCGCATGCCGGGCGACGGCAGCGGCTCGAAGTGGCCGTCGGGCAGCTTCGCGCGCAGCACCGCGGCGAGCCGCCGCAGCTGCGGCGAGCCCGCGGGCCGCTGCCCGTAGGCGATCTGGCGCTCGACCCACGCCCACGCGCGATCGCCGTCGAAGCGATCGACCCTCGCCGCGGGCACGGCGCCGCTCGCCACGCTCCCGCGATCGGACGCCCGGACGATCAGCACGGCCGCCACCGCGGCCGCGACCAGCGCGCCGGCGTTCACGAGGACGAGGACCCGCCGCATCCGGGCAAGGCTAGTGCTCGAACGGGAGGGTCATCGTCCAGCCGCGGCCGCACTCGACGCGGAAGACGACGCCGGAGCGCATCGGGAACGGCTGGCCCGTGTACTTCTCCGAGAGCCGGTCGATGATCGCGAGCGCGTCCTCGCCCTCGACGCGCTCGACGACGCGGCCGCGCGCCTGGCCCATCCGGTACGGGTTCGCGCCGTCGACGATCGAGATCGCGACCCGCGGATCGGCGTCGAGATTGCGCGCCTTGCGCGAGGTCGGCTGCGTGAAGAACACGAGCCGGTCGCCCTCCAGATCGATCCAGACCGGAACGGAGTGCGGGCTCCCGTCCGGCAGCACCGTCGCGACGTGCGCGAAGTTGCGGCCCTGCAGGAGCGTGCGGAGATCGTCGGGCAGCTCGGCCATGACGGCGATCGTCTCAGGCGACGACGAGCACGTCGAGCTGCCGCGGGCCATGCACGCCCTCGACGCGGTCGAGCTCGATGTCCGAGGTCGCCGACGGGCCGGAGACCAGGGTGATCGGGCGCCCGGCGCGTGCCGCGTCGCCGAGCCGTTCGACCGCGTCCGGGACGCCGGCGACCACGTCGCCTGCCTCGACGAGGCAGACGTGGTGGTCGGGCACGAGCGTGAGCGCCCGGCGCCCGGAGCGCAGCCCGCCGTCGAGCGCGATCGTCCCCGTCTCGGCGATCGCCAGGGCACAGCCGGTCAGCACGCCGTCGATCGCGTCGAGCGCGCGGGCTGCGAGCGGCGGATCGTCCTCGACGAGCTCGACGCCCTCGATCAGCCCGGGCGCGCCGAGGCCGCCCGCGGGCACTGCGAGCCGCGCCGTCCCGCGCGAGCGGCAGGCGGCGGCGATCGCCTCGGCGAGCTCGTCGCGGGTCACCCGGCGGACGGTCGCGCTGTACTCCTGCACGCGCGCGCAGAAGCGGTCGACGACGTCGGGCGCGCCCGCCGGCCCGGCGCGCCCCGTGCCGCGGTACGCGCGCGGGACCTCGGGCACCGCCGGATCGGGCCCGAGCGCGGCGCGGATGCGCCCGAGGACGTCAGCGCGCGCGTCCACGCTCGCGCCACCAGTCGCGGAAGGTCTGATCGGGGGGCTCCGGGAGCTCGCGCATCGCCGTCCAGGCGGGCACCCCCAGGTTCGCCAGCGGCCCGTGGCCGAACTTCGCCAGCCGCTGCGCGCGCTCGTAGCGCGAGCGCGTCGCGAACGTCTTCGCCGCTGCCGCCATCAGCATCCGCTCGGGATCCATGCGCCGCGTGCGCTCGCGCACCACGCGCCCGCGCAGGTGCACGAGGATCCGCGGGATGTCGATCCCGACCGGGCAGACGTCCGCGCAGGCGCCGCACAGCGACGACGCCCACGGCAGCGTCGGGTGCACGTCGAGCCCGAACAGCTGCGGCGAGAGGATCGCCCCGATCGGCCCCGGATACACCGACTCGTAGGCCTGGCCGCCGACGCGCGAGTAGACCGGGCAGACGTTTAGGCACGCCGAGCAGCGGATGCAGTGCAACGCGTCGCGGCCGACCGGGTCCGCCAGCACCTCGGTGCGGCCGCCGTCGAGCAGCACGAGATGGAACTCGCGCGGGCCGTCGTCGTCGCGCACGCCGGTCCACATCGACGTGTACGGGTTCATCCGCTCGGCCGTCGAGGAGCGCGGGAGCAGCTGCAGGAAGACCTCGAGGTCCTGCCACGCGGGCAGCACCTTCTCGATGCCCATCACGGTGACCAGCGCCTCGGGCAGCGTCGTGCACATGCGCCCGTTGCCCTCGGACTCGACCACCAGCACCGTGCCGGTCTCGGCGACCGCGAAGTTGGCGCCGCTGACCGCGACGCGTACCGACAGGAACTTCTCGCGCAGGTGCGTGCGCGCGGCCTCGGTCAGCGCCGCCGCCTCGGTGCCCAGGTCCTGCCCCTGGGCGATCGTGCGCTCGAACAGCGTCCGGATCTCCGCCCGGTTGCGATGGATCGCCGGCACGAGGATGTGCGTCTGCGTGTCATCGCCGAGCTGGACGATCAGCTCGGCAAGGTCGGTCTCGATCGCATGCACGCCGTGCGCGGCGAGGCCCTCGTTGAGGCCGATCTCGTCGGTCGCGAGCGACTTCACCTTGATGACCTCGTCGCTGCCGTGGGCGCGCGCGACGCCCGCGACGATCCGGGTGGCCTCGGCGCCATCGCGCGCCCAGTGCACCGTCCCGCCCGCCGCGGTCACGGCCGCCTCGAGGCGCTCGAGCTGCTCGGGCAGCGTCGCCATCGCCCGGCGCTTGATCGCCTCGCCCGCGGCGCGCAGCTGCGGCCAGTCGGGCAGCTCGGCGACGACTCCGTCGCGCTTGGCGCGGATCGTCGCCGTCGCCTTGCCGAGGTTGCGGCGCAGCTGCGCGTCCTGCAGCGTCCGCCGCGCGGCTGCGGGGAACCCGTTCATTCCGTCGCCGCCAGGATCTCCGCGAGGTGCAGCGTGCGGACCCCGGCCCGCTGGCGTCGCAGCGCGCCGCCGATGTGCATCAGGCACGACGTGTCGGCGGCGGTGCACACCTCTGCGCGCGTGTCGAGGATCCGGCGCAGCTTGTCGGAGAGCATCGCCATCGACGTGTCGGCGTTCTTGATCGCGAAGGTGCCGCCGAAGCCGCAGCACTCCTGCGCCTCCTCGAGATCGACCAGCTCGATCCCGCGGACGGCCTCGAGCAGCCGCCGCGGGCGGTCGCCGACGCGCAGCACGCGCAGCGAGTGGCACGTGGGATGCAGCGTGACCCGGTGCGGAAACGAGGCGCCGACGTCGATCACGCCGAGCCGGTCGACGAGGAGCTCGGTCAGCTCGTAGGTACGGTCGGCGACAGCCGGGCAGTGCTCGCGCACCATGCCGACGCACGACGCGGACGGCGAGACGATCGCCTCGGCGCCGTCGAAGATCCGCTCGAAGCGGCGGGCGAGCGCCAGGCCGTCCTCCGTGTATCCCGAGTTGTGGTGCATCTGCCCGCAGCACGTCTGCTCGAGCGGTACGTCGACCTCGTGGCCAAGGCGCTCGAGCAGCTCGACGACCGCCCGTCCCGTCGCCGGGAAGAGCGTGTCGTTGAAGCACGTGATGAACAACGCGACCCGCACGCGGCGCCCGAGTCTGGCCGCCGCGCCGGGGCGTTGTCAAGCGCCTCGGCGGGCGCGGGAACCGCCGCTGCGGCGGCGTCGTCCGTGGGGTGAGGGTGAGTGATCCGCTCACCTTGGGTACCCGGTCCGCGAGGGAGAGAGTCGAGAGGAGGGCTCGATGTACAAGCAGGTGCTGGACCCCGTGGGCGGCTCGCTGTTCGCGAGCACGCTGTTCGCTGCGTTGCCGATCGCGACGCTGTTCGTCCTGCTCGGCATCGTGAAGATGCGCGCGCACGTCGCGTCGCTGGTGGCGCTGGTGGTGGCGATCCTTGTCGCCGTCATCGTCTACTCGATGCCCGCCGGGCAGGCGCTCGACTCTGCGCTGGAGGGCGCGGTCTTCGGCCTGTTCCCGATCATGTGGATCGTCTGGAACGCGATCTGGATCTACAACATGACCGACGCGACGGGGCACTTCGCCGTCCTGCGGCGGTCGTTCTCGCAGATCTCGGACGACCAGCGCATCCAGGCGGTCATCATCGCCTTCTCGTTCGGCGCGCTGCTCGAGGCCCTGGCCGGCTTCGGCACGCCGGTCGCGATCACCTCGGTGATGCTCGTCGGGCTCGGCTTCAGGCCGATCAAGGCGGCCTCGGTCGCGCTCGTCGCCAACACCGCGCCGGTCGCCTTCGGCGCGATCGCGATCCCGATCGTCACGCTCGCCGGCCTGACCGACCTGCCGAAGGAGGACCTCGGCGCGATGGTCGGCCGCCAGACCCCGCTGCTCGCGGTCTTCGTCCCGATCATCCTCGTCGGCATGGTCGACGGCGCGCGCGGCATCAAGGCGACGTGGCCGGCCGCGATGGTCGGCGGCGTGACCTTCGCCGTCGCCCAGTTCGCCTGCTCGAACTACGTCTCGGTCGAGCTCACCGACATCGTCGCCTCGCTGCTCTCGGTCGGCTGCATGGTCGCCTTCCTGCGCGTCTGGCAGCCCCGCGACCGGGTCCCCGCGGAGGCGGGCGGCGTACGGCCCGCGGTCGCCGGCGCGGCGACCGCCGACCCCGTCCACGAGCAGGAGGTGCGCCGCCGCGACGGCACGGCGACCGGCGACTCGGGCCGCGACATCCTCGCCGCGTACCTGCCGTACCTGATCATCATCGTGGTCTTCGCGCTCGCCCAGATCGGGCCGATCAAGGACTTCCTCGACAAGCCGACGCAGGAGTTCGACTGGCCCGGACTGAACATCGTCGGCGCCTCGGGCGACGCGCCCTCCTCGGTGACGTACAAGCTCAACTGGCTCGGAGCCGCCGGCACGCTGCTGCTGATCTCCGGCGTGCTCACGATGCTCGCCCTGCGGGTCTCCCCCGGCCGCGCGCTGCGCATCTACGGCAAGTCGCTCAACCAGCTCAAGTGGGCGACGCTGACGGTCGCCGCCGTGCTCGCTCTGGCGTATGTGATGAATCTGTCGGGCCAGACGATCACGATCGGCACGTGGATCGCGGGCGCGGGCGGCGTTCTCGGCCTGCTCTCGCCGATCATCGGCTGGCTGGGCACCGCGGTGACCGGCTCGGACACCTCGTCGAACTCGCTGTTCGGCGTGCTGCAGGTCAAGGCGGCCAAGGACGCGGGCCTCAACCCGACCCTTCTCGCCGCCGCGAACTCCTCGGGCGGCGTGCTGGGCAAGATGGTCTCGCCGCAGAACCTGGCGATCGGCGCCGCCGCGGTCGGGCTCGGCGGTCAGGAAGGTGAGTTGTTCCGTCGCGTATTGAAGTGGAGCCTGCTTCTCTTGGCGATCATGTGCGTGCTGGTGTACCTGCAGACGACGGCGGTGCTCTCGTGGATGGTGGTGTAGCCGCGACGCCGGAGGGACCGGCGAACGTCGAGGCGGCGCCCGCGGCAGCCGCCTCGACGGGGGACCTCCGCGCGCTCGTGGGCGAGCTGCGCGGGATCGTGGGCGACGAGTGGGTCTACACGGCCGAGCATCAGCTCCGGACCTACGAGTCCGATGGGCTGCTGCAGTACCAGGCGCTCCCTGCGGCCGCCGTGCTGCCGGGATCGGCTGACGAGGTGGCTGCGGTCGTGAAGGCATGCGCGCTGGCCGGCGTGCCGTTCGTCGCCCGCGGGGCCGGCTCGGGGCTTTCGGGGGGCGCGCTGCCGCTCGACCACGGTGTGCTGATCGTCGTCTCGCGCATGAAGCGCATCCTCGAGGTCGACCTCGACAACCACCGCGTCTGCGTCGAGCCCGGCGTCACGAACCTGGCCGTGTCCGCCGCGGTCGGCCCCGGCTTCTTCTACCCGCCCGACCCGTCGAGCCAGATCGTGTGCTCGATCGGCGGCAACGTCGCGGAGAACTCCGGCGGGGCGCACTGCTTCAAGTACGGCTTCACGACCAACTACGTCACCGGGCTCGAGCTCGTGCTGCCCGACGGCGAGCTCGTCCAGATCGGCGGCAAGGCGCTCGACCCGGCGGGCTACGACCTGCTCGGGGCGTTCGTGGGCTCGGAGGGCACGCTCGGCATCGCCACGAAGATCTGGCTGCGGGTCGTTCCGGCGCCCGAGACGACGAAGACGCTCGTCGCCTTCTTCGACTCCACGCGCGACGCCGGGGAGGCGGTGTCGGAGATCGTCGGGCGCGGCATCGTCCCCGGCGCGATCGAGATGATGGACGAGAAGGCGATCGAGGCGGCCGAGCCGATGGCCAAAGCAGGTTTCACGATCGGCCGCCAGGCGGCGCTGCTGGTGGAGCTCGACGGCGCCGAGCGCGAGTGCGAGGCCCGCTTCGACGAGGTCGTGGCGGTCTGCGAGCGCTGCGGCTCCGACGACGTGCGCGTGGCGCGCGACGCGGCCGAGCGCGACCGCTTCTGGAAGGCGCGCAAGGCCGCGTTCCCGGCGATGGGCCGGCTGAGCCCGAACTACTTCGTCCAGGACGGCGTGATCCCGCGCACCAAGCTGCCCGAGGTGCTCGACCGGATCGCCGAGCTCGGCGAGGAGTACGGGCTGATGGTGGCCAACGTCTTCCACGCCGGCGATGGCAACCTGCACCCGCTCGTCTGCTTCGACGCCGAGATCGAGGGGCAGGCCGAGAGGGCTGAGGAGCTGTCGGGCAAGATCCTCGACGCATGCCTGCAGGCCGGGGGATCGATCACCGGCGAGCACGGCGTCGGCGTCGACAAGAAGAAGCACATGCCGAAGATGTTCTCCGAGGCCGATCTCGACTGCTTCCAGCGGCTGCGGTGCGCGTTCGACCCCGAGGGGATCTCGAACCCGGGCAAGGTGATGCCGACGCCGCGGCTGTGCGGCGAGGTCCCCGGCCCCTACCGGCAGCACCCGCTCGAGGCGGCCGGCCTGGCGGAGCGGTTCTGAGCGCGATGGCGCCGGCCGCGCGGACCGAGCGCCCTGGGACGGTGCCCGAGGTGAGCGAGCTGCTGCGCTCGCTCGGCGAGGCCGGCGAGCCGCTGCGCGTGCGCGGCGGCGCCACCAAGGACTGGGGCGCGCCCGCCGCGCCCGGCAAGGAGCCCACGGTCGAGATCTCCACGGCGGGGATGGCGCGGATCCTCGAGCACAACGAGGGTGACTTCACCGCGATCCTCGAGCCTGGCGTGCCGGTCGCCGAGGCCCAGGCCGCGTTCGCGTCCGCCGGGCAGATGCTCGCGCTCGACCCGCCGCTCGGCATCGACGACCGGGCGACGATCGGCGGCCTCGTGGCCACCGCCGACTCCGGGCCCCTGCGCCACCGCTACGGCGGCGTGCGCGACCTGATCGTCGGCATCACCGTCGTGCTCTCCGACGGCACCGTCGCCCGCGCC
Source organism: Solirubrobacteraceae bacterium (assembly GCA_034664425.1). GTDB lineage: Bacteria > Actinomycetota > Thermoleophilia > Solirubrobacterales > Solirubrobacteraceae > DATBDM01. The sequence goes on from JAXDHR010000108.1 coordinate 43,135, forward strand.
GGCGGCAAGGTGATCAAGAACGTCGCGGGCTACGACCTGGCCAAGCTCTTCACGGGCTCCCACGGGACGCTCGGCTACATCGCGTCCGTCTCCGTGCGGCTGCACCCGGCGCCGGGTGCGACGGCGACGGCCCGCGGCGTCGCGCGCGACCCCGACCGCGTCGCCGCGGCGGCGGCGCAGCTGGCCGTGCTCCCGCTCGAGGCCGACTGCCTCGATGTCGCCTGGGGTTCCGGGCGCGGTGCGGTGCTCGCCCGCTTCGGCGGCGCGGCCGCCGAGCACCAGGCGCAACTCGCCGCCGATCGGCTCGCGGCCGCCGGGCTCGACGATGCCGGAGTCACCACCGACGACGACGAGCTGTGGGCGCAGCAGCGCGCCCGCCAGCGCGCGCCCGCGGGCGCCGTACTCAAGGTCGCGGGCACGCTCCGCGATCTGCCGGCGGTGCTGCGCGCCGCCGAGGCCGGCGGCGCGACCACCGTCGCGCGGGCCGCGCTCGGCCTCAGCTGGATCGCCCTCGACGGCGGCGACGACCTCGCCGCCCGCGCCGATGCCGTGCGCGCCGCACTGCCCGCCGGCGCGGCCGCCACGGTGCTCGACGGCGGCCAGCGGCTGCGCGATCCCTGGCCGGCGCCGCCGCCCGCGGCGCTCGCCGTCATGGAGCGCATCAAGGCCCGTTTCGACCCGGCGCAGGTCTTCCGGCCCGGCGCCTTCGCTGGAGGGATCTGACATGGCGACCCGCGCCTGGGACGACACGCGTCCACCCGAGCTCGACCTGATCCGCGACTGCGTCCACTGCGGCTTCTGCCTGCCGACGTGTCCGAGCTATGCGGTCGAGGAGGCCGAGATGGACTCCCCGCGCGGGCGCATCCTGCTGATGCGGATCGGCCACGAGGACGGCGAGTCGGTCTCCCCCGAGATGACCGAGCACTTCGACAACTGCCTCGGCTGCATGGCGTGCGTGACCGCCTGCCCGTCCGGCGTGCAGTACGACCGGCTGATCGAGCGCGTGCGCCCGCAGGTCGAGCGCCACGGCGACCGGACATGGCGCGAGCGGCTGCTGCGCAACGCGATCTTCGCCCTCTTCACCCACCCGGGCCGGTTGCGCGCGCTCGTGCCGGGCATGGCGATCCAGCGCCGCCTGAAGCTCGCCGAGCGCTTCGGCGAGCGGCTGCCGTTGCTGAGGATGGCGCCGCCGGTCCCGCTGCGGGCGGTGGTCACGCGGCTGCCGGAGGTGACGCCCGCGGTCGGCGAGAGGCGCGGGACCGTCGCCTTCATGCAGGGCTGTGTACAGCGCGTCTTCTTCGGCGACGTCAACGCCGCCACGGTGCGGGTGCTCGCCGCCGAGGGCTTCGAGGTCCACTCCCCGCGCGAGCCGCGCTGCTGCGGCGCGCTGCAGTTCCACTCCGGCATCGAGGACCCGGCGCGCGAGCTGGCGCGTGCGACCGTCGCCGCCTACGAGGGCTACGACCACATCGTGGTCAACGTCGCGGGCTGCGGCTCGGCCATGAAGGACTACGGGCACCTGTTCGAGGGCGAGGAGCGCATGGAGGCGTTCTCGGCCAAGGTCCGCGACGTCCACGAGTTCCTCGCCGAGCACGAGCCGCGCGCCGAGCGCCATCCGCTGCCGATGAGGGTCGCCTACCACGACGCCTGCCACCTCGCCCATGCCCAGCAGATCCGCTCGCAGCCGCGGGAGCTCCTGTCCGGCATCCCCGAGCTGGAGCTCGCGGAGCCCGCCGAGTGGGAGCTGTGCTGCGGCTCGGCCGGCATCTACAACCTGACCCATCCCGGCCCCGCCGCCGAGCTCGGTGCCCGCAAGGCCGCGAACCTCGAGGCCACGGGCGCCGAGGCGATCGCGGCCGCGAACCCCGGATGCGCGATCCAGATCGCCGCGCACCTCACGCGCTCGGGGACCCCCGCCCGTCCGATCTACCACCCGATGACCCTGCTCGACCACTCGATCCGAGGGAGCCGCCCATGAGCGTGGAGACCGCACCGCCGCCCGCAGAGCGCACGGAGGAGATCCTCTCCGACGACGCGCTGGCGTTCCTCGGCGAGCTCCACGGCCGGTTCGGCGCGCGACGGTCCGAGCTCCTGCAGGCCCGCGAGCAGCGCCGGCCGCCGTCGGGCTTCCTCGAGGAGACGCGCGAGATCCGCGAGGGCGACTGGCAGGTGGCGCCGCCGCGCGACGACTACGCCGACCGCCGCGTCGAGATCACCGGCCCGACCGACCGCAAGCTCGTCATCAACGCGCTCAACTCGGGCGCCAAGGGCTTCATGGCCGACTTCGAGGACGCGAACTCCCCCACCTGGCGCAACCAGGTCGAGGGTCACGTGAACCTGATCGACGCGATCGAGCGCACGATCACCTACGACGGCGCCGACGGCCGCCACTACGAGCTCGTCGACGAGCCGGCGACGCTGCTCGTGCGCCCCCGCGGCTGGCACCTGCCAGAGAAGCACGTGACGGTCGACGGCGAGCAGGTCGGCGGCGGGCTCGTCGACTTCGGCCTCTATGCGTTCCACAACGCGCGCCGGCTGCACGACAAGGGTCTCGGCCTGTACCTCTACCTGCCGAAGCTGGAGCATCACCTCGAGGCGCGGCTGTGGAACGACGTCCTCGGCTTCGCGGAGGACGCGCTCGGCATCCCGACCGGGACGATGCGCGCGACGGTCCTGATCGAGACGCTGCCCGCGGCGTTCCAGATGGAGGAGATCGTCTACGAGCTGCGCGAGCACTCCTACGGCCTCAACGCCGGCCGCTGGGACTACATCTTCTCGATGATCAAGGTCTTCCGGGAGGACCCGTCGTTCGTGCTCCCCGACCGCACCGACGTGACGATGACCGTCCCGTTCATGCGCGCCTACACGGAGCTGCTGGTCAAGACCTGCCATGCCCGCGGCGCGTTCGCGATGGGCGGCATGGCCGCGCTGATCCCCTCGCGCAAGGACGCCGAGGCCAACCAGCGCGCGCTCGACGCCGTCCACGCCGACAAGCGGCGGGAGGCGGAGGCCGGCTTCGACGGCACCTGGGTCGCCCACCCCGACGTCGTCGACGCGGCGATGGAGGAGTTCGACAAGGTCCTCGGCGACAAGCCGAACCAGATCGGCAAGCGGCGCGACGACGTCGACGTCTCGCCGGCGCAGCTGCTCGACGCCGCTTCGACCCCGGGCGAGATCACCGAGGAGGGCCTGCGCAGCGACGTCAACGTCGGCTTCCAGTACATCTCGTTCTGGCTCGGCGGCCGCGGCGCGGCGGGCATCAACAACCTGATGGAGGATGCGGCGACGGCCGAGATCTCGCGCTCGCAGATCTGGCAGTGGATCCGCCACGGCAAGGTGACGCGCGAGCGCGTGCTGGAGGTGCTCGACGAGGAGATGGAGCGCATCCACGCCGAGGTCGGCGACGAGGTCTGGGAGAAGGGACGGCCCGAGGAGACGCGCCGGGTGTTCGAGCAGGTCGCGCTCGGCGAGGACTTCCCCACGTTCCTCACCCTCCCGGCGTATGAGCTGATCGATTAGCTTCCCCGGCGTGCCCGCGACCGCACGCCGCCCCCGTCTCTCGCCCTGGGCAGGGCTCGTGGCGGTCTCGGCGGTCCTCGTCGTGGGCGCGCTGCTGGCGCTCGCCATCGGCGCGCTGGCCTCGAGCCGCGAGCGGCTCGTCAGCTTCGCGGTGGCGGGCCAGCTCGACGGGGTGAGCCTCGACCTCGGCGAGGCCTCGGTCGACGTGATGGCGGGCACGCAGGGCTCGACGGTCCGGGTCGAGCGGCTCGACCGCTTCACCTTCGGGCACGCCGCCCAGGTCCAGCGCACGGTCGAGGCCGGCCGGCTGCGGCTGCGCTCGCGCTGCCCGGTGACCGTGCTGTACTCGTGCTCGGCCGCCTACCGGGTGGTCGTCCCCGACAACGTCCCGGTGGACGTCCGTACGGGCGGCGGCAACGTGCGCTTCCACGGCTACCGCGGCTCGGCGCGGATCTCGACCGACCGGGGGAACATCACCGTCGACGGGTTCTGCGGCTTCCTGCTGCAGGCGCGCACGGAGACCGGCGACGTCGACGCGTCGAGCAGCTGCCCGCCGCCGCAGCTGTCCCTGCGCTCCACCTCCGGCGACGTCGTCGCGACCGTCCCGCCGGGGCGCTATCAGGTCGACGCGGCGAGCGCCTCCGGCTCGCTCGCGGTCCGCAACGTGGTCGAGACGGCCGACGCCCCCTTCTCGATCGAGGTGCTCTCGTCGACCGGCGACGTGCTCGTGGAGGGCCAGCGCTGAGCGAGTCGCTCACCTTCGAGCGCCGGCTCGCCAAGGCCGGCCAGGCGATCGCCTACCTTGTCGCCGGGATCCCGATCGCGGTCGGGGCGATCCTCGCGATCCTGCTGCTGGTGCTCGGCGCCGCGCTGTCGCTGATCGGCGTCGGCCTGCCGATCCTGCTCGCCGGGTCGGGTGCGTGCCGCGCCCTGCTGCGTGTCGATCGGCGCATCGCGAACCGGCTGCTGGGCACCCAGATCCCGCCCCTGCCGCCGCCGCCGCGGCTGCACGGCAGCCCCTGGCGGCGCTCGCTGGCGACGCTCTCGGATCGCGCGCTGTGGCGGATGGTCGCCGCGCTCGGGCTGCGCCCCCTGCTCGTCGTCGTGCTGCTCGCGATGGCGCTCGCTCCCCTCGCGCTGCTCGCGCTCGTCCTGCGGCTGGCCTTCGAGGGCGTGGCCGGCGTCGGGGACGTCCAGTACCTCGGCCCCTGGTCGTTCGGGCCGCTCGTCGGCGTCGTGCTCGCCCTGTTCGCGATCCCGGTCGCGGTCGTTGGGATCGCGTTGCTCGACGCGCTGCACACGCTGCTGTGCGTGATCGTCTCGGCCCTGCTGGCTCGGCGCACGATCCCCTCGGGGCCTGTCCGCGAGATGCTCGCCGCCAGCCTCGGTGACCACTCGGTGTCGATCTCCTACTGGCTGCCCGAGCGCGAGGTCTTCGTCGACGAGCTCGGCCGGCCCGTGCGGATGCCCGAGCCGGATTCCGGGATGACGTGGACCGCCGTCGAGCGCGACGGGCGCCGCGTGGCGGCGATCGTGCACGACGCGGCGCTCGACACGAGCCGCGAGCTGGTCCAGGCGGCGGCGGCCGCGTCGTCGCTGGCGATCGACAACGAGCGCCTGAAGGCGGACCTGCGCGCGCGTCTGGAGGAGCTGCGGGTGTCGCGCCTGCGCATCGTCGAGGCGGCCGACGCCGCGCGGCGCCGGCTCGAGCGCGACCTGCACGACGGCGCCCAGCAGCAGCTGGTCGGGCTCGCGCTCGAGCTGCGGCTGCTGCGGCGGCGTGTCGCCGACCCGGAGCTGGAGGCGCTCGTCGACGATCTCGGGGAGCGCCTGAACGTCGCGCTGACCGAGCTGCGCGAGCTGGCCCGCGGCATCCATCCGGCGATCCTCACCGCGCGCGGGCTCGGCCCCGCGATCGCGGCACTCGCCGACCGCGTCCCGCTCCCCGTCGACATCGACGTCGCGGTCGACGAGCGCCCCCCGCCGGCCCTCGAGGCCGCGGCCTACTTCATGGTCGCCGAGGCGCTGACCAACGTGGCGAAGTACGCGCAGGCGACCGCCGCGTCGGTCGCCGTCCGGCGTGTCGGGCACGAGCTCGTCGTGACCGTCGCCGACGACGGGGTCGGCGGCGCGGACGTCGGCGGCGGGAGCGGCCTGCGCGGCCTGCAGGACCGGCTCGCCGCCGTCGACGGGACGCTGACCATCGAGAGCCCGCCCGGCGGCGGCACGCGGCTGCGGGCGACGCTGCCGGCGGGCGTCGAGCAGGCGGTGTCGGCGTGAAGCGGCTCGTCGGCACGGCGCTCGCGGTGACCGCGCTCGTGCTGCTCGCCGCCTGCGGGAGCCGCGAGATCGTGCGCGAGCCGACGGTGCTCGTTCCCAACAGCCGCCCGGCGCAACCACGCTCGCAGGGCATCCGCGACGCCGGCGTGCGCATCGCGGTCGTCACGCACGGACAGGCGTCGAGCCCGTTCTGGGCGATCGTGCGCAACGGGGTCGAGGCGGCCGGCCGCCAGGTCGACGTGCTGATCTCCTACCGGGCGCCGGAGATCTACAGCGTCTCGCGCATGCGGACGCTGATCGACCAGGCGGTCGCCAGCCGGCCCGACGGGCTGGTCGTCTCGATCCCCGAGCCGAAGCTCGGTCCGGCGATCCGCCGCGCGGTCAAGGCCGGGATCCCGGTCGTGTCGATCAACTCGGGGGCCGGCGAGGCGAAGCGGCTCGGCGTGCTCGCCCACGTCGGCCAGCCAGAGCAGCAGGCCGGCTATGAGGCCGGGCGGCGCTTCGCCCGCGCCGGGGCGCGGCGCGTCGTCTGCGTCAACCAGCTGACCGCCAACCAGGGCCTCGACGCACGCTGCCGCGGGCTCGACCGGGCCCTGCGCCGGGCCGGCGGCCGGACACGCGTCATTCGCGTCGACGACCAGTCGGCGGCGACGCCGGGCGTGATCGCGGCGGCGATCCGCAGCTTCGACGCCGACGCCGTCCTGGGCCTCAACGCGACCACCGGCACCGAGTCCGTCGACGCGGTCCGCCGCGGCCACCGCGAGCGCGACACGAAGGTCGCCACCTTCGACCTCGGCCCCGACGTGCTGCGCGCCGTGCGCCGTGGGCGGATCGCCTTCGCGATCGACCAGCAGGCATACCTGCAGGGCTACCTCCCGGTGATCCTGCTCGCGCAACGCGCGCGCTTCGGTCTGTTCCCGGCGCGTCGCGGGGAGCTGATCCCGACCGGACCGAACTTCGTCACCCGCCGCAACGCCGGCCGTGTCATCGAACTGGCGCGCCGTTCGATCCGTTAGGCCCACTATGGGGTAACCAGGCGGTCAAGCCCCCGCAGGGGGAGTCCGGGTCTGGGAGGTGGGCACGTGCTGAGGCGTGCAGTCATGGCAGGGGTACTCGCAGCCCTGCTCTCGAGCGCGGCGGCGCAGGCCGGCACCCGCGAGGCGTCGGTCAGCAGCCGGCTGCAGGACCGCCGGGCGGTCGTCGCGGGGACGCGCGCCTATTCGGAAGGCTTCGAGGATGGCCGCTTCTACGCGAACGGCTGGCACATCACCGGCGAGATGGGCGGCATCTGGACGGCGCCGCTGAAGCTCGCCGACGGCGTCTGGTTCGGCGTCGGCGGCCAGTGGGTCGGCCCCGCCACGAAGTTCACCAGCGGCTGGGGCTACACGCGCTACACCCTGCCGCCGATCGACGGCCTCACGCTCACCCGCACGGACTTCGTGCCCGACGGCCGGCGCGCCGTGCTGCTCGGGCTCAACCTGCACAACCCTGCCGGGACCGCCAAGCGCGTCTCGGTCAACGTCGACGCGCACTCCGAGCTGATGGGCGCCTGGCCATGGGGCACCGACTCCGGCCGCGGGCGCCCGAGCACCCAGGACGACCTTCCCGACACGGGCTCCTACGACGGCCACGCGCTGGTCTTCCGCGATCAGGGAGCGCTCCCCGGCGGGCCCCAGCACGATTGGGCCGCGCTCGTCGGCAGCCCGCTCAAGCCGCGCGCGGGCACGACCGGCCCCGGCTTCCGCGGCCCGCAGCCGGGCACGGTGTGCGAGGCCTCCGACAGCCAGTCGATGCCCAGCGCCTGCAGCGACGGCCCCTACGGGCACGGGACCGGCGGCCGGCTCGTCTACCGGGTCAAGGTCCCGGCGCGCGGCGACAAGACCGTCTGGATCGCCGTCGCCGGCTCCGACCAGGGGCTCGCGCCCGCGAGGAAGGAGCTCAAGGCCGCGACGACGTCCCCCGCCAAGCAGTTCGCGGCGAAGCTCGCCTCGCGCGAGGCGCTCGCCAAGCAGTCGGTGGTCAACCTGCCGGGTGACCGCCTGCTGCAGCGCAGCATCGCCTGGGGCAAGCAGAACCTCGCCGACCTCACCCAGTCGGCGCGCAACCTGCAGATCCGCTGGAGCAACCAGGGCAAGGACGAGTTCGGGCCGGTGCTCGGCACCGTCAAGTCGGCGACGTTCTTCGGCGCTGGCTACCCCGACTACCCGTGGCTGTTCGCGACCGACGGCGAGTACACGAACTTCGCCGCCGTCGCCCTCGGGCAGTTCGCCACCGCGGAGGGGCACCTGCGCGCGCTGCGCGACGTGTCCGAGGCGCTCAACGGCAAGAACTCCGGCGTCGTCGCCCACGAGACGGTCACCAACGGGTCGGTGTACTTCGGCCACGACTCGAAGACGGTCAAGAGCGACGGCTCGGTCGCGAACGACTTCAACACCGACGAGATCGTCAAGTTCCCGAGCGCTGTCGCCCTGATCTGGCGGTGGACGGGCGACAAGGCGTTCATGAAGGACATGTACACGTTCACGCGGCGCACCGCCCACACCGCGGTCGACCGGCTCGACGCCGACCACGACGGCTGGCCCGAGGGCTCCGGCAACGTCGAGCGCTCCGGCATGGGCGCCGAGAAGCTCGACAACGCGGCGTACCTGATCCGCGGGCTCGGCGACCTCGCCGACATGGCGCGGGCGCGCGGCGACGCGAAGACCGTCCAGTGGGCGAGCACGACGGCGGCCCGCGAGCGGGCGGCGTTCGAGCAGGCGTGGTGGAGCACGCCCAACAACGAGTACGCCGATTCACTGCAGGACCCGGGCAACCAGCAGCTCTACCAGAAGCACTGGATCGGCGCGGTGCCGATGGAGGCCGAGCTGACCAGCGGCTCGAGGACGACGCCGGGCCTGGCCGCCTACGACCACGGCAACGCCGCGCTGAGCGACCGTGAAGGTGCCTGCTACAGCGGGACCCGCCCGTACAACCGCGGCATGTTCCACACGGGCTGCGGCGGCGGCGCGGACGGGAAGGGCGACCTCGAGATCTTCTCGCTCAACACCGCCATCCAGGCGGTCGGCGAGGGCAACTACGGGCGCCTGGGCCCCGATCAGCAGCGCCGCTACACCGACGCGGACGCGGAGACGATGTTCTCCGAGCCCGCCGCCGGCGGCGGCCCGGACGAGCAGCCCGGTGCGATGCCGGAGATCCTGCCCTCGCCGGGGGTCGACTCGACGGGCGACAAGGACAAGAACATCGACCGCTGCTGGACCTGCCGGTCGATGGTCATGCAGGCGTGGGGCAACTACGGCACCGTCTGGCCCGTGATCCACCAGCAGCTCGGCGTCCGTCCCTACCTGGGCGTCGGCCGGCTCGAGATCGTCCCGCAGGTGCCCGACGGCCAGCCGCGGATCCAGGGCTCGAACATCCGCCTCGGCAGCGGCGCGGCGGACGTGCTCGCCTCGCACTCCGGGCGCACCTACACGACGACGATCGCCGTGCGGCGGGTCGGCCTGCGCGCGCTGCGCATCGGCCACACGCTGCCGCGCGGCGCGACGGTCGCCAAGGTCAAGCTCGACGGCAGGACGACGAAGGACTACAAGGCGCGCGAGACCAACCGCGGCGTCGAGGTCACGGCCGGGGTGCGCCCGGCCTCCGGCCCGCACACGCTGGTCGTGACGGCCGCGTAGCGGCCCGGATGCAGCCGCCCGCCC
>JAXDHR010000109.1:0-23594 GCA_034664425.1 Solirubrobacteraceae bacterium
CGCCTCGCACAACCCCGCGCGCTACACCGGCGCGAAGCTCGTCGAGCGCGGCGCGGTCGCGCTCTCCGGCGACCGCGGGATCGGCGAGATGCGCGACCTGATCGCCGCCGGCCTCGACGGAGACGACGCCGCGGAGCCCGGCTCCTACGAGGAGGTCGACGTCTACGCGCCGTTCCACGCCGCCGCGCTCGCGCTCGTCGACACCTCCGCGATCGCGCCCCTGAAGGTCGTGCTCGACGGCGGCAACGGCATGGCCGGGCCGATGGTCGGCCCGGTGCTCGACGGCCTCGGCCTCGACCTCGTCAAGACCTACTGGACGCCCGACGGGACGTTCCCCGGCCATGAGCCGAACCCGCTGCTGGAGGAGAACCGCCGCTTCATCATCGACACCGTCCGCGCCGAGGGAGCGCAGCTCGGCATCGCCTGGGACGGCGACGCCGACCGCTGCTTCTTCATCGACGACACCGGCGAGTTCGTCCCGGGCGACTTCCTGACCGCGCTGCTCGCCGCGTCGGTGCTCGAGCGCAAGCCGGGCGCGGACATCCTCTACGACGTGCGCGCGAGCCGCGCCGTCCCTGACACGGTCGCGCGGCTCGGCGGCCGCGCCCTCGTCAACCGCGTCGGTCACGCCTTCTTCAAGACGCGGATGCGCGACGAGGGCGGCGCCTTCGGCGGCGAGGTCTCGGGCCACTACTACTTCGCCGACTTCTACAACGCCGACTCGGGGACGCTGCCGGCGCTGCTGATCCTCGAGCTGCTCTCGCGCGAGGGCAAGTCGCTGTCGGAGCTCGTCGCCGACCTGCGCTCGCGCTACTTCATCTCGGGCGAGATCAACTCGGAGGTCGCCGACCCGCAGGCGAAGATGGACGAGATCGCCGCGCGCTACGCCGACGCGGACATCACGACGCTGGACGGCATCTCCGTCGACTACGACGACTGGCACTTCAACGTCCGCCCCTCCAACACCGAGCCGCTGCTGCGCCTCAACCTCGAGAGCCTGGTCTCCCAAGCCGACATGGAGCGCCGCCGCGATGAGGTGCTCGGCCTGATCCGCTCGTGATCCACGCGCTGGCCATCCCGACGCCGTTCATGGTCGGGCGGGTCAACTGCTATCTGATCGAGGACGAGCCGCTGACGCTGATCGACGTCGGGCCCAACTCCGGCCAGTCGCTCGACGCGCTCGAGTCCGCCCTGCGCGAGCACCGGCATGCCATCGAGGACCTCGAGCGGATCGTGCTCACCCACCAGCACACCGACCATGTCGGGCTCATCGGGATCCTCGCCCGCCGCTCCCGAGCGGAGGTCGTGACGCTCGATCGCCTCGCCCCGGTCGTCGAGGACTTCAACGCGCACGCCGAGCTCGACGACGAGCTGGCGGAGGCGCTGATGCTCCGCCACGGGATCCCGCGCGAGGTCGTCGTGGCGCTGCGGGCGCTCTCGCGGGCGTTCCGGGGCTGGGGCGGCCACGCGCCCGTCGATCGCCGGCTCGCCGATGGCGAGGCGCTCGAGTTCGCCGGGCGCACGCTCGTCGCCCACCACCGGCCCGGCCACTCGCCGTCGGACACGGTGTTCTGGGACGCCGAGCACCGGCAGCTGATCGCGGGCGACCACCTGCTCGCCCACGTCTCGTCCAACCCGCTGATCCAGCGCCCGCTCGGCGGCGCCTCGGGCGAGCCCGGCGCCGGCCGCCCGCGCGCGCTGCTCACCTACCTGCGCTCGCTGCGCGAGACGCGCGCGATGCCCGCCGAGATCGTGCTCGGCGGTCACGGCGAGCCCGTCACCGATCACGTCGCCCTGATCGACCAGCGCTTCGCGATGCACGAGCGCCGGGCCGAGAAGATCCTCGGCCTGCTGGGCGAGGCGCCGCTCAGCGCGCACGCGATCGCGCTCGAGCTGTGGGGCAACGTCGCCGTCACCCAGGCGTTCCTGACGCTCTGCGAGGTACTCGGCCACGTCGACCTGCTGCTCGAGCGCGGCCAGGTCGTCGAGGAGGGATCCGGCTCCGTGAGGGTGTTCGCCCAGGCTTGAGCCATGCACCAGGTCGAGCTGCTCCTCATCAGCCTGCTGCTCGCCGTCGCCGTCTTCGGCACGGCGGCGCGGATCATCGGGGTCCCGTATCCGATCGTGCTGGTGATCGGCGGGCTGCTCCTGGGCTTCGTCCCCGGGCTGCCGCGCGTCGAGCTGCAGCCCGATCTCGTGCTCGTGATCTTCCTGCCGCCGCTGCTCTACGCGGCGGCGTTCTTCGCCAACCTGCGCGACCTGCGCGAGAACCTGCGGGTGATCACGCTGCTGGCGATCGTCCTCGTGCTCTTCACGATGACGGTGGTCGCCGTGATCGCGCACGCGGCGATCCCCGGGATCCCGTGGGCGGTCGCCTTCACGCTCGGTGCGATCGTCGCGCCGACCGACCCGATCGCGGCCACGACGATCGCCCGCCGGCTCGGCGTGCCGCGCCGGATCGTGACCGTGCTCGAGGGCGAGGGGCTGCTCAACGACGGCACGGCGCTCGTGGCCTACAAGGTGGCGATCGGCGCCGTCGGCGGCAGTTTCTCGGTGACCCACGCGGGCTGGGAGTTCCTCGCCGGCGCCGTCGGCGGCATCGCGATCGGCCTGGCGGCGGGCTGGGTGGTCATCCAGATCCGCAAGCGCCTCGACGACGTCGTGATCGAGACGACGATCTCGCTGCTGTCCGGCTACGCGGGCTACGTGCCCGCCGATCGGCTCGGCTGCTCGGGAGTGCTCGCCGCGGTGAGCACGGGGATCTACGTCGGCCTCCGCGCGCCGGAGATCTCCTCCGCGCGCCAGCGGCTCTCGGGCTACGCGCTCTGGGACGTCCTGCAGTTCCTGCTCAACGCGCTGCTCTTCGTGCTGATCGGGCTGCAGCTGCCGTCGATCCTCGACGGGCTCGCCGGCCGCTCGGCGGCGACGCTGCTCGGCCAGGCCGCGGCGGTCAGCGCCGGGGTGATCGGCGCGCGGCTGATCTGGTCGAACACCACGCCGTTCATCCTTCGCGCCATCGACCGCCGCGCGTCGCAGCGGGCTCGGCGCGTCGGCTGGCGACCGCGCATGATCTCGTCCTGGTCGGGCATGCGCGGCGCCGTTTCGCTGGCCGCGGCGCTGGCGCTGGCGCCGAACTTCCCCGAGCGCGACCTGATCCTCTTCCTCACCTTCGCGGTGATCCTCGTGACGCTCGTGCTGCAGGGCCTGACGCTGCCGCTGCTGATCCGCGCGCTCGACGTCCATGACGACGGCGCCGAGGAGCGCGAGGAGCTGCTGGGCCGCCGGCGCGCCACCCACGCCGCCCTGATCCGGCTCGACGAGCTGGCGATGCTCGAATGGACGCGCGAGGACACGCTCGACCGCATGCGCGGCCTCTACGACTACCGGCGGCGCCGGCTCGATGCCCGCGCGGGCGAGGCCGACGACGACGAGACCGACGCCGACTACGAGCGACGCTCGCTGCGCTACCAGAAGATGGTCCGCGAGGTGATCGCCGCCCAGCACTCCGCGATCGTCGAGCTGCGCAACCGCGGCGAGATCTCCAACGACGTCATGCACCGGCTCGAGCGCGAGATGGACCTCGAGCGCGAGCGGCTCGAGATCTAGCCCGGTAGGAGCGACCGGCTCAGCGGATGCGGCTGAGCGTCATGGGGCGAGGGTGGCCCGGGCCGCCTCGTCGCCGAGGCGCACGGCGTAGTTGGTCCCGCGGTCCTCGGGATAGATCTGCGTCGTGTTGGCGAGCAGCAGCCCCGGGACGCCGGTCTGCAGCGGCGGGATCCGCTCGCGATAGCCGACCGTGACGATCGGCTGCGCCGCGGGCTCGGTGAAGCGCCACAGCGCCCGCACCCAGCCGCGCTCCCAGGCCGGGTTGGCGAGCCGCAGTCCCGCCTCGTAGCGGGCCAGCAGCGCTTCGGCGTCGAGCTCGAGCAGCGGGTCGCCGTGCGGCAGGTAGTTGGCGACGTAGAGGAAGCGCCGGCCGCCGTAGCGCGCGGGCTCGACGAAGTTGGTGTGCTCGATCAGCCCGACGAACGGCACGCCGGGCTCCGTCACGTTGGTCCAGTAATACGGGGTGACCTGCCGGTCGACCTCGAGCAGCAGGCACAGCGCCGCGCAGTACTCCGTCGCCTCGAGGCGTGCGCGGTAGGCGGCCGGCAGGACGCCGGGCCCGACGAGCTGCGTGAAGACGTCGCTCGGCACCGTCGCCAGCACGCGGTCGTAGCGCTCGGGGGCGCCGCCGGACGCGAACGTCCGCGGGTCGTGGCCCGCACGGAAGGAGCCGGCCGCGCCGGCGCTGACCTCCCAGCCGCCGCTGGACGGTGCGATCCGCGCCGCCGGTCGATCGATCAGGACGCGCCCGCCGTGGCGCTCGATCGACGCGCGCAGGGCCTCGAGCAGCGGCTCCCACGAGCGTCGGGGGTAGCCGAGCCGCTCGCCGGAGGCGTCCTCGCCGCGGCGCAGCCGCAGCTTGCTCCACAGCCAGACCATCGCGATGTCGCCGGCGCGCGGGCCGAACTTGCCGCGCAGCAGCGGTCCCCACACCTCGCGCCAGGCCGCCCGCCCCATCCAGCGCTCGATCCACGCCTGCGCGGTGATGCGCTCGTAGGGCGCGGGGTCGGAGGCCAAGCGCTGCAGCGCGACCGCGGCGGCGCCCATCCGCACCCGGGCCGGCGGCGGCATCGGCCCGAAGCGCAGCAGGTCCCCCGGCGTCGTGAACGGCCACAGCCGGCCGCGGGCGAGCATCGCCGTCGTCGACTCGCGCCACTCGAGCTCGTCCGCGAGCCCGAGCTCGTCGAACAGCGCGGCGATCTGGCGGTCGGTGGTGAACAGGTGGTGGTAGTAGCGCTCGAGCCGCAGGCCGCCGCCGACGTCGAGCGTCGCCGCCTGGCCGCCCAGCCCGGGCCAGCGCTCGTAGACGTCGCACCGATGCCCGGCCTGCGCGAGCCGGTGCGCGGCGACGAGGCCAGCGACCCCCGCGCCGATGACCGCGATCCTCACGAGCGCTCGGGCGGCTCGGCGTTGACGCGATCGCGCACGACGTACAGCGGCCGGTTCTTGACCTCGTCGTAGATGCGGCCGACGTACTCGCCGATGATCCCGACGGTGATCAGCTGGATGCCGCCGAGCAGGAGCACGACCACGATCGTGGTCGGCACGCCGCGCTCGTAGATGTTCGCGTAGCGGGCGACGACGGTGAGCGGGATCGCCAGGAAGGCGAGCAGCGAGCAGACGAAGCCGAGCAGCGTGGCCAGCTGCAGCGGCCGGTTGGAGAAGCTCGTGATGGCATCGAAGGAGAAGCGCAGCATCCGCGAGAGCGTGTACTTCGTGCGCCCCGCGCTGCGGGGCTCGCGGGCGAACGGCACGGCTGTCTGCGTGAAGCCGACCCAGACGCTCATGCCGCGCAGGAAGCGGTTGCGCTCGGGCATCGCCAGCAGCGCGCCGAGCGCGGCGCGCGACATCAGCCGGAAGTCGCCCGAGTCGGGCGCCAGCTCGACGTCGGTGAGCCGGCGGAACAGCCGGTAGAACCAGCGCGCGGTGACCAGCTTGAACGGGGTCTCCCCCGCCCGGTCCGAGCGCACCGCGTAGACGACGTCGGAGCCTTCGCGCCAGCGCGCGAGCATGTCCGGGATCAGCTCGGGCGGGTCCTGGAGGTCGCCGTCGAGCATCAGCACCGCGTCGCCGCGAGCGTGCTCGAGACCGGCGGTCAGCGCGGCCTGATGGCCGAACGAGCGCGAGAGCACGACGACGCGCACGCGCGGGTCCGTCGCGCTCAAGTGGGCGAGCGCCTCGCCGGTTCCGTCGCGCGAGCCGTCGTCGACGACGACGAGCTCCCAGGTCTCCCCCTCGAGGGCGGCCGCGACGCGCTCGTGGAAGCGCGTGACGGTCTCGGCCTCGTCGTGCATCGGCGCGACCACGCTCACGAGCGGCATCCCGCGAGTCTACGTAGAGTGCTGGGCATGGTGGACGAGGCGGCCCTGGAGTCGGAGCTGTACGGAGTCGGTGCCCGGCTGGCCCGCGACATGCCGGCGCAGCGCAACCCGCTCAAGGCGATCGACGACAAGGCCATGGACCTCGCGTCCTCGGACGCCGAGCTCAAGGCCGCGCTGTTTCGCTTCGTCGACGTGGTCCCGGCGTGCCGGTCGCTCGACGATCTGTCGCGCCACCTCGTCGGCTTCCTGCGCGAGGTCGAGACGCCGCCGCCGCCGATCTCCGTCGCGATGCGGATGGGCAACACGAAGGCGGGACGCACCGCGCTCGGCGCCGCGGCGGCGACCGGCGTGCGCCACATGGCGCACCGGTTCATCGTCGGCGAGAGCCCGAAGGCCGCGCTCGGCGTGCTGCGCGAGCTGTGGAAGGACGGCGTCGCCTCCTCCGTCGACCTGCTCGGCGAGGCGACGGTCACCCAGGCCGAGGCGCAGCGCTACGCCGACCGCTGCGCGGAGGCGCTCGACACGCTCTCGGACGCGGTCCGCCGCTGGCCCGGGCGAGCCCAGCTCGAGCACGACTCGGCGGGCGCGCTGCCGCGCGCCAACCTCTCGGTGAAGGTCTCCGCGCTCACGCCGCTGCTCCGCCCCGACGCCCCGGAGCGCGGCCAGCGCGACGCCGCCGACCGCCTGCGCCCGCTGCTGCGCCAGGCGCGCGAGCACGGCGCTCATCTGCACATCGACATGGAGTCGATGGACTCGCGCGACGCGGTGCTCGAGCTCGTGCTCGAGCTGCTCGCCGAGGAGGAGTTCCGCGCGGGCCCGTCGGCCGGGATGGTGCTGCAGGCCTATCTGCGCGACTCGCCCGGCAGCCTGGAGACGATCGTCGAGTGGCTGGGGCGCGTCGAGCGCGCGCACCCGCTGACCGTGCGCCTGGTCAAGGGCGCCTACTGGGATCACGAGCTCGTCGAGGCGCGTCAGCACGGCTGGCCGAGCCCGGTGTTCGAGCACAAGGCGGACACCGACCGCAACTTCGAGCAGCTGACGCGGCGGCTGCTCGACGCGCGCGCCGCAGGCGCCGCCCTGCGCGTGGCGATCGCCTCGCACAACCTGCGCTCGGTCGCCCACGCCGTCGCCTACAACCGGCTCACCGGGGGCCGCGATGAAGATCTCGAGCTGCAGGTCCTGCGCGGCCTCGGCGATCCGCTGCAGGCGGCGATCGCGCGCCAGGACCTGCGCGTGCGCGCCTACTGCCCGGTCGGCGATCTCGTCGCGGGCATGGCCTACCTCGTGCGGCGGCTGCTCGAGAACACCAGCAACGACTCGTTCCTCGCCGCGCAGGCCAACGGCGTCGCGGTCGAGGAGCTGCTCGCGCCGCCGCAGGCGACCGAACCGGCGAGCGCAGCGATGGCGACCGCGCAGCGCGGGGCGGCGAGCACGCAGCGCGAGGCGGGCGCGTGAAGCGGTTCGAGAACGAGCCGGTCCTCGAGCTGCGGCGGCCGGCCGTCCGCGCCGGGCTCGGCGACGCGCTCGTCGCGCTCGACGCCCGGGGTCCCGTCCGGGTGCCCGTGTGGATCGGCGACGAGCGCCGCGAGGGCGACGCGCTGGCCTCGACCGATCCCGGCCGGCCCGACCGCGTGGTGGCGCTGGCCGCCGCCGCGCGCCCGGACGAGACCGAGGCGGCGCTCGAGACCGCGTCGCGCGCCGCCCGCGATTGGGCGGCGCGTCCCGCCGCCGAGCGCGCCGCCGTGCTCGTGCGGGCGGCGGCCTGGATGCGCGAGCGCCGCGTCGAGCTGGCCGCCCTCGAGGTCCGTGAATGCGCGAAGCCGTGGGGCGAGGCCGACGCCGACGTCTGCGAGGCGATCGACTTCCTCGAGTACTACGCGCGCGGCGCCGTCGATCTGGAGGAGCGGCCGGCCCTGCTCGGGGCGGGTGCGGCTGGATCTGCGCTGGAGGACCTGATCCAGCCGCCCGGCGAGCGCAACACGCTGCGCTGGGCCGCGCGCGGCGTCGTCGCCGTCATCTCGCCCTGGAACTTCCCGATCGCCATCCCCTGCGGGATGACCGCCGCCGGCCTCGCCGTCGGCAACGCGGTCGTGCTCAAGCCGGCCGAGCAGGCGCCGGGCTGCGCGTTCGCGATCGCCCGCGCGCTGCACGAGGGCGGCCTGCCACCCGGCGTCCTGAGCCTGCTGCCGGGCGAGGGCGAGGTCGGCGCCGCCCTCGTGAAGGACCGGCGCGTCCACGTCATCGCGTTCACCGGGTCGAGCCCCGTCGGCCTCGAGATCCTGCGCACCGCCGCGGAGCTGGCGCCCGGGCAGAAGCACCTCAAGCGCGTCGTCGCCGAGATGGGCGGCAAGAACTGCGTGATCGTCGACTCCGACGCCGACCTCGACGAGGTCGTCCCCGGGCTCGTGCGCTCGGCGTTCACCTACGCCGGCCAGAAGTGCTCGGCCGCGGCGCGCGTGCTGTGCCACGAAGCGGTTCACGACGCGCTCGTGCAGCGACTCGCCGGCGCCGTCGAGGTGCTCGAGGTCGGGCAGGCGTCCGACCTGGCGATCGACGTGCCGCCGGTGATCGAGCAGGAGGCCGCCGAGCGCGTCGCCCGCTACGCCGCGCTCGCCGAGCGCGAGGGCCGCATCGCCGCCCGTGCGCGATCGGTGCCGGGCAGCGGCTGGTTCGCGACCCCGTCGCTGGCCACCGACCTCCCCGCAGACTCGTCCGTGCTCGGCGAGGAGATCTTCGGTCCGCTGCTGGCCGTCGAGCGGGTGCGCGACATCGACGAGGCCTGCGATCGCGTGGACGCCTCCCCCTTCGCGCTCACGGGCGGGCTCTTCTGCCGCAACCCGGACACGGTCGACCGCGTCGTCGCCCGCTCGCCGGTCGGCAACCTCTACGTCAACCGCTACATCACCGGCGCGATGGTCGCCCGCCAGCCCTTCGGTGGCAACCGGCTGTCGGGCACCGGGACCAAGGCGGGCGGCCCCGGCTACCTGCTCCACTTCGTCGAGCCGCGGGTGGTGACCGAGAACACCATGCGCCACGGCCTGGTCGTATGAGCCGGCGGGTCGCGTGGGGCGCGGCGCTCACCGCGCTGCTCGTCGCGGCCGACGTCGTCACCGAGGGCTACCCCGTCCTGGCCGCGTCGCTGGTGCTCGCCCCGATGAGCGTGGCGCTGGTGGGCAACGTGCGCGAGACGGCGATCGTCGCGACGCTCGCGCTGGTGGGCGCACTGATCGGCGGATTCGCCACCGACACCTGGACGAGCCGCTGGCTCGTCGCGGTGATCGTCGCAGCGCTCGGCGGCGCCCTCGCCGTGGTGCTGGCAGGGCTGCGCGTGCGCGCAGAGGCCGAGGCGGCGGTGGCCCGGCGCCTGACGCGCAACGAGCGGCGCCTGACCAGCGCCCTCGACGCGCTCGGCGAAGCCGTCACCGTGACGGGGCCCGACGGCGCGATCGTCTACGTCAACGACGCCGCGGTCGCGCTGCTGCAAGGCGACTCGCCCGAAGAGCTGCTCAACCAGCCGCCGGGTGGCGTGATGGCGCGCTTCGCGGTCTTCGACGAGCACGGCCGGGCGCTCGATCGCACGCAGCTCCCCGGCTATCGCCTGCTCCACGGCGAGACCGAGGCGCCGCCGCTGCTCGTGCGCAACGTCGTGCTGGCCACCGGCGAGGAGCGCTGGCTGCTCAACAAGGCCTCGCTCGTGCGCGGTGACGATCCGCACGGCGCCAGCGTCGTCAACGTCATCGAGGACCTGACCGCGATCAAGCGCGCCGAGTTGCGCGAGCGACTGCTCTCCGAGGCGACCGCCGAGCTGTCGCGCAGCCTCGACTACGAGTCGACGCTGCAGCGCGTCGCCGAGGTCGCCGTCCCGGGACTGGCGGACTGGTGCACGGTTTCGCTGCCCGGGCCCTCCCGGACCGTCGAGGAGGTCGCGATCGCCCATACCGACCCGGCGAAGGTCGTGCTGGGCCGGCGCCTCCAGGCCTACCGGCCGACGCGCATGGACGATCCCTCGCCGCGCGCGGCGGTCCTGCGCGGCGAGGCGGGCACCTCGCTGGTGCAGGTGCCGGAGGGTGCGCTCGAGGCGTTCGCGGACGACGCCGAGCACCTGGAGATGCTGCGCCAGGTGGGGCTCGGCTCGATCCTGACCGTGCCGCTCGACGCCGGCGGGCGCCGGCTCGGCGTCATGCTGCTCGTGCGCGCCGACCCGCAGCGGCCGTTCGCCCCCGAGGACGTCACGCTCGCCGAGTAGCTCGCCGCGCGCGCGGCGACGGCGGTGCTCAATGCGATCCTCTACACCGAGCGCGCGGAGATCGCCGCGACCCTGCAGCGCGGCATCCTGCCGCCGCCGATGCCGTGGATCCCGGGCTGGTCGGCCGCGGCGCTGTACCACCCGGCCGGTGAGATCGCCGAGGTCGGGGGCGACTTCTTCGACGCCTTCCGGGCCGGTGAGGACTGGATGGTGGTGATCGGCGACGTCGCAGGGCACGGCCCGGCCGCGGCGACGCTGACGTCGCTCGCCCGCTACACGCTGCGGACCGCGGCCGAGCTGAGCCGCGAACCGGCGCGCGCGATCGCCCAGCTCAACGAGACGCTGCGCGAGCGCCCGGAGATGGCGCTCTGCACCGCCGTCTGCCTGCACCTGCGCCGGGCGGGCGACGACGCGGGGACGGTCCGGGTCGCCTCGGCGGGGCACCCGCTGCCGGTGCTCGTGCGCGACGGCGATGCGGTCCTGCTCGGCGAGGCCGGGCCGCTGGCCGGCGCCTTCGGCGATGTCGCCTGGCCCGTCCACGAGACGGCCGTGAGGCCGGGGGACGTGCTCGTGCTCTTCACCGACGGAGTGCTCGACGCGATCAGCCAGCGCGGGCGGCTCGACGAGACGCGACTGCTCGACCGGCTGCGCGAGGGGCCTGCGACCGCCGCCGGGCTGATCCGCCATCTCGACGCCGCGCTCGCGGTCGAGCCGGGCCGTCGCCGCGACGACACCGCCGCCGTCGCGCTCGAGTTCGTCGGTGTGCCGGCGCGCGCGCCGGCCTAGCCGCGGTCGATCTCGAACCAGACGCGCATCGAGCCGTCGGCGACGCCCCAGCGGTCGCTCGCCTGCTCGACGAGCAGCAGCCCCCAACCGCCGTCGGCGCTCGGGTGGGTGCGCCGTCGCGGGCGCCCCCCGCCCGCGTCGGCGATCTCGACGCGCAGGAAGCCGGGGTGCAGCTCGGTGGTCATCGTGATCGGCGGCATGCCGTGGCGGAACGCGTTGGTGACCAGCTCGGAGACCAGCAGCCGCGCGTCCGGTCGCCGGTCGCGCGGCAGCGACGCCAGGTGCGGCTCCAGGTGGCGCCGGGCGAGCCGCGCGGCGATCGCCTCCGACGGCAGCTCGAGCGTCTCGACCCGCAAGCTCACGTCAGCCGTCCTCCGCCGCGTAGGGCAGGCGGTCGTCGATGTGCGCGGCGGCGAAGATGCGCCGGACCGCGGACGAGCCCCGCGTCACCTCGAAGCGCCAGCCCTCGCGCTCGCTGTCGCGGACGGACTCGAGCACGAGGCGGATGCCCGTCGAGTCCATGAAGGTCAGCTCGTCGAGGTCGAGCACCACCGGGCGGTTCGCCGCGCGCAGCGACTCCAGGCAGGCACGGACCTCATCGACGGTGGCCAGGTCGAGCTCGCCGCGCAGCGCGACGACCACCCGGTCGCCGTCGGCGCGCTCGTTCATGTCGAAGCTCTCGGTCGGCTCGTCGGACATCTCCACCAGGGGGCCTGACCCTATCGGGCTTCCCGGCGCCAGACGAGGGGTAGCAGGGCAAGCGATGCCGCTCGCGTGGGTCATCTTCGACCTCAACGGCACGCTCGTCGACCCGTCGGTGCTCGCCCAGCCGCTCGGAGATTCGGTCGCGGCCGAGGAGCTGGTGGCCGACGCGTTCGACGACGCCATCGCCCAGGCGATGCTCGCCACCCTCATCGGCGAGCACCCACCCTTCCCCACGCTGATCGAGGCCGCGCTGCGGCGCCGCGTCGCGCTGGCCGGCGGCGATGCCGGCGCGGTCGCCGCCGCGATCGGCCTGCTCGGCTCGATGCCCGCCTTCATCGAGGCGCCGAGTGCGCTCGAGCAGCTGCGCGGCGAGGGTTTGCGGCTCGGCGTGCTGACGCAGAGCGCGACGCAGGCGGCCGAGCAGGTCCTTCGCTTCGCCGGGCTGCGCGACCGCATCGAGCTCGTCCTCGGTGCCGACGAGACCGGCGCGTACAAGCCCGCTCCCCAGGCATACCGGGCGCTGCTCGAGCGTGTGGGGGCGACCGCGGGCGAGGTCTGCCTCGTCGCCGCGCACTGGTGGGACGTCGCCGGGGCCCGCCGCGCCGGGCTGCGGACCGGCTGGGTCGCCCGCCGCGAGCGGCTGCTGCTCGACACCGTGCCCGAGCCCGACGTCCGTGGCCGCGACCTCGCCGAGGTCGCCGCGCGGCTGCTCGAGCGCCGCTAGACCCGGCCGAGCTTCGGGACCAGGCGGCGCGCCGCAGGGCGGCGGTAGTTGCGCTGGTTGAGCGCGGCGTTGACGCTGACGAGGCCGGCCTCGGCAGCCAGCGAGACCGCGCCGAGCACGTTGAGGCGGCGCTTGGCGCGCTGTGCCGTGTCCCCGGCCTGGGGCGCCGTGTGATCGCCGTCGGCGAGCGGGACGGCGCCGCCCGGCACGATCCGCGCGAAGCGCACGCCCTCGGCGGCGGTGGCGAGGCCGGAGACCGCCACCGCGGCGACGAGCACGTCCTTCGCCCGCGCCAGGCGCCGCTCCGCGGGCGTCAGACGGCGGTCGGACGCCTCGTCGAGCCGCGCGCCGAGCCAGCCCGCGGTGACGGCGAGCAGCGACAGCGTGTTGATCGTCCCGTAGCGGTGCCAGGCCGCGTTGACGAGCTTGCCGCGCTCGGCGGGGTCGGAGATCTCCGTCACGCTCGGATGCAGCGCGAGCCGCCCGAACAGGTTGCCCCCGAGCAGGCCCGCGAGCCCGATGTCGTGGGCGGCGCGGCCGAGCTGGCTGACGGGCACGGAGGGGGCGGAGATGACGGCCATGCCCTCAGGGCTAGCCGCGGCCCGCGGCCGTCAAACGCGGGTGCGGTCGCGCACGTCGCGCAGGAACAGCGCGTGAATGCGGTCCTCGCCGGCGATCTCGGGGTGGAACGAGATCACCAGCTTCTCGCCCTGGCGCGCCGCGACGGGATGGCCGTCGACCTCGGCGAGGATCTCGACCGCATCGCCATGCTCGGCGATCCATGGGGCGCGGATGAACACCGCCCGCACCGGCGGGCCGTCGATGCCGGGGATCTCGAGGTCGGCCTCGAATGAGCGGATCTGGCGCCCGAAGGCGTTGCGCTCGCAGAGCGTGTCCATCACCCCGAGGTGCGCGCGGTCGAGCATGATCATGCCCGCGCAGGTGCCGAGCACCGGCGTGCCCGCGCCCACGAGCTCGCGCAGCGGGCCGGCGAGCCCCTCCCGCTCGATCCCCAGCGACATGGTGGTCGACTCGCCGCCGGGGATCACAAGCCCGTCGAGCCCCTCCAGGTCGGCCGGGGTGCGCACCTCGCGCACGTCGGCGCCCAGCGCGCGCAGCATCCGCGTGTGCGCCTGGAAGTCGCCCTGGAGCGCGAGGACGCCGACGAGCTCTGCCACGGGGCTACCAGCCCCGGTTGGCCAGCAGCTGCTGCTCGTCGAGCTTGCGCGTCTCGAGCGACTGCATCGCGGTGCCGAGGCCCTCGGAGGCCCTGGCGACGCGCGCGGGATCCTCGAAGTGGGTGGTCGCCTCGACGATCGCCCGGCCCCGCGCTGCGGGATCCTCGGACTTGAAGATGCCCGAGCCGACGAACACGCCCTCGGCGCCGAGCTGCATCATCAGCGCGGCGTCGGCCGGCGTGGCGATGCCGCCCGCACAGAAGAGCACGACCGGCAGCTTGCCGTCGCGTGCGACCTGGCGCACGAGGTCCAGCGGCGCCTGGTGCTCCTTGGCGGCGGTCGCGAGCTCCATGTCGTCCATCACCGTCAGGCGCTTGATCTCGGAGCGGATGCGGCGCATGTGGCGCACGGCCTCGACGATGTCCCCGGTCCCGGCCTCGCCCTTGGAGCGGATCATCGCCGCGCCCTCGCCGATGCGCCGCAGCGCCTCGCCCAGGTTCGTCGCGCCGCAGACGAAAGGGATCTTGAAGGCCCACTTGTCCGTGTGGTTGGCCTCGTCGGCGGGCGTGAGCACCTCGGACTCGTCGATGTAGTCGACCTCGAGCGCCTCGAGCACCTGGGCCTCGGCGAAGTGGCCGATGCGGGCCTTGGCCATGACGGGGATCGACACGGCCTCCTGGATGCCGCGGATCAGCAGCGGGTCGGACATCCGCGCGACACCGCCGTCGCGCCGGATGTCGGCCGGGACGCGCTCGAGCGCCATCACCGCGGCGGCGCCGGCGTCCTCGGCGATCTTCGCCTGCTCGGCCGTGACCACGTCCATGATCACGCCGCCCTTGAGCATCTCGGCCAGACCGGCCTTGACGCGGAAAGTCGCCTCGTCGCGCATAGGCATCGAGGATAGCCCGGCGCCAGCCTGAACCGGAGTCCAATTCGGTCCGTCGCAACGCTCCACCTCTTGTATCATCGAGCACATGGATGACCTGCTCGACATGAGCGATCCCGACCGCGTGGCGTACACGCTCGACCTCACGCCCGCGCAGCTGAAGGTGACGCACTCCGCGCTGAAGTCGATGCTCGACGACTTCGGCCACAAGGAGCGCGACGTCCTGCGCGTGATTCGCGAGGTGCTCGCGAAGCTGCCCGACGAGGCCAGCATCCGCGCG
This sequence comes from Solirubrobacteraceae bacterium, assembly GCA_034664425.1. Taxonomy (GTDB): domain Bacteria; phylum Actinomycetota; class Thermoleophilia; order Solirubrobacterales; family Solirubrobacteraceae; genus DATBDM01. Next base: position 14,733 of record JAXDHR010000109.1, read on the forward strand.
ATCGACCTGACCGTCGAGGAGCGCCGGCGGCGCGGCGGCGCCGCCTAGCTCAGCGCAGCGCCGCGACCACCTCGGCCGCCGCACGCTGCCCCGACTCGACGGCGCCCTGCAGGTAGCCCTGGAAGTCCTGCGAGGTGTGCTCGCCGGCGAAGTGGCAGGCGCCGTTGACCTCCGACTCGGCCCCCGAGAAGCGGGTGTACTGGCCGATCTTCCAGTACGAGTAGGAGCCGCGCGTCCACGGGTAGCCGGCCCAGTAGTCGAGCGTCGCCGTGCCGTCCCACTGCCGGGTGATGCCGGGAAGCACGGGTTCGAGCTGCCCGAGGAACGACTTGGCGCGCGACGCCGGCGTACCCGAGCCGAACGACGCGCCGATCGTCCCGCCGGTGTAGTCCACGAGCACGCCGGCCGGGCCGGGCTGCGCCCGCGAGACCTCCCAGGTGTTCTGATAGCCCGTGTCGCCGTAGGTCTCACCGTTACAGCCCTGCGCGCGCCAGGAGCGCGACTTGAAGCCGAGCTGGAGCTTCGAGTTCGTCCCCATCCCGAGCTCGGAGATCGCCCACTGCTTGTGCTGCTCGAAGCCCGCCTTGGCGATGTCGACCGTCCTCAGCATCGAGAACGGCAGCGCCAGCACCACGCGATCGGCGGTCACGGTCTTCGTGGATGTCCCCTGCCTCAGCGTCAGCGTGTACGCCCCGCTCGAGCCGAGCCGGACCGCCACCAGCTCGCTGCCGAGCGTGATCTGGCCCTGCAGCTGCGCGGCGAGCGCCGCGGGCAACTGGTCGTTGCCGCCGTGCACGTGGAACTTCTCGTTGGACGGCCCGAAGAGCCGCAGCTGGCCCTGGCCGACGTACCCGAGCAGGTAGAGCATGTTCAGCGCGCTCTGCTGCGAGCACTCGGCGCCGTACTCGATGTTGTAGGCGATGTCGAGCAGGCGGCCGAAGCGCGACGACATGCCGCCGGGCACGTAGGCCGCGATCCAGTCCGTGATGCTCATCGCATCGAGCTCGCGGCCCCGCGCCGTCGACACGTGGTAGGTCGTCGGGTAGGAGGCGGCCGAGACGTCCTTGTGCAGCTGCTGGTAGACCGCGTTGAAGTCGGCGGCCGCCTCGTCCTGCGTGTATGGCTCGCCGTCGAAGAAGTACAACGGCTCGGTGCCGCTCGTCTCGCCCTGGTAGAGGTTGTCGAGCGTGAAGCCGAGCTCCTTGACGAGCTGCTTGATCTCGATGTGGCCCGAGTCGATCAGCTCGCCGCCGTGCTCGGCGATCAGTCCGGGGTCGCCGAACGCGCCGCGGATGCTCCAGCAGCGGCCGCCGAGGCGCTGGCTCGCCTCGTGGAGCTGCGCGGTGATCCCGGCCTGCTTGAGCCGGTAGGTCGCGGTGAGGCCGGCCAGTCCACCACCCACCACGACCACGCGCGCGCTCGACGCGGCGCGGGCCTGCGGGACCCAGCGCAGCGAGGCCGCCGCGGTGGCGGCGCCGGCGGCGCCGAGGAGCTGACGGCGGGAGATCTGCGCGTCCGCGGCGAGGTTCTCGAGCCGGGAGGCGAGCGGCGTGCGGGCCATGCGCCGAAACTATTCGGGGGCCATCGCCCGGGGATAGCGACGGCGCGTCCAAAGTCGCGTCGCGCCACCTTCCGGAGCGTCCCTACTTCAGCTTGAATGCGCGGATGCGGTCGTCGTACTGCGCCGCGTCGCGCGCGTAGAGCCCGTAGGCGAGCGCCTGCAGGATCGAGAGCAGCCCGGCGTGCGAGCGCACGAAGGCCGGCGAGTTCGACGAGTAGTAGAGGGTGCGCTCGGACAGCTTGGCCACCTCGGAGAGCGTCGCGTCCACGATCGCGACCGTGTGCGCGCGGCGATGGCGGGCGATCTTCATCGCGCGGACGACGAGCGGATGCGGGCGCCCCGCGGAGAGGCCGATGACCAGCGTCCCCTCGTCGATGCGACCGAGCCGCGAGAGCGCCTCCTGGGACGGCGACGCGGCGATCTCGGCGCGCACGTCGAGCAGCATCAGCAGATGGCGCAGGTAGGAGGCGAAGAACGCCATCTGGTCGGTGCCGGCGATCAGGATGCGCTCCGCGGCGGCGAGCGCCTCGATCGCACCGTCGATCTCCGAGCGCGAGACGCGCCGGGCGGTCTCCTCGAGGTTCACGTGGTCGGCGGCGACGACCTGCTCGAACGGGGTCTGGTCGAGCGAGAAGAGCGGGGCGACCGGCTCCAGGCCGGTGGTCTGGTCCACGCGGCGATGCACATGGCGGTACTCCTCCCGAGCGGCCTCCTGCAGCTCCGGGAAGCCCTCGAAGCCGAGCGCCTGGGAGAAGCGCACGACGGTCGAGGAGGATGTGTTCGCGCGGCGGGCAAGCTCCTCCGCGGTGTGGAAGGCGACCTCGTCGAGATGGTCGACGACGTACTGCGCGACATCCTTCTGGGAGCGGGAGAACTCATCGAATCGCGACGAGATGTACGCGGAGAGGGTCTGGTGGCCGCGCGCAGCCGGCGGCATCGTTGCGGTCCTCGGCATGGCCCGTCGCTTTTCGACGGGAGCGGCGATGAGTCCTTCTAATCTCCCGCCGATGCAGCGACTCCCCACCCGGCTCGACGGTCTCGCGCTGCTCGCGCCGCGCGTCTTCGGCGACGATCGCGGCTTCTTCGCGGAGACGTGGCGGGCGGACGCCTGGACCGAGCACGGGGTTCCGGCGACGTGGGCGCAGGACAACCACTCGCGCTCGCGCCGCGGCACGGTGCGCGGCATGCACTTCCAGACCGATCCGGGTCAGGGCAAGCTCGTCCGCTGCGCCCGCGGCAGCGTCTGGGACGTGGTCGTCGACGTGCGCCGCGGCTCCCCGACGTTCGGCGAATGGGAGGGCGCTGTGCTCGACGACGAGTCCCACCACCAGCTGTGGATACCCATCGGCTTCGCGCACGGCTTCTGCGTGCTCTCCGAGGCGGCCGACTTCGTCTACAAGTGCACCAGCGTCTACGACCCTGCGACCGAGCGCGGGTTCCGCTTCGACGACCCGGAGGTCGGCATCGAGTGGCCCGACCTCGAACTGCTTTGCTCCGAGCGCGACCGCAGCGCGCCGCGGCTCTCCGAGATCGCCGCCGAGCTGCCGTTCTCGGTGTGAGCGCCGACGGGCGCTTCGCGCCCAGCCCGACCGGCACGCTGCACGTGGGCAACCTGCGCACGGCGCTGCTCGCCTGGCTGTTCGCGCGCTCCCGCGGGGCGCGCTTCCTGGTCCGCATGGAGGACCTCGACAGCGGCCGGGTGCGCCCGGGAGCTGCGCATCAGCAGCTCGCCGACCTCGCGGCGATCGGGCTCGACTGGGACGGCGACGTCGTCCAGCAGTCGGCGCGGCTGGACCGCTACGCGCACGCGATCGCGGCCCTCGACGCCGCCGGGCAGCTCTACGAGTGCTTCTGCACGCGTGCGGAGATCCGCGCCGCGGCCTCTGCGCCGCACGGTCCGCTGCCCGAGGGCGCCTACCCCGGCACCTGCCTGCGACTGACCGACGCCGAGCGCGCCGGGCACCGCGCGTCCGGCCGGCGCCCGGCGCTGCGCGTGCGCGCCGGGGCGGCGCACCTCGGGTTCGAGGACCGGCTGCTCGGGCGGGTCGAGGGCGTCGTCGACGACTTCGTCGTGCGCCGCAACGACGGCGCGCCCGCGTACAACCTCGCGGTCGTCGTCGACGACGCCGCCCAGGGCGTCGGCGAGGTGGTGCGCGGCGACGACCTCGCCGATACCACGCCGCGCCAGCTGCTGCTCGCGCGGCTGCTCGGGTTGCCCGAGCCCGCCTACGCGCACGTGCCCCTCGTGCTCGGCCCGGATGGCGCGCGGCTGGCCAAGCGCCACGGCGGCGTGACCCTGCGCGAGCTCGATGCGGCGGCCGCGCTGCGGTGGATGGCGAGCTCCCTCGGGCTGCCGCCGGCGAGCGACCCGCGCACGCTCGTCGCGGCGTTCGATCCGGCGCGGATCCCGCGCGATCCGGCGGTCTGGGAGGGCCGGTAGGCTCTCGCCCAGATGTTGGTCGGACGGACCCGCGAGCGCGCACGGATCGAGCGATTGCTCGCCGCCGCGCGCGCGGGCCGCAGCGGTGCGCTGCTGCTCCACGGCGACCCCGGGATCGGCAAGACCGCGCTGCTGCGCTGGACGATCGCGGAGGCCGACGGCTTCCTCGTGCTGGGCGCCCGCGGGTTCGAGACCGAGTCCGACATCCCGTTCGCCGGGCTCGGCGAGCTGGTATCCCCGCTGCTCGACCGGCTCGACGGCATTCCCGCCGTCCAGTCCGACGCGCTGCGCGGGGCGCTCGCCCTCGGGGCCGGCCGCCGCGGCCGACCGCTTCACGGTCCCCGCGGGCCTGCTCTCGCTGCTGGCCGTCGCCGCCGAGGACCGCCCGGTGCTGGCGGTGATCGACGACGTCCAGTGGCTCGACGAGCCCTCGCTCGAGGCGCTGCTCTTCGCCGGGCGCCGGCTCGGGGCCGAGGGCATCGCGATGATCGGCGCCCCGCGCGACTCGACCGCGGTCGCGCGCACGGAGGCGCCGTGGCTCGAGCGGCTGGCGATCGGCCCACTCGACGACGCCGAGTCGCGCGCGGTCCTCGCCTCCGATGACGGCGCCGAGCGGATCGCGCCGGCGGTCGCGGATCGGCTCGTCGGCACCGCCGGCGGCAATCCGCTCGCCCTCGTCGAGCTGCCGAGCGTGCTCTCCGACGCGCAGCTGACCGGCCGCGAGCCGCTCGAGGAGCCGCTGCGCCCGGGCGCGACCGTCGAGCGGGCCTTCCGCATGCGCCTCGACGCTCTGCCCGAGACCGCTCGCCGCGCGCTGCTCGTCGCGGCCACCGCGCATTCGCTGCGCGTCGATGTGATCCAGGCCGGTGTGCGGGCCGCCGGCCTTGCGATGACCGACCTCGCCGCCGACGAGGACGCACGGCTGGTCAGCGTGCGCCGCGGCGAGCTCGAGTTCCGCCACCCGCTGCTGCGTTCGACCGCCTACCACGCCGCGACGGCCGCCGAGCGCCGAGAGGCGCACGCCGCGCTCGCCGACGCGGCGCCCGCGGGGAGCGCACCGCGCGCCTGGCATCTCGCCGGGCAGGCGCTCGCGCCCGACGAGGCGATCGCCGCCGCGCTCGACGCGGCGGCGCTCGACGCCCGCGGCCGCGGCGCCCATGCGAGCGCGGCGCGCGACTTCTCCCGCGCTGCGCAGCTCACGCCGGATGACGAGCCGCGTGCCCGGCGGCTGCTCGAGGCCGCCACCGACGCCGCCCGCTGCGGCGAGGGCGAGCAGGCTCGCGCCCGGCTGCTCGAGGCCGCCGGGCTCACCACCGACCCGCTGCTGACCGCGGACGTCCAGCGCATGATCAGGCACGTGGAGATGCGGCGCGCGTCCGCTCACGGGACCCGCGCCGCGCCGCGGCGATGTTCCTCGAGGCGTCGGTCACGCACATGATGACCGGCGTGCTCGCGCTCGGCGACGTCGCCGAGGGCGACGCGATGCTGAGCGCCTGCGAGCCGTACCTGCTCGAGGGGGATCCGCTCGCCGTCGCCGAGGTGATCGGGATGGCCGGACACGCGTCGGTCTGGATCGAGCGCTGGGAGCGCGCCCGCCGGGTCCTCGACCATCTCGTCGAGTCTGCCCGCCGCGCGAGTGCCGTGAGGGCGCTGATCTACCCGCTTGCGGCGCGCGCGCACCTCGACTTCCGCATGGGCCGCTGGGCGACCGCCCGGGCCGAGGCCGCCGAGTCGGTCGAGCTGGCGCTCGACACCGGCCAGCTCCCGCTGCTCTCGCATTCGCTGGCCGCGCTCGCCCGCGTCGAGGCGGCCATGGGCCAGGAGGAGGACGCCCGCCGCCACGTGCGCGAGGGGCTCGAGCTCGTCACCCGCTTCCAGGGCGAGGCGATCGCCGCTTACCTGCACGCTGCGCTCGGCGCGCTCGAGCTGGCGCTCGGACGCGTGCCGGAGGCGATCGCGGCGCTCGAGGCCTCCGAGCGCACGGTGCAGCGGATCGAGGTGCAGCCGGCGATCATCCAGGCGGCGCCCGACCTCGTCGAGGCCTACGTGCGTGCGGGCCGCCGCGAGGACGCCGCCGCGGCGCTCGCGAGCTTCGAGGCCGGCGCGGAGCGCACGGGGTCGCTCTGGGCGCGGGCGGCCGCCGCGCGCTGCCACGGGCTGCTCGCGCCCGACGTGGACTTCCGCGCGCGCTTCGACGCGGCGCTGAAGCTGCACGACGACCTCCCGATGCCCTTCGAGCGGGGACGCACGCTGCTGGCGCTCGGCGAGCGGCTGCGGCGGGCCAAGCAGCGGGCGCAGGCGCGCCCACCGCTGCAGGAGGCACTCGACGCGTTCGAACGGCTCGGTGCCCGGCCGTGGGCGGAGCGCGCGCGCGGAGCTGCGGGCGACGGGCCGGGCCTCGGGGCGGCGCGCGGAGACCGCCGCCGAGCAGCTGACCCCGCACGAGCTGCAGATCGCGCTGCTCGTCGCCCAGGGCATGACCAACCGCGAGGCGGCGGCGGCGCTGTTCCTCAGCCCGAAGACGGTCGAGTACCACCTCGGCCAGATCGACCGCAAGCTCGATGTCCGCGGCCGCGCGCAGCTCGCCTAGCGTCGCGGGCCGCCGCTACGCGTCCGCGAAGTCCGGCGACCACTCCTGCGTCGCGTCGCTCTGCGGCGGCTCGGGTGGCCGCGCGTCGGTGATCTGCTCGAAGCGCTGCTCGACCACGGTGAGGTCGAGCATGAGCGCGTGCTCGTGGCGGCGCTCGACGCGGACGAGCAGCGCCGTGTACGCGGCGGCCGCCGCCGGGCAGGCGATGAAGCCGAGCAGCCCCGGCAAACCGAGGAGGTCGACGACGGTGATCGCCAGAAGGAAGCCGCCGGCTGGCGCGGTCGCCCACACCCCGGCGCGCTCACCACGCCACGCGAAGGCGATCCCGGCGTGCGCGTCGTCGACGAGGTGCGGGCGGCCGTAGGAGACGAACACCCAGGGCAGCGCGGCGAGCACGAGCGCACCCGTCGCCCACACCGCCCACGCCCCGGCCCCGGCGAGCAGCGCCAGGAACAGCCCGTAGGCGAGCGCGACGGCGGGCACGGCGAGCCGGACACGGGGATCCGCAGACCAGCGGTGGGAGGCGAGCGAGCGGAGGGCGTCCATGGCGTCGATCCTCCGTTTCGCCACGCGACGGGCAGCTCCTGCCTAATCCAGCTGCTCCTCCAGGCGGGCGACCTCGTCGCGGGCCTCACCCGCCGCCGTGCGGGCGGCGGCGGCATCCGCCGTGGTCTCCTCGGCGTGGGTGCGCGCCTCCTCGGCGTCGGCGAGCGCGCGCTCGAGACGGCGGGCGGTGCGGTCGGCCTCGCGCTCCGCGCGGGCCAGCTCGCGCTCGCGCGCCGTGCTGTCGGCGCGCGCACTGCGCAGACGCGACTCGAGCTCGCGGCGCCGCTCGGCGGCCTCGCGCTCGCGGCGCACGGCCTCGCGGTCGCGCTTGGGTGGTGCTGTCGTCGCGGCTCTGCCCGGCGCCGTCTCCGGCTCCTTCGCGCGCGCCGCGCGCTTCGCCTTGACCGTCGCACCGTCACCGTCGCCGGCGCCGGGAAGCGGCCACGCACCGCCCGCCTCGGCGTCGCCGACGAGCCGGCCCGTCTCGAGTCCGGCGCGCACCGCGTCGTCGGCCGCCGCCGCGTGCAGGGTCGTCCGCAGGCGGTTCGCGGCCGCCGCGCTCAGCGCGCGATCGCCCGGACGCTGCTCGCGCGCCGCGTCGAGGAACGCGTCGACTGCGGCGCGCATGCGCGCCGTCGCCGCCCGCAGCGCATCGCGGCCCTTCCCGGCCAGCGCGGCCTCCTGCGCGTCGCGGACCGCCGCCCCCGCGGCCAGCAGCTCATCGCGCAGCTCGGGACGCTCGCGCGCAACCCGGTTCGCCGCCCAGGCCGGCGGCGACGGCTTGCGGAGCTTGCCGATCGCCTCCGCGGCCGCGCGGTCGTCCTTGCGCAGCGCCTTCGCGGCGCGGTCGCGCTCGCCGGTGAAGGCGTCGAGATCGAGCCCGTACAGGCGGTCGGCGGCGTCTGCGACCGGGTCAGCCACGGTCTGCCGCCGCGCTGCTCAGCCCGCCACCTGCAGGACGATGATCGCCAGCGCGAGCAGCAGCAGGCCGGCGAGCACGAGTCCGACGACCCGGGCACCCCAGCGCGCCGGCACCGACGGTCCGTGCTCGGGCACGCGGTGCACGCTGCGCCCGGCGACGGCCTCGATCCGCCTGGAGGACACGCGGGCGGCCTCGTCGCGCATCGTCGCCGTCCGGCGGTCGGCGACGGGTCCGTCGGCGGTCGAGGTGACCCCGGCTGCGGCCGCGGCGGCGGCGAGCCGGCGGTGCTGGGCGGACTCGCCGCGCAGCGTGTCGAGCTCGCGGCGCAGGGTGCGCGACGCCGCCCGTTCGCGCTCCAGGTCGCGCGTGACGCGGTCGAGCATCTTGCGCGCGGCCGTGTGCTCGCCGTCGCCGTCGTCCGCGGTCTCGCGGCCCGCGAGCTCCTCGCGCAGCCGGGCGGCCTCGGCGCGCTCGCCGGCGAGGATGCGCTCGGCCTCGTCGCGGGTGGTGCGCGCCTCGGCGCGCAGCTTCTCGGTCTCGCGCGCCTCGGCCTCGATCGCGGCGGTGGCCTCGCGCTTCGCGCGGTCGGCGTCCTCACGCGCGGCAGCGAGCTTCTCGCGCATGCCTGCGGCCTCCTCGCGTTCGGCGTCGAGCCGGCGGGCGGCGTCCGCCTCCGCGGCGGCGAGCGCGTCCTCGTGTTCGCGGCGGGTCGCCTCGAGCGCGGCGACGGCGGCCTCGACCCCGCGGTCGCGCTCGGCGATCTCGCCGAGCGCGGCGGTCAGCTCGGAGCGCGTGGACTCGAG
>JAXDHR010000110.1:0-27802 GCA_034664425.1 Solirubrobacteraceae bacterium
GGGGGGGGGCCGCCGCCGGCCCTACCGCGTCTTCAGGCCGTAGCCGTAGGCGTACAGCGGGTTGTAGTTCGCGTCGCCGACGTTGATCGGCTCCTGCGCCAGCGTGCGCGGCCAGGTGACCGGGAGCTTGCCGGCGTAGGGCGTGCGGCCGAACAGCGGGTCGGACACCCCCTCGCCCTCGGAACCGGGCAGCCAGGCCTCGACGAGGCCGTCCATCTGCGACCGCTGCGCCGGCTTGATGATCAGCGGCCGGCCCGAGACGACGACCACGACGCACTTCGCGGCCTGCGCGCAGACCTTGTCGATCGCGGCCGAGTCGCCGGCGTTGAGCTCCATCGTCTGCATCGGGCGCTTGACGCCGTTGTCGCCGGGGTCGTAGCCCCACGGGTCGGCCCCGACGTCGCCGAACCCCTCGGCGTAGGGCGTCTCGCCGACCACGACCACGCCGGTCGCGTGCTTGTCGATCGGGGCCGAGGCGTCCCTGCTGTAGGTGACGGCGCCCTTGGACGCCTGCCGGATCCCCTGCAGGATCGTGGTCCCGGGGATCTGGTTGGTCGAGCCGCCCTGCCACGTCAGCGTCCAGCCGCCGGCCTGGTTGCCGATGTTGTCGGCGTTCGAGCCCGCGACGTAGAGATCCGCCTGCTTGGACAGCGGGAGCGCTCCGCGCCGGTTGCGCAGCAGGACCTGCGACTTCGCGACCGCCTTGCGGGCGACCTTGCGGTGCTGCGGCGAGCCGACCTGGTCGATGTAGCGCCGATCGGTGTAGGGATGCTCGAAGAGCCCCATCTGGAACTTCTTGGTGAGGATGCGGCTGACGGCGTCGTCGATGCGCGCCATCGAGACCTGGCCGGAGTCGACCGCCGCGGCCAGCGTCGACTCGAACTGCTCGAAGTTCGACGGCTGCATGAACATGTCGACGCCCGCGTTGACGCTCTTGACGACCCGCGACGCGAACGTGCCCGTCTTCGGATCGATGTGGTCGATCCCGTTGTAGTCGGAGATCACGAACCCGTCGAAGCCCTCCTGGTCCTTGAGCCAGCCCTGGATCAGGTCCTTGTTGGCGTGCATGTTGATCGGGTTGCCGAGGCCGTCCTCGGTCCAGTCGACGTCCGAGTAGGACGGCATGACGGTGCCCACGTGGTGCTGCTGGACCGCCGGCACGTACTGGCGCAGGGCGAGCCGGTAGAACGTGTCGTGGTCGACCTGGTCCACGCCCTGATCGATCGGGTAGTTGCCGGTCTGGTGGTTGTTGGAGCCGGTCCCGTAGGTGGTGAGGCCGTCGCCTGCGAAGTGCTTCGCGGTCGCCAGCACGCGGTCGGGCTTATCGATCTGGCGGCCGTTCTTGCCCTGGAAGCCGTCGATCGCCGTCTCCATCTGCGCCACGAGCTTCGGATCCTCGCCGAAGGACTCGTAGGTGCGGCCCCAGCGGTCGTCGCGGGCGGCGCAGATGCACGGCGCGAACGCCCACTGCGGGCCGGTCGTGCGCGTCTCCTCGGCGGCGATGTGCTCGACCTTGCGCACGAGGTTCGGATCGCGCGTCGCGCCGAGGCCGATGTTGTGCGGGAACACCGTCGCTCCGTACATGTTGCCGTCGCCGTGGACGGTGTCGATGCCGTAGAGGATCGGGATGTGCAGCCGGGTCGCCAGCGCAGCCTTCTGGTAGGAGTCGACCATGTCCGCCCAGGCCTTGGGCGTGTTGGGCGTCGGGACCGAGCCGCCGCCCGACAGCACGCTGCCGAGGACGTCGCTGGTGACCTTCTCGCCGTTGGGGCCGATGCTGGCCCGCTCGGCCTGGGTCATCTGCCCGATCTTCTCCTGCAGGGTCATGCGCGAGAGCAGGTCAGCGACGCGCTTGCGGACGGTCAGGTGGGGGTTCTCGTAGGGCAGCGTCGCGTGGGTCGCGGCGCGAGTGCTGCTCGTCGCGCCGGCGCCAGGGACCGCGAGCGCGGTGGGCGCCGCGAGCGCGGCCGCGGCGGCGAGCGTCGCGATGATGGGTCTGCGGGACATGGTTGGACCGGTTCTCCTCTAGCCGTAGATACGCAGGTCGGCGACCGACCACCACTGCGGTGCGGTCGCGGTCTGGGTGACGCGGACGTAGCGGGCCCTCGTCGCCCCGATGTCGATGGCGGTCAGCTGCCCCGACCCGGCCCCGGACGCCGCCGTCGTCCAGTGCTGGCCGTCCTCGCTCGTGGCGAGCTCGTAGCCGCGCGGGAAGTCACCCGTGTCGGCGCCCGTGTCGACGACGACCCGGCGCACGGAGCGCTCGCGGCCGAGGTCGACCTTCAGCCACTGGCCCGCGGCCTGGGCGCTGCCGGTGCTCCAGCGTGTCGCGGCGTCGTCGTCGACCGCCTTGTCCGCGTCGGCGCCGTTCGGGTCCGCGCTCGCGGTGGTGCCGTCGGCGGGAAGCAGCTTCAGCCCGTCGGCGAGCGCCGCGGACGCCGGCCACGTGAACGTCGCCAGCGCGCCGCCCGGCAGCGTGTAGTCGAAGGACTCGCCGCCTTCCTGGACCGCGAACGCGCGCGGGGCGTCGTTCTCGTTGTGGACGACGAGCGCGGTCGAGCCGTCCCGGTTGCGGAACGCCGCGTCCATGATCTGCCCATTCCAGCCCGTGGTGCCGAACGAGCTGCTGGCGATCCGCGTCGCTCCGGGCTTCACGAAGCGGGCGAGATGGCCGAGCGTGTAGTACTCGGCGTTGCGGGTGACGGGCCGGCCCGGCTCGACGGTGACCACGCCGCTGCACGTGTCGCAGCCGCCGTTGTGCGGGCCGCCTGACGGGTCGAGCGCGAGATTCCAGTTGACGACGCTCTTGCCCCAGTTGCGGGTGACGCCGAGGACGATGTTGCGCGCGTGCCACTTGAGCGTGTCCGAGAAGACCTGGGCCGGCGGGTCGCTCGCGCCGTGGGACCCCGAGCACTCGGTGAACCACACGCCCTTGTCGGGGAACGCCTCGTGCATGGCGGTCTGGCGGCTCTGGTCCCCGGCGTAGCAGTGGAAGGCCGTGCCGGCGAGGTACTTCCCGGCGCCCGAGCGCATCAGGTCGAACGGGTACTCCGGCTCGGGATCCTGGCCCGGCGGGGTGGAGGCGATGTCGTCCGGATGCTCGGACCAGTTGTGGTCGTAGCCGAACAGCTTCGTCTGCAGGTGCGCGGCACGCAGCTTCGGGCCGAGCGCCTCGACCAGCTTCGCCTCCTGTGCGACCGGGAAGTCCATCCCCGGATAGCCCGACGGGTGCCGGTTCTGCGGCTCGTTCTGCAAGGTCAGCCCGTAGATCGGGACGCCGGCTCGCTGGTATGCGCGGACGAACCGGACGAAGTAGTCGGCGTAGGCCTCGTAGACGCGCGGATCGTCGATCAGCCGGCCGCCGATCAGGCTCTGCGAGGTCTTCATCCACGCGGGTGCGCTCCACGGCGTGCCGATGACCTTGATCTGCGGGTTGAGCTTCAGCGCCTGGCGCAGCAGCGGGATGATCTGTCGGCGGTCGTGCGCGATCGAGAAGTGGCGCATCCCGTAGTCGGTGCGGCCGGCGGGCATGTCGTCGTAGGTGTAGTGCCGCGCGCTGGCCGTGAAGTCCGAGGAGCCCATCGGCTGGCGCAGGAACGACAGGCCGTCGCCGCGGCTCGGGCTGAAGAGGTCGGTCATCGTCGCGTCGCGCTGCCTGCGGTCCAGCTGCGAGAGCACGGCGGCCGAGGAGTCGGTGATCGACGCGCCGAAGCCATCCATGCGCTGGTAGCGGCGCGACGGGTCGACGGTGACCGTGACGTTGCTCGAGCCGCCGGGGTGGAACGGCACGCTGCCCTGGTCGGCCAGCTTCAAGGCGCCGTCGGGCGTGGTGATCCAGACGTGCGCCTGCGGCGGCGCGCTGCCGGACGCGGTGGCCTGCGTGGTGACGGCGCCCGTGGCCGCGAGCACGACCACGGCGATGACCCAGTGAACGACGCGCGAGGCGCGTGTTGACATCGGTTCTCCTCCCGTATGCGCCGGTCCGCGGGTTCCCCTGCCGCGGTGCCGGCCCCGGCTCCTCCGCAGAGCCGCCCGACAGTTGGTAGCAAACGGCCCGAGAAGAGTCGAGCACCGATCCGGCGCATCGGCGGTATGTCCGGGTCGGGCAATCCCAGCCCTCCTGAGCCCGCGCCGATTTCCGGAACCGAGTTCATTCGGCGCGGGCAAACCATGCCGCGCGGCGCGACGGCAGCCCCGACACGGCTCGGCAGGGGTCGCTAGGTTGCCGGGCATGAGGATCGCTCCCCCGCTGGTGGCCGCGCTCGCCGCCGCGCTCTGCCTCGCCGCGCCCGCGGCCGCCACGGTGCGCCCGCCGGCGCGCTGCAACGGCGCGAAGGCGCTCTGCGACCGCCGCTTCGACCGCGTCGTGCTGCCCGGTGCCCACAACGCGATGTCCGCGCAGTCGCTGGGGTGGCAGATCCCCAACCAGTCGGTTGCGATGCCGGCCCAGCTGCGCTACGGCATCCGGGCGCTGCTCTTCGACACCCACTACGGCGTGCCGGCCCCCGACGGCACGGTCACGACCGACGACGACGGCCACGTCCCCGGGGTGACGCCCGGCATGTACTTCTGCCACGAAGTGTGCGAGATCGGATCCACGCCGCTGGTGGCCGGGCTGCATCAGCTGAGCCGCTGGCTCACCGCGCATCCGGACAACGTCCTCGCGATCGACAACGAGGACTACGTCACGCCCGCGGACTTCGTCAAGGCGATGGACGCGAGCGGGCTCGGCGCCCGCGTCTACCGCGGCTCGGCCTCGCACTGGCCGACGCTCGCGTGGATGATCGAGCACCGCCAGCAGGTCGTGGTGCTCGCCGAGCACCACGCCGGCAGCAAGGCCTGGTACCACCTCGCCTATGAGGGGATCCTGCAGGAGACGCCGTACTCCTGGCCGAAGCCGGAGCAGATCACGCGCAAGCGCAACTGGAAGGCGTCCTGCGTGCCCAACCGCGGCGGGCGCAAGGGGACGCTGTTCCTGATGAACCACTGGTCGCCGCCGATCCCGCCGGCCCAGCCCGACCGCGCGGCGTCCGCGCGGGTCAACAAGCGCTCGGTCCTCGTCGGTCGCGCGCGCGAGTGCAGGCGCGTGCGCGGCAGGCTCCCGACGATCGTCGCCGTCGATCAGGTGAAGGCCGGGGGTCTGCTCGCGGCCGTGCGCGAGCTCAACGGACTCTAGACTCACCGGGTGAGCCTGTTCCGCGGCGTCGGAGATCCGGACCCCGATGAGCCCGTCGCGCGCCAGGGCGTGCAGGAGGAGCAGCGCCGCGCGCGCACGAACCTGCTCGCGGTCGGCACGATCGCCTGCCCGCACTGCGACGTCCCCGTCGCACTTCCCGCGCAGCCGCTGACCCCGGTCGACGTGCTCGCGTGCCCGTACTGCGCGCACACGGCCCCGCTGCGCGACTTCCTCTCGCTCGAGGCGCCGTCGCGGCCGACCCGCGTCGCGGTGCGGGTGGTCGAGCGGACGCGCCGGCCGTGACCCGGGGCGTCGTCGCGGCGCTCGCCGGGCTGCTCGTCCTCGCCTCGCCGGCCCAGGCCGCGAAGCACCCGCAGACGCTGTCGCTCGTGTGGGGCGGCGACGTCACCCTCGGCTCCTCCTACGGGCGTCCGCCCGCTCGCGGCTGGCCGCAGCTCGCCGGCATCGCCGCAACGCTGCGGCGCGCCGATCTCGCCGCGGTCAACTACGAGGGGACGTTCGGGTCCGGCGGTCCGTCGAAGTGCGGCGCAGGCAGGCCGGACTGCTTCGCCTTCCAGGCCCCGCCGGCCAACGCGCGCACGCTGCGGCGCGCGGGGATCGACGTCGTCAACCAGGCCAACAACCACGCGCACGACTTCGGCGCGCCGGGCCAGGCGCAGACCCATGCCGCGCTGCGCCGCGCGGGCGTGCGCTGGACGGGCTCGCCCGGGCAGCTGACCGTGCTGCGCCGACACGGTATCCGCGTCGCCTTCGTCGGCTTCTCGACCTACCCGTGGGCCGCGCCGATGGGCAGCGACTCCGCCGTGCGGGCGCTCGTGCACGCTGCGGCCGGGCGCGCGCGGATCGTCGTCGCGTTCCTGCACGCGGGCGCGGAGGGCGCGGCCAAGGACCATGTGCCCTACGGCCATGAGCACGCCTATGGCGAGGACCGCGGCGACTCCCGGCACTTCGCGCACGTCGCCGTCGACGCGGGCGCCGACCTCGTGCTGGGCTCGGGGCCGCACGTCGTCCGCGGCCTGCAGCTCTACCGGGACCGTCTGATCGCGTACTCGCTCGGCAACCTGACCGGCTGGCACAACTTCGGCACGGGCGGCAACTCCGCGCTGAGCGCGCTGCTGCGCGTCAAGCTCGAGGGCGACGGCGCCCTCGTGGGCGGGAGCCTGACCTCGCTGCGCCTCGACCGTTCCGGCGTCCCGCATGCCGACCCGGCGCGCGGCGCCGAGCGGCTGATGCGGGCGCTGTCGGCAAGCGACTTCGGGGCGGCGAGCCCTTGGAACGCGTACGTCGGGGAGCTCGGCTAGCCGCGGCTCTCGGGCCGTGCCCAGGTGGCGGTGCACGCGCTGGCGCTGGCCCGCGGCCGCGCGGGCAGCTCGCGCTCGCGTGGCGCGCCGACAGGCCCGTGAGCCCCGCGGCGCATGCCCTGATCGGGGCGGCGCGCGGCGCTCGCCCTCAGCCCGGCACGCGACTGACGCGGCCGCCCGGGAGCGCGAGCTCGCCGGCCTCCGTGCCACCCGCGAACGTCACCGCGAGCGGGTGTATCTCGGCCGGCCGGCCGGTCGGCAGCCAGCCGCGTCCCGGGCCGGCGAGGATCAGCGTGTGCGCCTTGCGCCCGACGAAGCCCAGTCCGGAGGCGTCGTCGGCCACGCCGCCCGACCACAGCGCGAGGCCCAGCTCGCGATCGAGCGCCGCCGCGGCCTCTGCCAGTCCGGGCCCGACGATCCCGATCTCGGAGATGCCGGCCAGCTCGGCGGGACGGAATGGGCCGGTCGCGCCCGTGTCGGCTTCGCCGCGGTGGGCGATCAGCTCGACGATGTTGCCGGCCGGGTCGTGCGCGTAGACGGCGCGGGCATCCCAGAAGCCGAAGTCGAACCGCGTGCCGCCGTCCGCACGCGCGAGCAAGGCCGCGTGGCCGGCGAGCCATGCGACCGCGGCGTCGAATCGGTCCCCCGGAACGAGCAGGGCGAAGTGGTGGAAGGGCGCGCCGTCGCGCCCACGGAAGGCGAGCTCGGCGTCGCCGACGGCGACCGACAGCCGCTCGCCGTCGCGGGTGCACCGCAGGCCCAGGCCGTTGCCGTAGAAGCGGGCGAGCGGCTCGAGCGCGGTGCGCGCGGCGCCCAGCTCCACGCGAGCGATCCGCAGGTCCATGACGCGAGTCTAGGGGCGCTGGAAGGAACCTTCACGGGCCCGCAGCGCTCAGCGGATCCGCTTCAGGAAGGGGACGACCGTCTTCAGGAACGCGTTGCGGCGCGGGATGTCGACGAGCGGGTCGATGTGCGCCATCGACGTGTGCCGGTCGACCAGCACGAGCTTGCGGCGGGGCACGCGTGACCGGCGTGCCAGTGCCCGCACGCTGCGCAGCACGTGCCCGGCGCCGAGCGAGGTCTCGATCGCGTACATGGGGAGGTGGACGTCGCGGCCGTGCGTCGTGCGGTCTCGGAGCACCCGCTGGGCGGAGTTGCGGATGCCGTTGTCGATCGCGCCGGCGTCGATCGACAGGCGCAGGGGGTGATACCAGGAGCTTCCGTCCATCGCCGGGATGCCGGAGAACAGCTGCGCGGCCCGGCCGACGGTGCCGAGCTCGCCGTCGACCCAGTCGCGCGGCGAGCCGGAGCCGGCGAGCCGCCCGATGTGCATCTGCACGAGCGCGAGGCTCTCCGGCGAGGTCTGAGTGTCGACCGCGTAGCCGTAGCCGCCACGGTTCGTCGCCGGCCCGGGCGTGCGCAGGATGCCCGGCAGCAGCCCCCAGGCGCCGAGAACCGACGGCGCCCTCGGCGCCAGCCGCGCCGCAGCCGACCCGACCGCGTTGAAGACGCCGGCCTCCCACGGGCCGAGGACGAGGGTGAGGAACGGCGACGCGCTCGACGCGTTCAGGTCGGCGAGCGACCGCCGCGCCTGCGCCGCGGTCGGCAGCCGTCGCCGGGACGAGCCGCCCGCCCCGTCGATGAAGACCAGCCCGGCGAGGTTCCGCGCGCCGGCCCGGCCGCCGAAGTCCCAGGTGGCGTAGGCGGTCGTCATGGCCCCGCCGAGCGAGTGGCCGCCGAGCACGACAGTGCGGCCGCCTCTGCGTGCGGCGGCGATCACGCGGTGCAGGTCGGCCATCGCGACGGCGAGGCCCCAGCGCTTGACGTAGGCGGCGCTCGCATCGGTCACCGGCTCGAAGTGACGGCCGGGGCTGGTCCTGCCGATCCAGCCGAGGTAGTAGTCGAAGAGGCGCTGTACGGAGAGCTTGCGCTCGAGCGCGCGGCGCAGCACGGAATGATCCTCGAGCCCGTTCTCACGGCGCTCGACGGACCAGATCTGCCAGCCGCGCAGCCGAGCGAGGATGTCGTGCGCGATCGGCCGGAAGTACGGCGCGCCGGCGGAGGTCCCGGGCTCGAGCACGAGCACGTGCGTCGCCGACTTCGGCCCCATCTGCAGGACCTTCACCGTGTCGAGGCGCGCGGGTCCGGGCGCGTCCGCGCCCTTGAGGGTCAGCACGTGATCGCGCGCCGCGGCAGGAGCGGCGCCGGCCGCGAGCGCGGCGGCGGCGAGGAACGCGGCCGCGAGGCCGCGCGCGCGGTGTCGTGCGGGCATCCGCGGCCAGCGTACCGGTGCGCGACTCAGGCGGCGACGCGGTTGCGGCCGGCGCGCTTGGCCGCATAGAGGCGCTCGTCGGCGCGCCGGCCGAGTGCGTCCAGCGCGCTCGCGTCGGGAGCCGAGACGACGCCGATGCTGGCGGTGACGGCCAAGCCCGGAGCCAGGCGGTCCCAGCGCTCGCCGTCGATGACGGCACGCAGGCGCTCGCAGACGACCGCGGCGCGAGCGCCATCGGTGCCGGGCATCAGCACCGCGAACTCCTCGCCACCGGTACGGACGACGATGTCCTCGGCGCGCACCTGCTCGACCAGCAGCTCCGCCGCACGTACGAGCACGGCATCGCCGGTGTGATGGCCGAAGGAGTCGTTGATCGCCTTGAAGTGGTCGAGGTCGACGACGGCGAGCGAGATCGGGCCGGCGAGCGGCGAGGTCGCACCGGTGCGCGCGCGGTCGAGGTAGCGCCGGTTGTGCACGCCCGTGAGTGGGTCGCGGTCGGCCTGCTCGCGCAGCGCCGCCATCTCGATCCGGGCCCGCTCGAGGCCGAGCAGCAGCTTGGAGAACTCGCGCAGCGCCTCGCGTTCCAGCGCCGCGCCGCGCGCGAGCGCGTCGTAGGCCTCCTCGGCGCGACCGGCGGCGCGCAAGGCCTCGGCGACGGCGCTGAGGATCATCGCCCGCGCCTGCGGGACGCGCTCGCCGAGCCGCTCGAGCGCGGCGTCGCCGGCCGTGCAGGCATCCTCGACGCGGCTCAGCGCGAGCAGCGCTTCGACTTCCATCAGCACGGTCATGGCGAGGATGTACGGGTTGACCTCGGCGGAGGCGGTCAGGTGGTCCGTCGCGCGGGCCGCGTCGGCGAGCGCCGCGGCGGGCTCGCCGCCGCGCAGGCGCATCTCGGCCCGCGTGCAGTGCAGGACCCCGAGTGCGAACCGGTTGGACGGCGCGAGCGACGCGGCGAGCTCGAGGCCCCGGCGCATGTGCGCCTCGGCGGCGGCGAGGTCGCCCTCGCTCATACGCAGATGCGCGAGGTCGTTGTGGGCGATCGCCTGCTCCCACGGCGCGTCGGCGGCCTCGGTGAGCGCCAGCAGCAGCTCGAGCCGCTGCGGCCAGTCTTCGACGCCGACGTTGCCGAAGGCGACGCAGCCCATGCGGCGGGCGTGGATGCGCAGCCCCAGCTCGCCGTGGCGGTCGGCGAGCGCGACCGCGATCTCCGCCTGGCGCAGCGACTCGGCGTAGGCGCCGGAGAAGAAGTGCAGATGGGCGTTGAGCGCCGCAAGCTCGATCCGCGCCGCCGGCGCCTCGCCGGCGCGGCGCTCGGCCTCGGCGGCGAGGGCGAAGGCGCCGTGCAGGTCGCCGAGGTGCAGCGAGATCGCGCCCTGCAGCGACAGCGCGCGGCTCTGGCGCTCGGTGTCGCCGCTTGCACGCGCCTCCCCGAGCAGCCGGGTCGCGATCTCGAGCGAGCCGGCGGGGTCCTCCCAGAAATCCCGCCGCGCGCGCACCAAGCTGTCCACGTGAACGTGGTCGGCGAGGACGGGGTGCGACTTGAGCCGGGTCAGGTCGCGGGTTCGACGACCACGGGCACGCGCTGGACGCCGTTGTTTGCGTAGCCGCCGAGGTTCCATTCCGCCTCGAGTGGCTGGACGGCTCCGCTCAGGTCGGTCGCGCGGCAGCACAGCTCGTAGGAGCCGGCCGCGGCCGGCCGCCATTCCCACGACCATCCACGCCACGCCCACGGCGAGGGCTGGGGGCCGAGCGTCGCATCGCTCCAGCTCGCGCCGCCGTCGACGGAGACCTCGACACGCTCGATCGGCCCTGCGCCCGACCAGGCGCGCCCGCGCACGGTCGCGGGACCGAGGTCCAAGTGGCGCTCGCGGCTGGCGAAGTCCGGGAAGCCGGGCGGGATCATCAGCGAGCGGGGGAGCATGCGGTCGACCGGCTCGCCCGGCTCTCCCGCAGCGCGGCGCATCCGGTAGCCCGTTCGCTGCTGGTAGCCGGTGAACGGCGCGTCCAGCAGCTCGATGCGCTCGAGCCACTTGACCGAGGTCATCCCGTACCAGCCGGGGACCACGAGCCGCAGCGGGAAGCCGTGCTGGGGCGGCAGCGGCGCGCCGTTCATGGCGTAGGCGAGCAGCACCTCCTCGCGCGCAGCCTCGGCCAGCGGCAGGCTGCGCTCATAGCGCTGGTCCTCGCCGCCCTCGACGCCGCGGTCGAGCCCGCGGAAGAGCACCTCCACGCCGTCGCCGCCGGCCTCGTCGAGCACGTCGCGCAGCCGCACCCCGGTCCACTCCGCCGTGCCGACGGCCTCGAGCAGCCACGGCTGGCTGAGCGGGCGCGGGGCGTACAGCGCGCGGCCGTTGCCCGCGCATTCGAGCGTCACGGCGAGCGTGGTCGCGGGGCGGGCGCGCAGCTCATCCAGCGACAGCGACAGCTCGCGCCCGCCCGCCACGGTCAGCCGCCAGCTCGCCGGGTCGACGACCGGGATGTCGTAGTGGACCAGCAGGTAGTGCAGGCCGGCCGGCGTCAGGTCGTAGGCGAGCGCCTCGAGCGGGAGGCCGTGGTTGCGCGCGGCGAGCCGCAGCTCGGCAGGGGTGATCTGGTCCGAGTCGGCGACGCGCGGGGGTGTCGGATGCACGGCCGTGGCGCGATTCTACGCCGCGTGATCAGTCGCGTGACGGATGCCGCGGGCCGGCAACCGCCCGTAGGGTCGGGCGATGGCCAGCACCACTCCCACCGAGCTCTCCGTCGACGATCAGATCGCTCAGGCGAACGCGTCGGACCGCACGCCCGTCGTGTTCGTCCACGGCCTCTGGCTGCTGCCCAGCAGCTGGGACCGCTGGGCCGAGGTCTTCGACGCTGCCGGCTTCGCCCCGGTCAGCGCCGACTGGCCCGACGATCCGCTGACCGTCGAGGAGGCCAAGGCGCACCCTGAGGCGTTCGCGGGCAAGACGATCGGCGAGATCGCCGACCACGTCGGCGGCCACATCGCGCAGCTGCAGCGCAAGCCCGTCGTCGTCGGCCACTCCTTCGGCGGCCTGCTGACGCAGATCATCGCGGGGCGCGGGCTCGCGGCCGCCTCGGTGGCGATCAGCCCGGCACCGTTCCGCGGCGTGCTGCCGCTGCCGATCTCCGCGCTGCGCTCGGCGAGCCCGGTGCTGTCGAACCCGGCCAACCGCAACCGCGCGGTTCCGCTGACCTACGACCAGTTCCGCTACGCGTTCGGCAACGCCGTCGAGGAGGACGAGGCCAAGGAGCTCTACGAGGCCTACTCGGTGCCGGGTTCGGGCGCACCGTTGTTCCAGGCCGCCACCGCGAATCTGAACCCCTGGACGGAGGCCAAGGTCGACTCGGAGAGCTCCGAGCGCGGCCCGCTGCTGATCATCACCTCCGACTCCGACCACACGGTCCCGCCCGCGATCGCGAAGGCGTCGTTCAAGCGCCAGGAGCGCAACGGCGCCACGACCGAGATCGTCGAGCTGACGGGCCGCGGGCACTCGTTGACCATCGATCACGGCTGGCGCGAGGTCGCCGACACCGCGCTGCGGTTCCTCCAGCGCTTCGTCTGACCTTGGAGCGATGGGCGCGGTAGCCTCGCGCGAGTGAGTGAGCTGCTGGCCACCGAGCCCCCCTCCGCCGCGGGGCCGGAGGCCGGTCCGCGCCGGCGGTCGCGGGTGGCGCGGCTGCGGCCCCACTGGCCCCTCGCGGTGCTCCTGCTGCTCGCCGCGGCGCTGCGGGCGACCGCGCTCGTCGCGATCTACCCGGGCATCTGGTTCTCGGACTCGAACGTCTACATCAGCTCGGCGGCGACGGGCCGGCTGTCGCCCACGCGCGTCGACGGCTACGCCTTCCTCGTCGCCCCCTTCCACGCGCTGGGCAGCGCCGGCGCGCTGATCGTGCTCCAGCACGCCCTCGGGCTGGCAATCGTGGTGGCGCTCTACGCGCTGCTCGTCCACCGTGGGGTCCCGCGCCTGGTCGCGCTGCTCGCCGTCGTGCCGGCCGCGCTCGACGCGTACCTGATCGTCGTCGAGCACGCCGTGATGTCCGAGACCGCCTACCACGCGGCCCTCTTCGCGGCCGTGGTGTGCCTGCTCTGGCAGGACCGGCTCGGGCTCGTCACCGCGGCGCTCGGCGGGCTGCTGCTCGGCTGTGCGGGGATTCTGCGCAGCGTCGGGATCCCGCTCGCCGCGGTCGTTCTCGTGTACCTGCTCGTGCGCCGTGTCGGCCTGCGACCGCTGCTCGCGTTCGCGATCGGCTGGCTGCTGGTCGCCGGCGGCTACGTCACCGCGTTCCATGCCCAGCACGGCACGTTCGGCTTCACCCAGTCGGGCGGTCGCTTCCTCTACGCCAAGGTCGCGCCGTTCGCCGACTGCGCCAAGCTCGGTACCGTCCCGGCGCCGGAGCGTCCGCTCTGCCCCGACCCGGCGCACCCGATGACCACGAACGCGTACCTGTGGGGCAAGCGGTCGCCGATCTACGGGCTCCCGGACACGGCCGATGCGCGCATCCGCGACTTCGCCAAGCGGGTGCTCCGGCACCAGCCGCTCGAGTACGCCGGCGTCGTCGCGGGTGGCGTCGTGCACTACTTCGAGCCCGGCCACCGGATCGGCGCCAACGACTACCCGGTCGGACCGTGGCAGTTCCCCGTCGACCCGCGCACGTGGGGCTACCCCGGCTACCGCGGGCCGATCCGGCGCGGTGACCCGGTGCGCCGCGCCCACCACCGGATCACCGAGCCGGGCCCGGATGTGTCCGCGATGGTGTCCACGCCGCGCCTGGATCCGGCCGCGTCGCGGATCCTGCACGACTACCAGCGGGTCGCCTACACCTGGGGCCCGCTGCTCGCTGCGTGCCTGCTCGCCGTAGTGGCCGCGCTCGTGCTGCGCCGCGGCGTGTGGCGGCACCGGCTCGACGCGGCGCTGCTCGCCGCGCTCACGCTGCTGGCGATGACCGTCTCCCAGGCGCTGTCGGTCTTCAGCTACCGCTACGTGATGATCGCCGCCTTCGGCCTGCCCGCCGCCGCCGCCCTGGCGGTCGCCGCACTCGGATCGCGCTCGCGGCGCCGGCCGGTCTGAGCGGGGCAGCCGCACCCCGGACGGCGGGGAGTCCGTATGGCCGTCGCGTGCGGCGGCTGCGAACGTCGGGCCATGGAATCCTCGCGCGCATCGGGTTGGGAGCTGGCCGCGGCGGAGCGCGCGTTCGGCCGCGCGCTGCGAGCTCGCAGGCGCGCCTCGCTCACGCGCCGTGTCCTGCGCCGCTGCCTCGCCTGCGCGCGGCTGGCCGTCCGCGACCAGCGGCGTCCCGTCGCCAGCGCGAGCGTGCGCGAGATCCCGCTCGCCTCGATCACCGGAACGCTCGAGCCGAATCGAGCGGCCGAGTTCGACGCCGCCTTTCGCCCGGTCCACTCCGCGCGCCGGCGCTGGACCGCGGTCTGGCTCGCCGAGCAGCGCGGCGTCGCGCTGCCGCCGATCTCTGTGGCCGCGGTCTGCGGCGGCTACGCGGTCCGCGACGGCCATCATCGCGTCTCGGTCGCCCACACTCGGGGCGCCGTGACGATCTGCGCGCGCATCGCCTGAGTGCCGCGCGGCCGCGGTGTTCCGTGATCCGGCGACGTAAGCTCCCCGGCACAGACTTCCGCCACGCGCGGGGTTGACATCGGCGAGCCGTTCCACTTCGGTTCCGAGGACCAGGCGGTCGGCGTCCATCCCGAGCGGGCCGCCTACGGCTCGTTCCTGTCGTTCCGCAACCCGGACGGCAACCACCGGCTCGTCCAGAAAGGGCCGGCGGGCGTCCGGCTGACGCGCCGCGGCGTGCACTACCGTCGCACGCATGCCAGCGGGCGCCACGGGCGACGCCGATCCCGACCTCGCCGAGGCGCTCGAGCTCCGCGACGAGCTGCTGCTCGCCTGCCGGCAGGAGCTGCTGCGCTTCGGCACGTCGGGTGCGGCCGCGCTGGTCGCCCACATCGACGCGCTGCTCGATCTCGACGACGAGGCGTCGCCCGGCTCGTCGCGGTGACCTCAGCGCCGGAGCGTCCCCACCGCTTATGGGCTCAGTCGGACCGGAACGAGACCAGCCGCAGCCGGTCGTGGCCGCCCTTGACCGACTCCTCGGCGATTTGCCCGATGCCGTCGACGTAGAGCTTGCGGTCGACGACGCCGGGCTCGAGCGGCGTGGTCTCGCGGGTCTGCAGGACGTGCCCGGCGAAGGTCGCGAACGGCGTCGCCGCGCTCGCATGCAGCGACGTCACGGAGAAGTGGTCCTCGCCCACGCCTGCGGCGTACTCCTGCTGGAAGCGCTGGCCGACCCGCGGCTGCCGTGGCATGAAGACGCCGGCGCGAGCGCCCTTGACGCCCGCACGCCAGGACCCCTCCGTGCTGCGGACGCGGCCGCGGCGGTCGAGCTCGGCGGTCGCCTCGCCGGCGTAGAGCACGCGCCCGCGCGGGTCCTCGGTGTACCAGTCGGTCGTGCGCTCTGCGAGCCGGCCGCGGATGTAGAGCCGGTCGGCCAGGACGGCGGACGGCATGCCGTCGATCATGGCGACCCGGTCGGTGACGCGGACGACGTCGCGAGCCGGGCGCCCGCTGTCGACGCCGCGGTAGACCCAGCGCATCCCGGGTGCGAGCGGGAACCACGGGTTCGTCACCCGGGCATGGAACCCCGGTCGCGGCGGTGTCGCGGATATGGCCGGGGCGGCGGCCGTGAGCAGGCCGGCCAGCGTGGCGGCCGCGGCGATCGTCAGGCGGTGCATGAATGCCTCCTCGAGGGTGATGCAGCGCACCGTACGGCCCGGATCTTGAAAGGAGGTTGAGGGCTCAGATGAGCTCGGCGATCAGCGCCGCCGCCCGTGCGGCGCCGTCGGTCGGGACGGGCCCCGTCGATCCGCGGCCCGGTGACGACGATCATCCGCAGCTCCGGGACGCGCTCGCGCGCCGCCGGGAGGCCGCGCCGACGCGGTCGAGCAGGTGTTCGCCGATGCCCGAGCCGAGACGAGGCACACCCGCTCGTCGCCGCCGTAGCCGAGCGCCGCCCGGTCGGGCAGCTCGCCGGGATCGAAGAGGGTGACGTAGCCCGAGAACGCGTAGTGCTCCTGCGTCCACTCGCAAATCCGGGCAGCCCAGGGCCGAACGTGCCGGGCACGATGTCCTCCGGCTCGCCGACGAAGATCGCGCGGTCGCGCACCCAGGGATAGCCGGCGATGTGGCCGATCATCTCGGCGTTGCAGTCGGCGGTGACATGCGCCTCCCGATCGCCGCCGACGGGCATCGGCAGCCACCCGACGAAGTCGGTCCGCCAGGCGTATGGCGCGCGCTTGAGCTCGGGGTTCTCGTGCAGGCGGTGATCGAGCTCCATGCCTCGTCGCCGATCCAGAGGTCGTAGTCGGTCTCGCGCACGACATCGTCGAAGACCATGAAGTTCGCCAGCAGGATCTCGTCCATGCGGCGGATCGCCTGGAATTGCGTGCAGTTCGTGGCCGCGCGACTCGCGCTGGATGTGCGCCGACTCGCTCGCAAGCGCCGCGCTCGCCGGGTGGACACGCTCGCCGCACGCCTCGAGGAACGCCGTCACGGGGTGCTAGCACCGCCATCCGCTCCACGTCCCCGTCGAACCATGCCTCGTAGTAGTCGGCGCGGTCCGCCGGATCAGTTCGCGATCGGTGGCGGCGGGTGCTCCCGCGGCGAACCCTGGACGTCCTCGGTGCTGAGCGGCTTGCCGCCGATGCCCCAGTCGCCGCTCTTGACCTCCTCCACGACGACCTCGATGCGAGGTGACTTGTCAAGGGGCACCCTCGACCCGGGGTCATGACCGAGAAGTGGGTAGCCCCGCGGTTCCGGAGATTCGCCGCTCCGCAGAGGATTGCGCGCACCCATGACGCAGTCGGGCTTGCCTCGCGGGGTCGGGTCGGCGTAGCGTCGTCATACAGGCTGACTTGCCGCTCAGGGCGCGACCATCCTCCTGTCCGCGTTGTCGTCCGCTTCCCGCACCGTCGCGCTCGTGTGGCACGAGCCAGCGCCTCCCGACCGAACTGGAGCGCTGCACCATGCGGTACCTCACCACCCTCGTCGCGGTGGCAACGGCGCTGTGCCTGTGTGGCACCGCGTTCGCATCGTCGCTCGAGCCGCCGGGCACGACCGCGAAGGCGTCGTCGGCCGCTACGCCACAAGTCGATCTGCGCAACCCGGACAACCGGCTGTCGCCGGGTCATCCGGGCCAGCGCCCCGACACGTCGGCGCCGGCTGGCACCGTCCCAGCGGCCGCGGTCCCGGCGACCGTCCCGGCCGCCTCCGACGGCGGCCTCAGCACGTTCTTGATCGTCCTGATCGCGATCGGCGGCGGTGTCCTCGTCGCCGGAACGGCCGTGGCCGCGACGCGGGCCATCCTCCATCACCCGCACACCCTGACCTAGCCCCCATAGGCGCCGCCGGCGGGACGCCGGCGGCGCCCACGGCGGTCACCGTCATCCCAGGGCGACGCGCGAACCAGCCGGCTCCGTGAGGGCCTGGTGCAGTGCGCCGGCCGGTGGGTCCAGCTGGCCCGCGAGCCTTCGTAGCGCCAGGCGCATCCGGCTCTTGACCGTGCCGGGCGGGACGCCGAGCCGCGCGGCGATCTCGCTGTGGCTGAAGCCCCCGTAGTAGCCGAGGACGACGGCCTGGCGCTGGGCTTCCGGCAGGGTCCGCAGCGCGCTGCCGACGGTGGCCGCCTGGAGGCGACGGAGCGCTTCGTCCTCGGTGCACTCGGGCGCCTCGTCGTCGCGCTCGCTGTCGAGCTCGACGTGGAGGTGGGCGCGACCGCGCCTGATGGCGTCGATGGCGCGGTTGTGGGTGATCGTCAGGAGCCAGCTGCCGGGGCTGCCGCGCTCGGGCCGGTAGCTGTGGCGGCTCCGCCAGAGGGCGACGAAGGCCTCTTGTGCGACGTCCTCGGCGGCGCATCGCTCGCGCAGGATCCGATACGCGAGCCCGTAGACCGGTTGCGCGTGCCGGCCGTAGAGCGCGTCGAAGGCGCTCACGTCGCCCGTGACCACAGCTCGCATCAGCTCACGATCGTCTCGTGCCTCGCTCGCGGCGACGGGGGTGTGGCGTACGCCGCTGGCGGCGACTGCTGGGGCGGGGCGAACCACGGGCTCTCGATTCTGGGGATTGCGGCAACTGCAACGCTGAGGCTCCCCTCGACGCCTGAAGCGCAATCGGTAGCGGCCCTCCCGGCGCATAGACGCTCCGATCGGCCATTGTTGGTCCCACATCCGATAGCGGGTAGAGTGCCCACCTACCGTGCCAATGCGTGCCACCACCGTCCGGTTTGCCGACGACCTCTGGGATCTCCTGGAGGCGGAGGCGTCGTCGCAGGGTGTCAGCGCCGCGCAGTTCGTCAGAGATGCCGCGATGCTGCGTCTCGGCGCGCTCAGCGCCCAGCGCGGCGACGCGCGCGCGACCGTGACGCTCGAAGACCTGGCCGAGGCGGCGGTGGCGCGGCGCGAACGCGCGCCCGGCGGTGGCGCCTCCCCTGCCACGGTGCGCGATCCGGCGCGCCTCGAGGCGCTCCGCAGCGCCCGCCTGCTCGACACTCCTGCGGAGGAGGGATACGACCGGCTGACGCGACTCGCGATGAACCTCCTCAACGCGCCCAGCGCGCAGGTCTCGCTGGTCGACGAGCATCGCCAGTTCTTCAAGAGCACTCACGGGCTCCCCGAACCGTGGGCCAGCGCGCGCGAGACGCCGCTGTCGCACTCGATCTGCCAGCACGCGGTCGACGCGCGCGAGCCGCTCGTCATCGAGGACACCCGCGAGCATCCGCTCGTCCGTGACAGCCTCGCGATCCGCGATCTCGACGTCATCGCCTACGTCGGCATCCCCCTGATCACATCCGCGGGCCAGGCCCTCGGCACGCTGTGCGTGATCGACCACAAGCCGCGAGCATGGACGGGCGAGCAGATAGAGACGCTCAAGACCCTCGCGGCGGCGGTGCTGGCGCAGATCGAGCTCCACGCGGTCGGCGGCCCCCGCGGCTGAGCCGCTGCCGCAACTGCGCTACTCGGTCACGTTCCAGGCGCTGCGGCGCCGTGGAGCGCGGGTCGGGGCTCCGCGCCCGCGGCGCCCTCGCCCGAGCGCAGCCAGCGAACCCGGTCCGCCCCGCCTCGCCCGTGCTGCGCTCTCGCAGGAGCGGCTGATGCGCGCCTCCCGGCGCCTCGCGGGGCGAGCGCGGCGGGCGCCGACGTCCGCGATGAGGGCCCGGCGTGGCATGGCTGCAGCCCATCTTGCCGGGTCCGTCGCGGGGCGCAAGCCGCCTCCTGCCGCGGCAACGCGGCGTGCAGGCATGTCGAGGTTGCGCGGGCCGATCAGCCGGCGAGGCCGAGTGTCGCGCGCACCGTGTCGAGCGCGGCCTGCTCGTTGTCGCTCACCGGCGTGCCGCCGATCCCGGCGAAGCCGCCTTCGCGGTGCGCGTTCGCCACCGCCTCCGCGACGGTGACGACGAACTGCTTGTAGGCCCGCGCCTCGTCGGCCGACGCCTTCGAGTCGATCAGCGCGGCCGAATCGCGAAGACGCGTGGTCGCCAGCTGCTTGATGTCGCCGCCGCCTTCGCGAAGACGCGCCGGATCCATGGCCGGGGGCGAGGACACGATCGCGTCGAGCAGCGGGCTCTCAGCGTGGTGCTGGCGCGCTTCGGCATAGGTCCTGCCGACCGCGACGCTCTCCTTCAACGTGCCACCGCGCTCGGCGGCCAGCACGCTCATGCCCGCCAGCAGCGGCGCCTCGACGAGCGTCGTCCACTCCTCGGCGTTGAAGTCGGCCTTCGTCGTCATGTCGGCTCCTCGATCAGGGTGGCTAGGCGAGGACCTTCTCGCGTTCCGGTCCGACCTCGGTGCTCTCCCGGCGCCGCTTGAGCGAAACCAAGGCCCCTCTCGACCGACCGCCCGGCGATCGTCGACCGCGCGCCCGGCTTCACCCATTGGGGCTACGTGAACGGCCGGCTCCAGCGATGCCACTCGATCTCGGCTAGCGCCGCCAGAACGCCAGGCGCTGAACGGACGCTTTCAAGATCGCGCTCAACGGGACCTGCGTTTCTCGTCGGCCCTGCAACGCATCGAACGGGCTCAACCGCATCTCTCCCTCTCCCAGCATCACCCGCCCATCGTCAAGCCGTGTCGCCTTCGCGATGATCCAGCCGCGCTCCACGCGGAAGTTGTCCTCCATCGGGCCAAGGCTAGCCCGCGTGCTCGACTGCCGCAGTCCCTGCCACGACGGGCGGTGCCTGCGGGGCGGCGGGCAAGATCGGCGCGACGTATCGTCCGCTCATGACCAGCATCGGGGTGATCGGCAGCGGCAACATCGGAGCGACGGTCGGTGAGGCATGGCGTCGCGCGGGTCACGAGGTGGTCTATGCCTCGCGGTCGCCGGACCCGCCGCGGACCGTTCCCATCGCGGATGCGATCGCGGGCGCTGATGTCGTGCTGTTGGCGCTGCCGGGCGCCGCGGTCCCACAGTTGCTCGTCGACCATGGTCCGGCGCTGGCCGGGCGTGTCGTGATCGACGCGACGAACGACATGGGCGGGCAGCGGCTGCACCATGCCGACGCCTACCGGGAGTCGGCGCGTGATGCCCGCCTGGTTCGCGCGTTCAACACGGTTGGATTCGAGGTGCTCGCCGACCCGTCGGTGGGTGGCGAGGCGGCGGACCTGTTCTGGTGCGGGCCGGAGGACGCCGGCGTCGAGAAGTTGATCGCCGACGTCGGCTTACGGCCCGTACGGGTCGGCGACATCGATGCGATCGACGTCGTCGACGGCGTCGGCCGGCTCTGGCTGACGCTCGTGTTCCGCGAGGGCCGTCCGCGGCGGCTCGCCTTCCGTCTGCTGGCGGACTGACGTCTCCGCTCGCCGGAGACTTGACTCTCTGGCTCGCGCGGAACCTCGCGTTCAGACTGGCTCGGCTCGATAGGGTTCACAGCTGGCTACGCGAGCCAGTGTTGCTCCACAGTTCGGCCGCCCGCGCGCGGGCGGCCTGGCGGACGAGGTGGTCGCGTTCGGCGACGTTCGTGGTTCGGCGGGCGGCCTCGGCGAAGGCCGCGGCGGCGGCGGGCAGGTCGCCGCCCAGTTCGTGCAGGTGGCCGCGGACGGCGTGCCACCGGTGCCGCTCGCCGAGCACGTCGCGCAGCGGGTCGGTCTCGCGCAGCCCGGCGGCGGCGTCGAGGACATGGCCGACCGCGACCGCGCGCCCGAGCACGGCGGCGGGGTTCTGGCGCACCGGGTCGTCCGTGAGGGCGACGAGGTCGTCGTACCAGGCGAGGATCTGCGGCCAGTCGGTCTCTTCGGCGCTGGCCGCGTCGGCGTGCAGCGCGGCGATGGCGGCCTCGGCCTGGTAGCGGCCGGGGCGCTGAACGGCCAGCGCGGACTGCAGGATGCGGACGCCCTCGGCGATCTCGCGGGTGTCCCACAGGCCGCGGTCCTGTCGGTCGAGCGTGACGATGCGACCCTCTGCGTCGAGTCGCGCCGGGAGGCGGGCGTGGTTGAGGAGCATCAGCGCGAGCAGCCCGCGCGCCTCCGGTTCCTCGGTGGCGAGCGTGAGCTGGCGGGCGAGCCGGATCGCCTCGCCGGCCAGGTCCACCCGGCCCGCGTGGCCGGCCGTGTAGACGAGGTAGAGCACGCGCAGCACGACCGCGAGATCGCCGGGCTGGTCCAGGCGACGCCCCTGCAAGGCGCGCTTGGCCCGGCTGATCCGCTGCGCCATCGTCGCCTCCGGCACGTAGAAGGCGTCGGCGATCTCGCGGGTGCTGAGGCCGCCGACGGCGCGCAGGGTCAGCGCCACCTGGGAGGCGGGCGGGAGGTCGGGGTGGCAGCAGCAGAAGAGCAGGAAGAGGGTGTCGTCGCCCTCCTCGGTGGCGGCAGGCCGCGGCTCGGCGTACGTCGCCTCCTCGCGGCGCAGACGGGCGGCCTCGCTGCGGCGGGCGTCTACGAGCCGCCGGGTCGCGACCGTCGCCAGCCACGCGCGCGGGTCGCGCGGCGGATGCTCGGGCCAGACCCGGAGCGCCTCCAGCAGCGCCTCCTGGAGCGCGTCCTCGGCGGCGTCGAAGTCCTCGCCCCGCCGGACCAGGCCGGCGAGCACCCGCGGGACGAGAGCGCGCAGCGCGCTCTCGTCCACCCGTCGCATCGGCTCGTCGATCACGCCGCGTCAGTCGTCCGAGAGCGCTCCCACATGACCTCCCGGACGTCGATCCACTCGTACAGCGGCTCTCCGCCCGGGCCGGGCTCGGAGGAGATGTAGGCCGCGATCTCGACCGCGCGCTCGTGCGACTCGACGTCGATCATGTACCAGCCCGCCACGAGATCGCTCGTCTCGGGCAGCGGGCCGTCGGTGGTGACCGGCGCGGCATCCGGGCCGCCGTAGCGCACCCAGGTGCGCGCCGGCGTGAGCGCCTGCGCGTCGACGAACTCGCCGTTCTCCTCGAGCAGCTCGCTGACGCCCTTGAGGAACGCCATGTGCGCCTCGACGTCCTCGGGCGCCCACTGGTCCATCGGGGGGAACGGGTGGTGCGGCTCCGGGCCGCCGCGGTAGTGCTTGAGGAGCAGGTACTTCGGCATGGTGGTCTCCTGGTGTCCTGGGCCGCGCCTGTCGTGGCCCTTCACCTGGTGAGCGGAGCCGGTCACAGCTTCTCGACATGCAATCACTGATCGAGCTCCGAGACCGTCGCGCGGGGGGAAGCCCCACCTTCGCCGGCGCGTGGGTCCGCCCAGCGCCCCCCACCCTCAACACCCGATCCAGCTCGCGGCTGTCGCCCGGTCTAGGATCGGCTCGCAAGGCTGACGAACGAAGAGGCGATGAGCATGGGCGACGTGGCTGGCAGGCGCATGACGGCCGAGATCGAGGGCGACTTCGTCGTCTTTCTGATCGGCGCCCGGTTCAACACCAAGGTGCAGTTCGCTCGCGGTCTGGTCGACCTGGGTGGTCGCCGCGGGATGAAGCACATGCTCGACTACCTCGTCGCTCGCCCCGAGAAGGGCCTTCTCGCGTACGAGATGGGCATCCCGACGATCGTCCAGTATTGGAGGTCGTTCGAGCAGCTGGAGGCCTTCGCCAAGGACCAGGATGATCCTCACCTGGACGTTTGGCGCCAGTACTGGCAACGGGTCGGACGAAGCAGCCGCACCGGGATCTGGCATGAGACGTTCCTGGTCAAAGCGGGGCACTACGAAGCCGTCTACGGGAACATGCCGCCGCACGGATTGGGCAAGGCGGGGCGGCTCCTGCCGGCGTCAGAGTCCTCAAGCGCTCGTGCTCGGCTCAAGGCGCTCGGTGTGTGAGCGTTCAACCCAGCTTCGCGCTTCGGCGAGCCTGGCACCGCAGCTCTTGACGCATCAGATCGGCGACCGCGCAAGGACTCGGTACGGTTGCGATCGTGCCGTTCACGCTCAGGAACCTCAAGGGGGACCTCGAGGACGTCGGATCCAGGTTCGACGGCGCGCCAGACCTTGAGTTCCGCTTGGCGACCGAGGCGCTCGAGCTCGAGCGATCCGGCTTGGGCTACCAGCGCGTCCCGCCCGGCTGTCGATTTCCGTACGGTCACACGCACAAAAAGCAGGAGGAGGTGTACGTGGTACTGCGAGGGAGCGGGCGGATGAAGCTCGACGACGAGATCGTCGAACTCAAGGAGTGGGACGCGGTGCGCGTCCCACCAGGTACGTGGCGAGGCTACGAGGCCGGGCCGGAGGGCCTCGAGATGCTCGTCATCGGCGCGCCCAACCTCGGCGAGGCTCCACGCGAAGACGTCGAGGGCCAGCGCGACTGGTGGTCGGACTAGCGCCGGCCAGGTGCACCCCGGCTTCGGACGACACGCGACCGTTGGGCCCCGCGGAAACATGATGGTCGTCGACGAGGCGACAGCTTCACCGCCCGCTACACGATCCGCTTCCGCCCCGAGAGCGCCTGACGCGGCCGTGCTGCGGTTCGACCTGGCGCCGGACGCGTACCTCTGGCTAGCCTCGGCGGGGTGTTCGACCACGTCGCAATCGCCGTCGCGGACCTCGCCGCGTCAGAGCGCTTCTACCGCACCGTCCTCTCCGTGCTGGGCACCGAGCCGCGTCACGCGGACGCCGAGATCGTCGAGTGGCAGGACTGGGACATCATGCCGACCGACCGCGAGCACCTCGTGACCCGTGGCCTGCACGTCGGCTTCCGCGCGCCCTCCCACGAGGCCGTGGACGCCTTCTGGCAGGCGGGCATCGACGCGGGCTACCGCGACGACGGCGCGCCCGGCCCACGCACGGTCTACGGCCCGGACTACTACGGCGGCTTCCTGCTCGACCCGGACGGCAACAGCGCGGAGGCAGTGCACACGGAGCGCGAGAACCCCGTGCCCGACGGCTGCGTCGACCACCTCTGGATCCGCGTCCGCGACCCCGCCGCGTCCAAGCGCTTCTACACGACGATCGCCCCACACGCCGGGCTGCGGATGGGCCTGGACGAGCCGCACCACGTCCAGGTGGTCGGTGAGAACTTCAGCTTCTCGCTGATCGACGACGAGCGGCCGCTCACGGAGCACTTCCACCTCGCGTTCCCGGCGCAGGACGACGCGACCGTGCGGGCGTTCCACGCCGCCGCGCTCGCAGCGGGCTACGAGGACCACGGCGGTCCCGGCGAGCGCGCCGTCTACCACCCGGGCTACTACGGCGCGTTCGTCCTAGACCCCGACGGGCACAACGTCGAGGTCGTCAACCACAACTCCTGAGCGCCCCCTCATCGGCCGGGTGGTGCGGCCGACGGTGAGCGTTGTTTCGGTGGCAGAGTCAGACTGCGGAGGGGAGGAGAGCCCGATGTCAAGCGCAGCCGTCAACGTCATCACGAGCGTCGTCCGTCGCTCCGGTGCGACGAGCTTGAAGCCATGCTGATCTACTCGATGAGCGTCTCGGTGGACGGCTTCATCGCCGACCGTGAGGGCGCGTTCGGGTGGACGGCCCCGAGCGAGGAGCAGTTTCGTTTCCACATCGCGGAGGTAGGCGCGCTCGGCGGCTATCTGTGCGGCCGCAGGCTCTACGAGACGATGCTGCCGTGGGAGACGGATGCGTCGATGCGCGACAACGAGCTCGGGGCTGCGTTCGCGGACGTCTGGTGCGCGATCCCGAAGGTGGTCTTCAGCCGCACGCTCGACAGCGTCGAGGGCAACGCCCGGCTCGCCGAGGCGTCCCTGGCCGAGGAGGCCGCTGCGGCGCTCGACGCGACTGACAAGGACGTCTCGATCGGCGGCGCCGGCCTGGCCGCGGCGGCGATCGGGCTCGGCCTCGTCGACGAGCTGCGCATGCTCCGCAATCCGGTCATCGTCGGTGGCGGCACGCCGTTCCTGCCGCCGGTCACCGAAGACGTCCCGCTGCACCTGATCGAGACCAGGACATTCGGCTCGCGCGTGATCTACGAGCGCTACCGGCGCGCCCGTGATGAGTCAGACTGACACCGCCGTCCGAGTGATCAGCGCCTCCCGGACCGGGGAGTCGCCGCGCTTGCCTTGTAGCTACCGCCGGACGGATGACCGGTTCGGGCGGTTCGACGCGCACAGCGCTCGTCCGGGCTGCGCCCCGTCCGCTTCCGCAGGGAAGCTGGAAGGGCAGGCGGCAGCAGCCGCAGCCGCACCAGCACATGGGGGCGGTGCGCCAGGAACGCCTCTGCTCGTCCAGCGGTAGTCTCCCAGGCCCTGAGCACTCAGCCTTTCGTGCCCGACGACTTCGACCCGCCGCGGGAGCTGGAGCTGCCCGAGTTCCACCTCGTGCCGCTCGGCGCCCAGCACAACGAGTCGGACCACGCGGCGTGGACGTCGAGCATCGCGCACATCCGCGCGACGCCCGGCTTCGAGTCCTGGGGCTGGCCGCCGGTCGAGGGCATGTCGCTCGACGCCAACGGGGGCGACCTGGAAGGGCACGCGCGCGACTTCGCCGAGCGCACCGGCTTCACGTTCACGGTGCTGTGGCCGGGCACCGAGGAGGTCATCGGCTGCGTGTACATCTATCCCGCCAAGGACGGCGGCGGGGATGCGGAGGTCCGCTCCTGGGTTCGCGCTGACGTCGCCGAGCTGGATGGCCCGCTGCACGCCGCGGTGTCGCGCTGGCTCGTCGAGCGCTGGCCATTCGAGCGCGCGATCTACGCCGACCGGCCCATAGCGTGACCCGCTGAGCGACCGAACGACCACTTCGCGGCGCTGCTGCTTCGGAGCGGCAGAAGCAGCACCACGCCCGGTGTGGCTCGAAGACGCTCGCGCCGAAGGGCGGCGGCCGCGTACGATCGGACGTCGTGCTCCTGCGCCTCCTTGCCGCCCTCGCGATGCTGGCGACACCGCCGTCCTTCCACGCCTCCGTCGCGCCCGTGCCGAAATCGGTGCGGGCGGAGCTGCGCGCGAGCGGGTTCTACTCGCGTGGCTGCCCGGTCCCGTTGTCTTCGCTGCGGGTCCTCACCGCGTCCTATCGCGACTTCCACGGCCGCACGCAGACGGGTCAGCTCGTCGTCAACCGCCGCGCCGCGCGGCCGCTCGCCCGTGTCTTCCGGCGGCTCTACGCGATGCACTTCCCGATCCGCCACATGACGCTGTCCGCGGTCTACGGCCCGCGCCGCGACCAGCCGGCCGACGGCGATGTCACCGCGTCGTTCGAGTGCCGCCAGGCGGCGGCGTCGCCGTGCGTGGGCCGCGTCCGGACGGGCTCGTGGTCGATGCACGCCTACGGCCTGGCCGTCGACGTCAATCCGGGCGAGAATCCCTACGTCGGCTGCGGCCAGAGCATGGACCCGTCGCTGCGTCGCTACCGCGTCCGCGCGCACCACTACAAGGGCATGGTCGGCGGCCGGGCGGTCCGGGCCTTCGGCTCGATCGGCTGGGGCTGGGGCGGCTCCTGGGCCGGAAGCACGAAGGACTACATGCACTTCTCCTCGACCGGGCACTAGCGGCTTCCAGGTCGGTCAGCGTCGACACGCCGACGGCTCGTCGAGCCCAATGCCGCTGGTCGGTACTCGCTCGACCAGCATCGGGAATTCCGGATCGGCCACAGCACGCTACCGCCTCCCCAACGTACGGAGAGAGGCGAGGTCGTGCTCCTCACCGGGATCCGGATGCGCGTGCGGGTACACCGACGCCACGGTCGGCTCGTGCCGACCCTCGGCAGGCTCGAGCCGACCCCGGTTGGGTGCGACTCAGCACCGATGACGCCGACGCCACGATTTGCGTGACCGAGGATGTACCTTCGGATCTGGGGTGATCTCGCGCCGGGGTCTTGGTCCTCGTCGCGACGCTCATCCCGTTCCTGCCGGCGACGGCGAAGCTCCTGCAACCGCTGAGCGTGGCCTTCGTCCTCGCGTTCGTCGCCTTCGTGGTGGAGATCGTGCGCGACGACTGCCGCGCTCAGCCGCAGCAACCGTGCGAGCCGGACCAGATCCTCCAGTTCGTCGGCACCCTCGCTGGCGATCCTGGCGTGCATCGCGGCAGCGGCCGGCTGGCTTCTCGGTGACTTCGTGCGTCGCCACGAACGACGAGGTCGATGACGGGCCGAGCCCGCGATCCGCGTGTCGGGGGTTCGAGTCCCTCCTCCGGCATCGGCCTGGTCGGCCGTTTGGGTTGGCCGGGAACTCGCGGCCTGTACCTCTCCCACGCGACGGACTATCCGGCCATTGCGGATGCCCGTGCACGCTCCCGTTGGGAGCCGTCGACGTCGTGCAGGAGACGTTCCTGCACGCCTGGCGAGGGCGGGAGGGCTACGACGGGCGCGCGCGGCGGCGGGCGAGGTTGGTCGGGCACCGGACGCTCGACGGGCACATCCAGAAGCTCATCTACCGACCCACGCGCCACTGACCTCGTCGGCCACGCCTCAGCCTTGGTTGTGGTTGACGACCTCGACGTTGTGCCCGTCGGGGTCGAGCACGAACGCGCCGTAGTAGCCCTGGTGGTAGACCGCTCGCTCGCCCGGAGCGCCGTGGTCCGTGTAGCCCGCCGCGAGCGCGGCGGCGTGGAACGCGCGCACCGTGGCGTCCTCGCGCGCGGGGAACGCGAGGTGCACGTGCTCCGTGAGCGGCCGCTCGTCCC
>JAXDHR010000111.1:0-27507 GCA_034664425.1 Solirubrobacteraceae bacterium
CCGTGATCGAACGCTGCACCGAGTCGGTCAGATACGGATAGCGCGTCAACTCAGCGTTCACCGCCGCACCAGCCGGCACCGCCGCCGCCAACGCCCACCCCACCACCAACCAACCCACCACCAGAACGGCGTGGAGTCCGGGCGCGTAGCCGTGTCTCCGTCCTGTGGATGCTCCGAACCGTATGACGGCAACCCTCCGTGGAACCTTCGCTTGAGTGACCCATTCGGGGTCTCACAGTCAGGCTAGAAGTCGGAGGCCTCGCGACGCCTGGACCGGCTGTCCAGATGATAGGTCGGGTCGATGGACCGCTCGTCCAGCAGCCGGTGGATCACCGGCGGCCCGGAGCCCTCGACGGTGACCACGGTCCCGGGCCAGTACGGGCTTGCGCTGCCGTTGCCCCCGACATAGTCCGGCTCGGCCACCCAGCTGCCCGTGTTCCACAGTGCGGCGCCTCCCGGCGCTCGCCAGAGTCGCGGGTCATCGCCGGGCAGTGGCCCCGTACGGTGCGTATGGCCGAACAGCACATGCTCGGCCTCGATCCCGAGCCGGTCGAGGACCATGCCGAAGGGAAGGAGCCCGGGGCGGCGCAGCTCCCCGGGGGCCGTACCGCGCCGCTCGCCGCCGAGGCGAGGGGCCGATCGCGCGGCCTGGCGCGGCGCGCCGCGTGTGCCGAGACGAGTCTCGACGAGCCGCACGAGTCGCTTGGCGAGGTCGGCGAGCCGCTGCAGCCGCGGTCGCTGCGCGATCCAGTAGTACAGGTCGTACGTCGGCGACAGCAGGACCTCGTACGCGGCGGCGTCCGCCCGTGGCGCCGGTGCGCCGCGGATGGTGCCGATCGCCGCTGCGAGCAGGCACTCGAGTGTCGGCGCGGCGCTGTGGGCGTCGAGGTAGTGGCCGTGGGTGGCCCACACGTGGGGAGCCGGGCGCCACCCCGGGTAGGCGATCAGCAGCTCCGTCCCCACGCGCTCGCGCACGGCGCCGGCGGCCCCGCGCTCGCCGCGGCGGACCTCTCGGAGCAGCTCCCCACGCCCCCCGGATCGGCGGCCGTCGAGGTCCCGCGGCGCGAGGCGATGGTCATGGTTGCCTGGCACGAGCACGACGCGGCCGTTGCCGAGCGCGCCACCGAGCTCGGTGAGGAACGGCTCCGCGGCCGCGATGGCGGCGGCGAGCGGGCGGTCGCGCAGCTCGAGTGCGTCGCCGAGCAGGACCACCTCGTCGAAGTCGCGGACGAAGTCGACCACGCGCGCGCGCACTTCGGACGAGCGCAGCAGGTCGACCCGTGTCCGGGTCCCCAGGTGCAGATCCGAGAGGACGGCAACGCGCATCGAGGGCCTGACGCTAGACGGCGCGGGAGGGAGGGAGGTGGACCGTCGGTCGGAAGTCAATCGGCTCGGCACTGACCGAAGGTCCAGGTGGTGAGGAACCCGCCCCGTTTACCGTTCTCGACGGATATAGCCGACCCCGAGAGGCCCGATGTTGCAACACGGTAAACGACCCGGAGGAGACTGGGTTGTGGGGAGCCTCTCACAGCGCGATATGAACGAAGGGATTCGAGCATGACCACTTTGACCGACGCACTGAGGCCGTCGGACGCACCAGCGCCGTTTGCCCGTACGGGCCGCTTCGACCACACCGGACGACCCGTCGTATCCGTGGTCGTGCCCACGCGCAACGAGGCGGGCAATGTCGAGCCGCTCCTCGACCGGTTGGCCGGCGTCCTCCCGGGGCACCCGATCGAGGTGCTC
Organism: Solirubrobacteraceae bacterium; assembly: GCA_034664425.1. GTDB lineage: Bacteria > Actinomycetota > Thermoleophilia > Solirubrobacterales > Solirubrobacteraceae > DATBDM01. Next base: position 1,747 of record JAXDHR010000111.1, read on the forward strand.
TTCGTCGATGACTCCGAGGACGGGACGGACGACGTCATCCGCGCGCTCGAGCCGCGCCAGCACTGCGCGGTCCGGCTGCTGCACCGCGAGGCCGATGCCCGCTGGGGCGGGCTTGGTGGTGCGGTGGTCGACGGCATGCGGCAGGCGCGGGCCGCCTGGGTGTGCGTGATGGACGCGGACCTCCAACACCCGCCCGAGGTCCTCGGCGACATGGTGGCCCGTGCCAGCGAGGGCGATGTCGACCTGGTGGTCGCCAGCCGGTTCTGCGAGGAGGGCAGCGCACGCGAGTTCGGCCTCGGTCGCGCCGTCCTCTCGCGCGGGTCGACGATGCTCGCCCAGCGGCTCTTCGCGGGAGAGCTGCGGCACGTGACCGATCCGATGAGCGGCTTCTTCCTCGTCCGCAAGAACCGGCTGGATCTGGATGCGCTCCTGCCACAGGGGTTCAAGATCCTGCTCGAGATCCTGGTCCGGGCGCGCCCGCTGCGCGTCAGCGAGGTTCCGTTCGACTTCGGCACGCGCCTCAGCGGGGAGAGCAAGGCCTCGCCCAAGGAGGCGGCGCGCTACCTCGGACAGCTCTGGCAACTGCGCGTCAAGGGACTGACCGGTCGGCTCGGCCGGTTCGGCGCCGTCGGCGTCAGCGGCCTGGCGGTCAACACGCTGCTGCTCGCGCTGTTCGCGGACGTCCTTGGCATGTGGTATCTGCTCGGCGCGGCGCTCGCTACGCAGGGCTCGACGCTCTGGAACTTCGGCCTCAGCGAGCGCTGGGTGTTCCGGGGGCGCGATCACCGCCTGACCCTGCCGGCGCGCGCGGCGACGTTCTTCGCCATGAACAACCTCGTGCTGCTCGGGCGCATCCCCCTGCTCTTCATCCTCGTCAACGGACTCGGCCTTCAGCACCTTGTGGGCAACGTCGTGTCCCTGCTCGTCCTGTCGCTTCTGCGCTTCGGGATCGCCGACACCTACATCTGGGCCACGCGTGGAGAAATGACTGACTACCAGTACGACCTGCATGGGATCATCACCATCGTCTCGGACGGCCGGCTCCCCGAACTGGAGCGCTTCCGCGTCGACGGCGGCATCTCGGACCCGACGATCCGCGTTCGCCTCGAGCGCGTGAAGGCCCGCGGCGTCGGCGGCGAGACGCTCCCGAACGGGCACACGCGGCTTCACTACGCGGAATGGCCCGGGAGCCTCGGCTTCGCGATGGAGGTCGAGCTCGGCGAGCGGATCGACATCACGGCCTCGCCGCTGCTGCGCCGCTCACCCCACGTGCTGTACACGAACGTGGTCGAGCCCGTGTTGCGCTGGGCGTTCGTCGAGCGCGGATACGCGCTCGTCCACGCCGCCTGCATGGCGTCTGGCGAGCACGCCTTCCTGATCACGGCGCGGACGGACACCGGCAAGACGACCACGGCCCTGAAGACGCTCGACAACCTGCCGTTCTCGTTCTTGTCGGACGATCTGACGCTGCTCACGCCTGACGGGCGGGTGCTGACGTACCCGAAGCCGCTGACGATCAGCCGTCACACGCTCTCGGCGGTCAAGACGCCGCTGCTGCGCCGGCGGGAGCGGCTCGCCCTCATCATCCAGAGCCGGCTGCACTCGCGCTCCGGCCGGCTGTTCGGACTCATCATCGCCAAGACGCGGATGCCCGCGGCGACGATCAACGCGCTCGTGCAGCTGGTGGTGCCCCCGCCGAAGTACCAGGTCGACCGGCTGGTCCCGCACGTCAACATCGTTCCCGAGGCGCAGCTCGTCGGCCTGACCATCATCCAGCGCGAGGGCGAGGAGGGGTCGGTCAGACTGGACGAGCAGGAGGCGCTGGACATCCTCCTGAGCAACTGCGAGGACGCGTACGGGTTCCCGCCGTACCCGACCATCCAGCAGTGGCTGCACTCGCGCCCCGGCATGGACCTCAAGCGCCGCGAGCGCGAGATCATCGAGGGCGCGATGGCGGGCAAGCCCGCGCACCTGCTCCGCAGCCAGCAGCGCGACTGGTACCGGATGTTCCCGGCCGTGGTCGAGCAGGCCACGGGTCGGCCTATCCGCGAAGTCAGTCACGCCATCCTGAGCTCGTGACGCGGATGGGCACAGGCCCTACGGCCCGTGTCCGCCGCGCGAGCCCCCTCCTGCTGCTCTTGGCCGGCGCGATCCTCGCGCCGGCCCAAGTTGCCTCGGCTTCGGGGGCTCCCGCGGGGCACCGGCCGGACGCGTCGTGGCGCTCCTATCCCGTCGCGGGCGGGGGCGCCGGGTCGCGTCCGGCCGGCGACCGCTCGGGCGGCGCGCGTTCCGCGCCGGTCGCCGGGCCGGGCGGGGGCGGAGACGGCGCTCCGATCTGGCTGCTGCTAGCGGGCGGCGTGCTCGTCGGCGCCGCCGGCGGGCTCATCCTCCCGCTGCGCACGCGCTGGGGGCGCACCGGCGCCGCGCCGCGGCCCGAAGGCTCGCGCTCCCACGACGGTGGCCGGGGGGTCGGCACGCGTGACGGCGGTCCTGCTCGGCAACGCCCGCGCGCCGCGGTCGTTGCCGATCTCTTCATGGCCCCGGCGCCGCCGGACGTCGCGGTTCGGGGGCGGCCCCCGCAAGGGCTGCGCGCGACGCGCCCGGCGTCCGGGATGCTGCGACTCGCGACCGCGGAGCGCGCGACCCAGCCGCTGCCGCTGTCGCCGCCGTTGCAGCTGCTGCGCAGTGGGCTCGGTGATCGCGTCTGGCCGCGCCTCGGCGAGCGCTCCACGCGCTGGATACTCGCCGGGATCCTGGTCATCGGCGCAACGCTGCGGCTGTGGCAGATCAACGCGGTGGGCCTCAACAGCGACGAGGCGGTGTACTCGGGCCAGGGCGCCTCGATCGCCGGCGACCCGCAACTGAGCCCCTTCTTCCCGACGTTCCGCGCGCACCCGCTGCTGTTCCAGTCGCTGGTCTCCATCGGCTACCTGCTCCATACCCCGGAGGTGTTCGGCCGCTTGGCCGCGGTCGTCCTGGGCCTCGCGACGATCTACGTCACCTATCTGCTGGGCCGCCTTCTCTACGGCAACCGGGCCGGCCTGATCGCCGCCGGCCTGATGGCGCTGATGCCGTACCACGTCGTCGTGACGCGGCAGATCCTGCTCGACGGGCCGCGGACGCTGATGTCCACGGTCACGCTCTACCTGCTCGCTCGCTTCGCCCTCACCGAGCGCGTGACGTGGTTCTACGCGGCGGCGGCGGGCCTCGGGCTGACGTTCCTCTGCAAGGAGGACAGCGTGATCATGCTCGGCGCCTTCTACGCGTTCCTCGCGCTCACGCCGGCGCTGCGGACCGGCGTCCGGCACATCGTCGGCGCCGGCGCGCTGTTCGCGGTGCTCGCCGCGGCGTACCCGCTCAGCCTCAAGCTGGCCCACCACACGAGCACGGGTGGGCACTTCATCGTCTGGCAGCTCTTCCGCCGGCCCAACCACGCGATCACCTTCTACCCCACGGTCGTGCCGGTCGCCATCGGCCTCGGCGTGGTGATCGCCGCGGGCCTCGGGCTGTGGCTGTTGCTGCACGAAAGCTCGTGGCGAGAGACGCTGCTGCTGTCATGGATCGCCGTCCCCGCCTGCTTCTTCCAGCTGTTCCCGGTCAAGGGCTTCCAGTACCTGCTGCCGATCGCCCCGGCGATCGCCGTCCTGGCGGCGCGCTTCTTCGCTCATTGGGACCCGAGGACGCTCCCCGCTGCGGCCGCAGAGCGCTCGAAACGCCGGGTGGTGCGGCTCGCTGGTGGCGCACTGGCGCAGCTACGCCGGCGCTGGCTGATGCCGGTCGCGCTCATGGCCGTGCTCATCTCCCTCGCCGTGCCGAGCTGGCACAGCGTGGACCGCGCCGGGGCGACGACGTTCCTCGCCGGATCGGGCGGGCTTCCCGGCGGCCGGGAGGCAGGCCGTTGGATCGGGACCCACGTGCCGGCGTCCGCGCAGATGATGTCGATCGGCCCGTCGATGGCGAACGTCCTCGAGTTCTATGGGCACCGCAAGATCTACGGGCTGTCGGTCAGCCCGAACCCGTTGCACCGTAACCCGGTCTACGAGGCCATGCGCAACCCCGACCAGATGATCCGAGACAACGACCTGCAGTACATCGTCTGGGATGCGTTCTCGGCCGACCGCAGCCCGTTCTTCGCGGCGAAGATGATGCGCTTCGTCGAGCGCTATCACGGCCACGTGGCCCACACGGAGAGCGTCCCGGCGGTCTCGCCCGACGGCCACCGCGTGCGTACCCCCGTCGTGATCATCTACGAGGTCAGCCCATGAGCCGCGGCCTGCTCATCGTGCCGGTCCTCATCGCCGTCGTGGCGCTGGGCGCTCGAGCGCCGGCGGTGGCCCGCGCGGGCACGGGCCCGCCGGCGCGCACGCCGATCCAGCACGTGATCAGCCTGATGCAGGAGAGCCACTCGTTCGACAACTACTTCGGTAGCTACCCGAAGGCCGATGGCGTTCCTCCCGGTGCCTGCATGCCGGTGGACCCGACCGTTGCCGGCGGACGCTGCATCAAGCCGTTTCACATCGACAACCAGCCGATCGAGGACCTGAGCGGCTCGCCGAGGGTCGCGCGGGCCCAGCTGAACGGCGGGCTGATGAACGGGTTCATCAGCGCGATCACCCACCAGCGCGGCCGCGTGCAGCCCGTGGTGATGGGGCACTATGACGACCGGGACATCCCGTACTACTGGAACGTCGCCGACAACTACGTCCTCTTCGACCGCTTCTTCAGCTCGGCGCTCGGCGGCAGCTTGGCCAACCACATGTACTGGCTCACGGGCGGTCCCGGCGATAAGCGGGGGGAGACCATGCCCCCGGCCGGCTTCACGGCGGCGACGATCTTCGACCGCCTCGAAGAGGCCGGGGTGTCCTGGAAGGTATACGTCGAGAACGACGATCCGGCGGCGACGTTCGACTCCAGCCGGGCAGGCGCGCGCCGGGGCCAGCTCGTTCGGGTGCCGCTTCTCGACTACGCTCGCTACGTGCGCGACCCGCGCCTGTCCAAGCACATCGTCTCGCTCGACCAGCTGCCCCGCGACATCGAGCGCGGGACGCTGCCGGCGGTGTCCTACGTGATCCCGTCGGGCTCCCGCGAGCACCCGCCCGGCTCGCTGATCGCGGGCCAGACGCTGATCCGGACCCTCGTCAACGACCTCATGCGCAGCCGCTACTGGCGCTCCTCGGCCTTCACCTGGACCTACGACGGGTCGGGCGGCTGGTACGACCATGTCAAGCCGCCGCGGGTGGACCGCCGGGGCTACGGGTTCCGCGTGCCGGCGATGCTCGTCAGCGCCTATGCGAAGCGGGGTTATGTCGACCACACGACGCTCGACTACACCTCGATCCTGAAGTTCATCGAGCAGAACTGGGGGCTGCGCGCGCTCACCGCGCGTGACCGGCGCGCGAACAGCCTGCTCGGAGCGTTCGACTTCTCGAGCCCTCCGCGCGAGCCCGCCTTCCTCACCATGAGCCGGGCGACGACGCCTCGCACGAAATCGGCGCGGACGCCCGTGTACGGGACGTACGGGATCGCACTCGCGGCGGCGCTGGCAGTGGTGCTGCTGGCCGCCGCGCGCGAGACCATGGTGCGGCGCCGTCCGCGCCGGCTGCGCGGGCCCTCGAACCGGGTGACGGTGGGCCCGTGGAGCGAGGACTGACGCTGCGGCGGCGGGCGCTGCTGGTCCTGGCGCTCGTACTCACCGCCTCGGCGGCCGGCGCCGGCGGGTCCGCCCATGCGGCGGCAGCCGGCACGCCGATCCCGACCTGGGCGTATTACTACATCTGGTACACGGCGACGTCGTGGAACCGGGCCAAGATCGACTACCCGCAGCTCGGCCGCTACTCGAGCGACGAGCCGAGCGTCATGCGCACGCAGATCCGCCTCGCCAAGCAGGCCGGCATCGATGGCTTCATCGTGAGCTGGAAGAGCACGCCGACGCTCAATCGCCGGCTCGCCCTGCTGGCACGCCTCGCCGCCCGCGAGCACTTCCACCTGTCCGTGATCTACCAGGGCCTCAACTTCGCGCGCCGCCCGCTGCCGGTCGTGCGGATCGGGCACGACCTCGGCTATTTCGTGCGCCGGTTCGCGCCGATGCCCGCCTTCCAGGGCGCTGGCCGGCCGCTCGTGATCTGGTCGGGCACCTGGGAGTTCTCCGCCCGGGACCTGGCCTCGGTCACCTCCCGCTACCGGGACCGCCTGCAGATCCTCGCCTCCGAGCGGTCCCCGGCCGATTACGAGGCCAAGGCGGCCGCCTTCGACGGCGACGCCTACTACTGGTCCTCGGTCAATCCCGACACCTTTCCCGGCTACGTAGCCAAGCTCACGGCGATGAGCCGCGCGGTGCACCGGTCGGGCGGCCGCTGGATCGCCCCGGCGGCCCCCGGGTTCGACGGGCACCTCGTGGGCCATCCGACCGTGGTGGCGCGTAAGGGCGGCGACACGCTGCGGCGCGAGGTGGCCGCTGCCGAGCGCTCAAATCCGGACGCCGTCGGACTGATCTCGTGGAACGAGTTCAGCGAGAACAGTCAGGTTGAGCCGAGTCATCGCTACGGTGCGACCGCGCTCAAGGTGCTCGCCGATCTCAACGGCACGCATCTGGACGTAAAGGGCGTGGAGGCGCTCGACTCGAGCCAGCCCGACCGCAGGACCGGCGGCGAGGGTGCCATCCCTGCCATTCTGACCTTCATCGTGGTGGGCCTGGTGGCGATGTACGTGCTCCGGCGACGGAAGCGCTCCCGTGCAGCGGGCTGAGCGCTTGGCGCGCCGGGTGGCGCTCGCCGCTGTTGTCGTGGGCGCGGTCCTGCCCTTCGCGACGGAGCCCGCCGCGGCGCAGGTCGGACAGCAGGTCGTCACGTTCAGCACGGTGCCGGCGACCCCGGGGGTGCGCATCCTCAGCGGCGGCCATGTCGTGCGGACCGACGCCGGCGGCCAGGTGACGCTCGTCCTTCCGCCCGCCGCCGCCGCGCGAGCGGCCGAGGGCTTGCGGCCGACGTTCACGCTCCCCCGTGTGCTGAGAACGCCGCTGCGCTCCGGCCTGGTTGCCCGGTTCGGCGGCTTCTTCCGCGGCGGGCGCACGATCGGCTTGTCGCTCTACGCCCGCGGCCGTCTGCGCTACACCCGGCTCGACGGCACGCCCGTCGCTGCGAGCGACGTTCGATCGGCGGAGCTGCTCAGCAGCACGGGGGTCAGGGTCACGGTCCACGGAGGAACCACGCCCGAGCTGCAGGCGACCCGCGTGGTGGGGAGCGGCGCCGGCCTCCGCTCGACGCCCATCGAGTACGCGGTCCAGAGCGTCGACGTCGGCGGCGGCAATGTCGTCCACCGAGCCCAGTGGCGCTTCGAGCCGGTCCGCAAGCGCGCCCTGACGGTGCCGCTGCTGCTCTACTCACTGCGGTTCACCTCAGCCGACGCCCTCTTCGGAACGCCGCTCGGCTCCGCCATCTCCCTGCGTTATCCCGACGGGCGCGTCGTGCAATTGCCGCTGCACGACGGCAAGGCGCGGGCGACCGGCCTCCCGCGGGGCTCCTACTCCGTGACCGTGAAGGCCCCGGGCTACTCCTTCGCGCGCCCCGTGTCGCTGTCGCGCGACCAGCTCGTCGACGTGCAGGTCATCAGCTACCTTGACTTCACGGTGGTGATCGGGGCGCTCGCCGCGGTCGCCCTCATGTTGCTGCTCGTCGGCCGGCCGCTGCTGCGCCGCCGGGTGCGCCGGCTCGCGTCAGGACCGCTCCGACGCGCCCGAGCCGTGGCGCGGCGCTGATCGTCAGACGCAGCTCAGCGCTCGACGAGCAGTAGGCGCGGCTTCACCGTGAGCGGCCGCTTGTTCCAGCTTGAGCGGCTGCGCGGGCGCGGCGACGGGATCAGCTCGCTCGGAAGTGGAGTCGCGTAGCGATGCGCGGAGTGCTCGAGCTCGGCGAGATCGACGACGTCGATGTCGAGCGACGCGGCGACGTCGGCGACCACCGCCTTCTGGCGGCGCGTCCAGCGGCGGTAGACGCCGAGTGCCTCGACGCGCGCAAACTCGGCGCGGAGTCCGTTCTCGTGCACGGCGAGGTGGCCCCAGACCGTCACGATGCCGGTGACGCCCGTGAAGTCGATGCGCGAGGTCTCGCTATTCGGCCGGAAGTAGGCGTGGATGCCGCAGCTGCAGGCGCGTCCTGGCGGCTGGTGCTCCGGCGCGAGAAGCGCCTCCGGGGTACGCGGCCGGCACTCCGCCGACATGACGCGCTCGGTCCAGAGGACGCCGGTCCGCGGCGACGCCAATCCATCATCCGAGACCCGCCAGTCGCGGAAGGCGTGTACCGGAGCGATGATGTCCGGCGCATCGCCGGGCAGCGGGAGCGGCTCAGGGACAGATGACATCTCTGCCTCTGCGGTCCTCGAATTTGCGGTTCGGGCGACGAGCCTGCAGACCCACGGGGGAAAGCATACCCGCATGTTCGGCGGGGAATGCCTCAATCCTGTAACGCCGCGGAGGCGTCAGCGGTGGGCGGCGCCGGCAGCGCCGCCCACCGATGTGCCTCGCTAGTGCCCGATCAGCACGCGCTCGCAGTTGCGCACGCGATCCTGAGGATCGACGCGGGCCGTGTCCCGGCCAGACCCGCAGTCGATCGTGTCGCGCTTGCCGTTGCGAGCGTAGATCGCATCCTTGCCCGAGCCGCCCGCGTAGCGGTTGCGACCGCCGTCACCCGTGAGCCGGTCGTTGCCCGGTCCCCCCAGGAGGACGTCGTCGCCCTTGCCGCCGCGCAGCCGGTCGTTGCCACCCTGGCCCTTGAGCCGGTCGTTCCCGCCGTCGCCGGAAGCGCGATCGGCGCCGGGGCCTGCGAAGAGCCGGTCCTTGCCGCCGCCTCCGCGCATGCGGTCGTTGCCCTTGCCGCCGTAGAGGGAGTCGCTGCCGGCCATGCCGAACAGGCAGTCGTCACCGCCCAATCCGTTCAGGACGTCGGCGCCGCCCTTGCCGTAGATGCGGTCACCGGCGCCCGTGCCGTCGATGCGGTCCGCGTGCCCGGTCCCGATGAACTGCACGGTGCAGCCGGAGACGGGGATGGGGCTGGGCGTGCCCGGGGGCGTCGGCGTCAGCACGGGCGGCGGCCCCGAGCTCGATGGGGGCGGGGCCTCGCCCTGCCCGGGCGTGCCGCCGCCGGTCTGCGTGGACCCGTCGTTGCACGACGGGTCCAGGTAGTCCGTCGAGTCGGCCACGACGGTGTCCGTGCCGGCGCCGCAGTTGACGGAGTCGATCGCGCCTCCCTGCGTATGGATGATGTCGTTTCCATCGCCGGCGGCGATCGTGTCGCGGCCGGCCTCGCCGAGGAGGTAGTCGACGCCCGAGCCTCCGTTGAGCGTGTCCATGCCCGAGCCGCCCGACACGCGCGAGGTCAGCGCGGTGTCGTTCGTGAAGCCGTCGTCCATGTCCCCCAGGCGGACGTCGAGGCGGTCGACGTTCGGGCACGTCGCCTGGTGTGCGCTGTCGAGCACACAGGCGATTGGGTACAAGCTGGTGTCACTGGTCAGCGTCGAACCTGTGTCGGTGACGATGACGCCCGTGCCCGAAGGGCTGATGGTCACCTGATTCGCCTCGCCTGGCGCGGCCTGGAACACCAGGCGCTTCTGGGTGGTCACGCTGACGTTGGCGGCCGACGCCTCGGCGGTCAACCCTGCGAATAGGACGCAGCTGGCGGTCAGCGCCAGCGCGCTTCTCTTCAACATCCTTGTCTCCCTTCGATCCAGGCACGGGCGGTACGTCCCGTGCCGACTTCTCCATTGGGCTGATATTCCCCACAACCTCAACCCGGGGCGGACCCGAAAGTTCCGCCCGTTCACCGACCGCTCACTGCTCGCGACCGGTGCGCCGCCGTGCGGCGCCCTTCTCCTGGCCGGTCGCCGCGCGCTCGCGCGACGGCGCCAGGATCCGATAGGCCTTCATGCCCAACCCGAGCCGCTCGCGATCGTCTGTCCGCGTGGGATCGAGCTGCGTCAGCTGGCGAATGCGCTCGAGGCGATACGCCACCGTGTGGCGGTGAGCGAAGGCCGCTGCGGCCGTCGCGTTCATGTTGCAATCATGCGCCAGGTACGTGTCGAGCGTCTGCACCAGGTCCATCCCGTACTGCTCGTCGTAGGCAACGATCGGGCCGACGGTGCTGTCGTAGAACTCCCACACGACCTCCGGATGCGTCACGAACAGGCGGAGCAGGAGCCGGTAGTTGCCGCTCGCCACCACCTGGTCGGGCGGCGCGCTCGAGCGGCTCAGCACGTCGACGATCAGCTCCGCCTCGGACAGGCCGCGGCGAAGCTCGCCGGGGTCCGCGTAGAAGGAAGACACGCCGACGGGCCCGAACCGCCGGAGGCGATCCGCCACGGTCTGGGCGCGCGCGAGCGTCGGCTCGGCCGGCCCGTCGTTGGCCAGCGCCGGCAGGACGGCGTAGAGCCGCCCCTCCAGGGATTGCACCAGGGCTCCGGGGAAAGCGTCGGTGATCGTCGTCATCATCATCCGCGGACGATTGGACTCGACCGCGGCGCAGAGCACGACGGCGCCCGCCGTGAGGTCGCTTCCGAACCGGCTCGCGCGGCGCACGATGTCGTCTGCCGTCAATGGCAACGTCGAGCGAAGCTCTTCCATGAACGTGTCGCGCAGGCTCGACTCGACCTCGGTGCGAGTGCTCTCGAGCGCCACCTTGGTCACCGCCACCGAGGCGACCAGTTGCAGGATCTCGGTCGCCGCCTCGAAGCTCGTGCGCACGGGCACGCCGAGGAGCGCGACGAGCCCGAATTTGCTCTCGGTGGAGCGAATCGGCACCTCGTGCAGGACGCCGTCGGGCATCCGGGAGGGCCGGTCGTCCACCCAGTCGTTGGCATGCGTCCGCAGCGCGATGCGATCGCCGATGCTCAGGATCGGCCGGGAGAGCGCCGGGGCGCCCAGCTTGGGCACCGCGATCGCCACCTCCGCGCCGATCGCTCCGGCCGCGAGGCTCGCGACCCTGCACAGGCCATCGTCGCGGGCCACCGCGTCGACCATTGCGAGATACAGGGTCCGCAGAGTCTGGACCGAGGCCAGCGCCTGCTCGGCGAGAGCGTCGACATCGTCCGGTTTGTCAAGTATGTGGAGCATGGAGTCTGGCGCCATGGAGTTGGCGAAGCGGCGGGTGCGGCCGTCGCTGTTGCGTTTGACGTTCAGATCGGTCACGAGTGGTCTTGGGCCTTGGTGGTGCCGCCGTGGAGGTGGCAGCGGCCGGGGGTCGACCATCGACGCTACTCAATCGGTGAGCGGTTGGGGGGAATCTGGACGGAAATCGGACACGTGACCGGTCGGCCCTCGTGGCCGAGGGTGGCTCGCACGAGCCGAGAGCCACTATCCTGGGCGCCTGATGAGGACGGAAAGGTGTGCTTTGCGGTTGCCGGGGGCCGACCGCGCGGCCCGCGCGGCGGTCGGTCTGGGGGCAGGCGGCCCGTGCAGGCGCTGATCCTCGTCGGCGGAGGAGGTACCCGCCTGCGCCCGCTGACATCGACGGTGCCCAAGCCGGTGGTGCCGCTCGTCGACCGGCCTTTCATCGCCTACATGCTCGACTGGCTGCGCCGCCATGGGGTCGACGACGTCGTGCTCTCGTGCGGCAGCGGCGCCTTGGCCGCCGGCGTGCGGGGGGTGCTCGGCGACGGTGACGGGACGGGGATGCGCCTGCAGTACGTCGAAGAACCGGAGCCGCTGGGCACCGGCGGCGCCCTCAAGTTCGCGGAGGAGCGGCTCGAAGACCGCTTCCTGATGCTCAACGGTGATGTCCTCACCGACCTCGACCTGACGGCGCAGATCGCGCAGCACGCGCGGACCGGGGCTGCCGGCACGCTGGCGCTGACGCCCGTAGACAATCCGTCGAGCTACGGGTTGGTGCGGACGGAGGGCGGCGGGGTTGTGACCGGGTTCGTGGAGAAGCCGGCGGCGGACCAGATCGACACGAACCGTATCTCTGCGGGTGCATACGTTCTCGAGCGGTCGGTGCTCGAGCTGCTCGAGCCGGGCGAGCCGGCATCGATCGAGCGCGACCTGTTTCCGCGGCTGGTCGGCAACGGCCTCTACGGTTACCTCGCCGAGGGGTACTGGCTCGACATCGGGACACCGGAGCGCTATCTCACGGGAACCTTCGACATCCTCGAAGGCAACGTGGCGACGGACGTCCGGCCGATGATCGGCTACACCGGCGACGGGCGCGTCGTGGAGCCCGCGCACCTGGCCGAGGGCTGCCGCATCGCCGCGGGCGCCCGCGTGGGCGGCCGCGTCGTGCTCGGCGCCGGGGTCGTCGTCGGCGAAGGCAGCACGATCGAACGGGCCGTCGTCCTCGACGGTGCCCGGATCGGCGCGGATTGCTCGCTGCAGGGGTGCATCATCGGATCGGGCGCATCGATCGGCCCCGGGTGCATCATCGACGGGCTGAGCGTCGTCGGCGAAGGCGTCGAGGTCGGTGCTGGCAACGTCCTCTCGCACGGTGCTCGCGTGTTCCCCGGCGTGCGACTCCCCGATCACGGGATCGCCTTCTGACCATGGCCGACCTCGATCGCGCCGCGGTGCAGGCGTGCGACCCCACGGGGCAGGCGGGCGAGATGCTCGACCTCCCGGCACATCTGCGCGATGCGTGGTGGCGCGTGGACTCCGCCGGGCTCGTGCTCGAGGACGCCCGCGACGGGCTGATCGTCGCCGGCATGGGCGGCTCGGCCGTCGGCGGACGCCTCGCGCGCGCGACGATCGGCTCGCGAGCGCGTCGTCCGTTGTCGATCGTGGGCGGCTACGCGCTTCCCGCGTGGGCGGGTCGCGACACGCTGGTGCTGTGCGCCAGCTACTCGGGGACGACCGAGGAGACCCTGTCGTGCTACGCCCACGCTGGCGCTCTCGGCACTCGGCGCGTCGTGGCGACGACGGGCGGTCCGCTGGCCGAGGCGGCGCGCGCCGACGGCGTGCCCGTGATCCCGTTGCCCGGCGGGTTCCAGCCGCGTGCTGCGGTCGGCTATGCGCTGGTGTCGGCGCTGGCGGCCGCCACGTCGTGCGGCGTCGTGCCGTCGCTGCGCGACGAGATCGAGGGCGCCGCGGCACTCGCCGAGCGGCTTGCCGCGGAATGGGGTCCCGACGGGCCCGATGACGGCGTGGCGAAAGCCCTCGCACGGCGCCTTGCCGGCACGGTGCCGGTGATCTCGGGAAGCGAGCTGACGGCCGACGTCGCCTACCGCTGGAAGACGCAGATCAACGAGAACGCGGAGGTCCCCGCCTTCTCGAGCGAGCTGCCCGAGCTCGATCACAACGAGATCGTGGGATGGGGTGCTGCGTCGCGCGAGCTCGCTCGCTTCGCCGCGGTCCTGCTCGAGGACCCGGAGGAGCACAAGCGCAACGCGCGTCGCATCGAGCTCACCGCGAAGGCGGCCGAGGCCGGAACCGTGGCGGTCGAGCGGGTCCGCGCGCTCGGCGAGACCCGCTCCGAGCGCGTCGTCTCGCTCGTGCTGCTCGGCGACCTGGTGTCGCTCTACCTCGCGGTGCTGCGCGGCGTGGACCCGGTGGCGATCGACGTGCTCACGCAGCTGAAGGCGCGGCTGGCCGAGGCCTGACCGGGCCTGACCGCCGCGCGCCCTGAGGGGTGAGCTACGGTGCGCCCATGTCGACCCTCGAATCCAACCGCGCCGACGGCGCGTCGGCCACCGTCTCCGAGATCGCGTCGATCATCGGCGGCGAGGCGCGCACCGACGCCCCCGGCGGCCGCCTGACTTCGACCAACCCGTCGCGGACCTCGGAGACCGTCGCCGAGGTGCTGCTCGCCGACGCGGCCACGTTCGCGGACGCCTGCCGGACTGCACGCGCCGCGCAGGCCGAGTGGAAGGTGGTCCCGGCGCCGATCCGCGGACGCGTGATCGCGCAGGTCGGCCGCCTCTTCGAGGCCAACAAGGAGGCGCTCGCGGCGCTCGTCACCCGCGAGGTCGGCAAGCCCTACGCGGAGTCGCTCGGCGAGGTCCAGGAGATCATCGACACCTGCGACTTCTTCGTCGGCGAGGGCCGCCGGCTGTACGGCCAGACGGTTCCGTCGGAGATGCCCGACAAGCAGCTGTTCACCTTCCGCACCCCCGTCGGCGTCGCGGCGATCATCACCGCGGGCAACTTCCCGGTCGCCGTGCCGTCGTGGTACCTCGTGCCGGCGATCCTGTGCGGCAACGCCGTCGTCTGGAAGCCGGCCGACTACGCGCCGGCGCTCGGCGACGCGATGGCCCGGGTGTTCCACGCCGGCGGCGTCCCCGGCGGCGTGCTCAACCTCGTGCAGGCCGATGGCCCGGCGACCTTCGGGGGCCTCGAGATCGCGCTCGAGGAGGGCCTGGTCGACAAGGTCGGCTTCACCGGCTCGAGCGGAGTCGGATCGCAGATCGGCGAGCTGTGCGGGCGCCACCTGCAGTCGCCGTGCCTCGAGCTGGGCGGCAAGAACCCGATGGTGGTGATGGACGACGCCGACCTCGACCTCGCGGTCGAAGGCGCGCTGTTCGCCGGCTTCGGCACCGCGGGACAGCGCTGCACCTCGCTCGGCACGGCGATCGTGCACGAGTCGCTCCACGACGAGTTCATCCGCCGGCTCGACGAGCGCTTGGCCGCCGCGCCGATCGGCGACCCGGGGCAGGACGTGCTGATGGGCCCGATGCTCGACCAGAAGTTCGCCGAGCGCTTCGAGGACTGGCTGGGTCTGATCCGCGACCACCACACCGTCTACGGCAAGCAGGGCCGGATCACCGCCGACAACCCCCGCGACGGCTTCGTCGGCGACCCCGAGACGGGGCTCTTCTACCACCCGACGATCGTCGACGGCGTCCGGCTCGGCGACGACATCTACGCCACGGAGACGTTCGGGCCGATCATCGGGGTGGCGACGTTCTCGGACTTCGACGAGGCGATGGAGCTCGCCAACGCCCACGGCTACGGCCTGTCGTCGGCGATCTACACGACGAGCGGCACCCATGCCTTCCGCTTCCGCGAGCGGATCACGGCCGGCATGGTCTCGGTCAACAACTCGACGTCCGGCGCCGAGGCGCATCTGCCCTTCGGCGGCAACGGCAAGTCCGGCAACGGCTCGCGCCAGTCGGGCATCTGGGTCCTCGACCAGTTCACCCGCTGGCAGTCGATGAACTGGGACTACGCGGGCAGGCTCCAGAAGGCCCAGATGGACGTGCTCGCGATCGACGCCGACGAGGACTTCCGCCTGTAGCGGCCGGTCAGCGCCTCCGGTACCAGTTCGGCGACGTGTTCGGCGGCGGGATCAGCGGCTCGGGCGTGCGTGCGACCAGCAGCGAGGGGTCCGGGTCGGCGACGTGCTCGGCGAGCGCCGCCCCGAAGTCGTCCTCGAGCCCGTCGACCGTCTCCGCCCGGACGCCGAAGCTCGCCGCGAGCGCGGCGAAGTCCGGCGTGACGAGGTCGACGCCGTAGCGTGCCTCGCCCGCGGTGTCCTGGTCGTAGCGCAGCATTCCGTAGCCGCCGTCGTCGACGACGACCGCGGTCAGCGGCACCGCCTCCTGCGCGACGGTGGCGAGCTCCCCGCACGCGTACAGGAAGCCGCCGTCGCCGGAGATCGAGATCACCGGCCCGGTGGCGGCCAGCGCGGCGCCGATGGCGGCCGGGAACGCGTAGCCGAGGGTGCCCCATCCGAGCGGCACCTGTAGCCGCCGCGGCGCGCTCGGCGTGTGGAAGCCGGCGAGCCAGTAGCCAGGGATGCACATGTCGGCGACCACGACGCCGTCGTCGGGAAGCGCGAAGCGGATCGCATCGAGGAAGCGCAGCGCCCGGGCGTCGAGCATGGCGCAGGCCTGCGCGCGGACCTCGCGTAGCCGCTGGGCGACGCCATCGAGCCCGATCCGCGGGGCGACCGCCTCGGCGAGCTGGCCCGTGAGCTGCGCGGCGTCGCCGTGGAGCTTGACGTCGACGCGGTAGTTCGTGTCCGGCTCGTGCGCCTCGGCGTTGATCGCGATCAGCCGTGGCGGCTGGGGCTGGGCGAAGTTCTGCGTCTGCACGCCGTCGAGGTCCGAGCCGATCGCGACGACGACATCAGCCGCGTCCCAGAGGGCGCCCGCCGCGGGGACGTGCGGGGGGAGGCCCACGAGACACGGGTGGTCGGGCGGCAGGACGCCGGCGGCGCCGTAGGTGGTGAGCACCGGCGCCGCCAGCCGCTCGGCCAGCGCGCGCACCTCCTCGGGCGCGTCACGGCCGCCGCCGCCGACCCAGATCAGTGGGGCCTCGGCCGTGTCGAGCATGGCCGCGGCGTCGGCTATGGGTGGCGTCAGGTGCGCGTATCCCGTCCACTCGGCGCCGGGCGCGTGCGCCGGCGCGGCCAGCAGGTCGGTGGGGACCTCGAGGTAGACCGGACGCGACGGCAGCCATCGCGCGTGCATGAGGGCGGTCTCCGTCGCGACGCCGACGTCCTCGCCGCCGGGGCTGCCGACGACGTTCACCGATTTGACCACCGGCGCGAACATCGCCGCCTGCCCGTCGGTCTCGTGCAGCACGCCGCGGTAGGCGCCCGCGCGGCGCAGCGTCGACGGGATGTCCGTGGCGATCACGAGCACCGGGGAGCGCGACGCCCAGGCCTCTCCGACCGCGCCGAGGGTGTTCGCCGCTCCGGGTCCGGTCGTCGTCAGCGCGACGCCGAGCCGGCCGGTCGCGCGGGCGTAGCCGTCCGCCGCGTAGGCCGCCGTCTGCTCGTGGCGCACGCCGACGAGCCGGATCGGCGAGGCGCGCAGAGCCTCCCAGAGCGCGAGGTTGTGGACGCCGGGCAGCCCGAAGCAGACCTGGACGCCGGCGTCCTCGAGCAGCGAGACGATGACTTCGGCGCCGGTGGGCATGCGCGCCATCCTGCCACCTTGCGGGCCGGCACCGCCCGGCGGTGATGGCCGCCCGACAACCTTGACACGGTTGTGTCAGGGTTTCGCTAGACTCGGGTTCCGGATGGATGCGCTGACGATCCAGGAGGCGGCGGAGACCACGGGCTGGTCCCCGCGCATGCTGCGCTACGTCGAGCGGGTCGGGCTCATGGGGCCCGCGCGCTCGGCCGGCGGCTACCGCCTCTACGGACCGGCCGAGCTGCAGCGTCTGCGCACCCTGCGCGAGCTGCTGGCCGAGCACGAGATCGGCCTGTCCGATGTCGCCTTCGCCCTGCGCCTGCGCAACGAGCCGCAGCTGCGCCGGGCGACCGACGAGTGGCTCGAGGCCGAGGCCGAGCGCCCCGCCGACGTCCCGCAGTCCGACTGGCTGCGATTCGAGCAGATCAAGCACTCCAAGCTCCTGGCGGCCGCCGCGCTGACCGCCTCTCCCTAAGCGACCGACAGGAAGATCCCTCCATGGCCACCACCGAGCTGCCGACCCAGACCGACTTCAAGGTCGCCGATCTCTCGCTCGCCGACTACGGGCGCAACGAGATCCGCCTCGCCGAGCACGAGATGCCGGGCCTGATGGCGACCCGCCGGGAGTACGCCGAGGCGCAGCCGCTCAAGGGCGCGCGCATCACCGGCTCGCTGCACATGACGATCCAGACCGCGGTGCTGATCGAGACGCTGGTCGAGCTCGGCGCCGAGGTCCGCTGGGCCTCCTGCAACATCTTCTCCACGCAGGACCACGCCGCCGCGGCGATCGCCAAGGCCGGCGTCCCGGTCTTCGCCTGGAAGGGAGAGACGCTCGAGGAGTACTGGTGGTGCACCGAGCAGGCGCTGAGCTGGCCGGGCGGGGACGGTCCCAACATGATCCTCGACGACGGCGGTGACGCCACGCTGCTGATCCACAAGGGCGCCGAGTACGAGCGCGCGGGCCAGGTCCCCGACCCGGCGAGCGCCGACAACGAGGAGCTGCGGATCATCCTCGCCACGCTGCAGCGCTCGCTCGAGCGCGATCCGCAGCGCTTCACGCGCATGGGCGAGGCGATCAAGGGCGTCACCGAGGAGACGACGACCGGCGTCCACCGCCTCTACGAGATGCAGAAGGCCGGCACGCTGCTGTTCCCGGCGATCAACGTCAACGACTCGGTGACGAAGTCGAAGTTCGACAATCTCTACGGCTGCCGGCACTCGCTGATCGACGGCATCAACCGCGCGACGGACGTGATGATCGCCGGCAAGCTCGCCGTGATCTGCGGATACGGCGACGTCGGCAAGGGCTCGGCAGAGTCGCTGCGCGGCCAGGGCGCCCGCGTCGTGGTCACCGAGATCGACCCGATCTGCGCGCTGCAGGCGGCGATGGAGGGCTACCAGGTCGTCACGCTCGAGGACGTCGTCGAGAGCGGCGACATCTTCATCACCACGACCGGCAACCGCGACATCATCACCGCCGCCGACATGGCCCGGATGAAGCACCAGGCGATCGTCGGCAACATCGGCCACTTCGACAACGAGATCGACATCGCCGGCCTCGCGAAGGTCTCGGGCATCGAGCGGATCAACATCAAGCCGCAGGTCGACGAGTGGCGCTTCCCGGACGGGCACTCGATCATCCTGCTCTCCGAGGGCCGGCTGCTGAACCTGGGCAACGCGACCGGGCACCCGAGCTTCGTCATGTCGAACTCGTTCACGAACCAGACGATCGCCCAGATCGAGCTGTTCAGCCGCAACGGCGAGTACGAGCGGCAGGTCTACGTGCTGCCCAAGCACCTCGACGAGAAGGTCGCGCGGCTGCACCTCGACGCGCTCGGGGCGAAGCTGACGACGCTCAGCGACACGCAGGCGGCCTACATCGGCGTGCCGGTCGAGGGCCCGTACAAGTCCGACCACTACCGCTACTAGGCCGGTGAGCGGGCAGGCCCGGGCCGTCTCGGCCCGGGCCGGCGAGGATCGGATCGCGTGGGCGGAGGGCCAGATGCCCGTCCTGCGCTCGATCCGCGAGCGATTCGCGGGCGAGCGACCGCTCGACGGGATCGTCGTCGGCGCGTGCCTGCACGTGACCTCGGAGACGGCCAACCTCGTGCGCACGCTCGAGGCGGGCGGCGCGAGCGTCGCGCTGTGCGCATCGAACCCCTTCGCCACCCAGGACGAGGTCGCGGCGGCGCTGCTCGCCGCCGGCACCGAGGTGCACGCGCGCCGCGGCGAGGACGCCGACGCCTGGGCCGCGCACGTCGCCGCGGTCGTCGCGCGCGGCCCGCGGATCACGCTCGACGACGGCGCCGATCTGCTGAGTGCGCTGCACCTCGCGCGCCCCGACCTGCTCGACGGCATGCTCGGCGGGATCGAGGAGACGACCACCGGACTCGTGCGGCTGCGCGCGTTGCAAGCCGAGGGCAGGCTCGCCTGCCCGGTGATCGCGGTCAACGAGGCGATGACCGAGCGTGTCTTCAACGATCGGTTCGGCACCGGCCAGTCGACGCTCGACGGGATCCTGCGCACGACGAACCTGCTGCTCGCGGGGCGCACGGTCGTCGTCTTCGGCTACGGCTGGACGGGCCGTGGCGTGGCGCAGCGCGCGCACGGGCTGGGCGCCTCCGTGCTCGTCTGCGAGGTCGACCCGATGCGCGCGCTCGAGGCGCGCATGGACGGCTTCCAGGTCCTGCCCGCGCTCGCGGCCGCGGCCTGCGGCGACGTCTTCATCACGGTCACCGGGGGCCGCGACGTGCTACGCCCGGAGCACTTCGCGCGCATGCAGGACGGCGCCGTGCTGGCCAACGCCGGCCACTTCGACGTCGAGATCGACCTGCCGGGCCTGCGCGCGGCGGCCCGCTCCGTCCGGGAGGTCCGCCCGCTCGTGGAGCAGTACGACCTCGGCGGCCGGCGGCTCAACCTGCTCGCGAGCGGCCGGGTCGTCAACCTCGCCGCGGCCGAGGGTCATCCCGCCGCCGTCATGGACATCTCCTTCGCGCTGCAGGCGCTCGCGGTCGAGGCGCTCGCGCGCGGCGGGCGCCTCGAAGCGGGCGTGCATCCGGTGCCCGAGGGGATCGACCGCGAGGTCGCCGCGCTCAAGCTCGCCTCGCTCGGCGTCGAGATCGACACGCTCTCGGACGAGCAGGCGGCCTACCTGCGTGGCTGGCGCCGGTCGGGGTAGGTTCCGAGCATGGACGGACTTCGGGCCTGCGTCGAGAAGATGGAGCGTGAGGGGGTTCCCCGCGCCGCGGTGGACACCTTCAGGCACTACTACGAGCAACTGCGCGAGGGCGAGACGGGGATGCTCCCCGAGTCCGAGATCGAGCCGGTCGAGGACGTCCAGGACCTCGACGAGCTCCCCGAGGGCACAGGCGCGCCGCTGGACCGGGCGATCGTGCTCAAGCTCAACGGCGGCCTGGGGACGAGCATGGGCATGACCCGTGCGAAGTCGCTGATCGAGGCCAAGGACGGGCTCAGCTTCCTCGACGTGATCGCCCGCCAGGTCCTCGAGCTGCGCGAGCGCACCGGGGCGCGGCTGCCGCTCGTGCTGATGAACTCCTTCTACACCCGCGAGGACTCGCTGCAGGCGCTCGAGGCGCATCCCGACCTCGCCTCCGACGTGCCAGCGGACTTCGTGCAGAACAAGGAGCCGAAGGTGCTCGTCGACGGGCTCGCCCCGGCCGAGTGGCCGCCCGAGCCGGCGCTCGAGTGGTGCCCGCCAGGTCATGGGGACCTCTACACGGCGCTGCTCACCTCGGGGATGCTCGGTGCGCTGCTGGAGGCCGGCTACCGCTGGGCGTTCATGTCGAACTCCGACAACCTCGGGGCGGTGCTCGACCCGCGCATCCTCGCGTGGATCGCACGCGAGGAGATCCCGTTCGCGATGGAGGTGACCGACCGCACCGAGGCCGACCGCAAGGGCGGCCACATCGCGCGCCGGCCGGGGGGCGGCTACCTGCTGCGCGAGACCGCGCAGACGCCCGAGGAGGACCTCGACGCGCTGCAGGACATCTCTCGCCACCGCTACGTCAACACGAACAACCTGTGGCTCGACCTCGAGGCGCTCAAGCGGGTCATGGCCGAGCGCGACGGGGTGCTGGGACTACCGCTGATCGTCAACCGCAAGACCGTCGACCCGGGCGACAAGTCGACGCCCGAGGTCTTCCAGCTCGAGACGGCGATGGGCGCTGCGATCGGCGTCTTCGACGGGGCACGGCCCGTGCGCGTGCCGCGCGGGCGCTTCTCGCCGGTGAAGACGACCGAGGACCTGCTCGCGCTGCGCTCGGACGCCTACGAGCTCGCCGACGACGCCCGCGTGGTGCTGGCCGACTCGCGCGACGGGACGCCGCCGGTCGTCGACCTCGACGACGAGTTCTACAAGAAGCTCGCCGACTTCGACGAGCGCTTTTCGCAGGGCGCGCCGTCGCTGGTCGACTGCGAGCGGATCGCGGTCGAGGGGGACGTCCGCTTCGGGCGCGGCGTCGTCGCGCGCGGCCGCGTGCGGGTCCAAGGGCCGAAGGCGATCGAGGACGGGGCCGTTCTCGGGGGGTGACGCCCTCGGCTCAGGCGGCGCCGTAGCGCTCGGCGCGCTGGTCGGCGGCGTCGGCCTCAGAGAGCATGCGGAAGAACAGGTAGGCGAGCGCGATGCCCATGACGATCGACTGCTCGAGCGCCATGATCAGACCCGCGACGTGCTGGTCGTTGATCGCGCTCAGGCCCCACTTCGTCCCCGGCCAGTCGTAGTCGTAGAGCAGGTTGGGCGCGAAGGCGAGCATCACGCCGAGGAAGCCGACCAGCAGCTTCGTGGAGGCCATGTAGGCGATCGGCCCGAGGCCGCCGAGGCGCAGACGCGAGCGGATCGGCGAGAGCAGGTGCCACCAGTACAGGAGGCCGGCTGCGCCGAACGACAGATGCTCGAGCACGTGGACGTTGCCGTTGCTCAGCGCCGCATCGTAGAGCGCGGGGATGTGCCAGAACCACATCGCGCCGACGTAGGCCACGACGCCGAACGCCGGGTGGCCGAACGGGCCGGCGGCCCGCTCGATCCGGTGGATGCGGCGTGTGACGGGTCGCAGGATCCACTTCGTCAGCCCGAGCGTGAGGCAGATCGGCGCAAGGTCGGCGATCAGGAGGTGCTGGACCATGTGCAGGGAGGCGAACTGCTCTCCCAGCACGTCGACCGGCGAGAGCAGCGCGATCGCGAGGCAGACGATGCCCAGGCCCCAGAGCAGCGCGCGCGAGACGGGCGCGGCGCGGGGGCCGCCCTCGGCGCGGGCGGCGCGCCAGCGCATGCCGTAGATCGTCGCGTACGCCAGCAGCGCGATGACGACGATCGGAGCGAACGTCCACGAACTGTCGACGGACACGACACGGGATTGTGACGCTTGCGTGCTGACACGTCACACGAATCTCGCGACGCTTCCCATGTGACCGCCCTGCTCGCCGAGATCGTCTCCCTCGTGGTCCCGCCGGCGTGCCCGGCATGCCGTGCGCCATTGCCCGGGGCGGCGCTGCGGCTGTGCCCGTCCTGCGCAGGTGCGGTGCCCTGGCTGCCGCGCCGCGCCTGCCCGCGCTGCGCACTGCCCGCACATCGCTCGGGGGCGCGCTGTCCGGCCGCGGGCGCCGCGTTCGGGCGCGCCTTCTCGCCGGTGGCCTACGACGGCGTGGCGCGCGAGCTGGTCGGTGCGTTGAAGTTCCGCGGAGCGCTCGCCCTCGCGGGCCTGATGTCCGCGCAGATCGCGGCGAACCTGCCGCCCGACCTGCGCGCCGCGCTGCGTTCGGGCGCGCTCGCCGTTGTCCCCGTCCCCGCGCAGCCTCAGCGCCGGCGCCGGCGCGGGTTCGACCCGGCCGCCGCGCTCGCCGGATCGCTGGCGGCCCGAGCCGATGCGCCGCTCGCGCCCTGCCTGCGCCGGCGCGACCACGGCGCGCGAGCGGTCGGCATGGGGCGCGGTGCCCGCCGGGCACCGGGCCGGCTCGCAGTGGAGCTGCGCGCGCCGGCGCCCCGGCGCGCCGTGCTCGTCGACGACGTCCATACGACGGGCGCGACGCTCGACGCGTGCGCCCGGGCGCTGCGCGCGGGCGGCTGCGCCGAGGTCACGGCGGTGAGCTATGCACGCACGCTGTGAGGCAGACTTCGGTCATGAGCGAGGGCCTGCTCAACGACTACAGCCGCCAGGCCGAGACCTACGACGCGACGCGCGGGGCGAGCCCGTCGATCCTCGCCCCGGTCCGCGAGGCGCTGTGGGGTGCGCCAGGGCGGCGCCTGCTCGACGTCGGAGGCGGCACGGGCAACTACGGGCGGGCGCTGCAGGACGAGGGCTGGGACGTGCTGGTGCTCGATCGCTCGCCCGCGATGCTGGCGCGCGCCGCCTCCAAGGGCCTCGAGACGCGCGAGGCCGATGCGCAGTCGCTGCCACTGCAGGACGCGAGCGCCGACGCCGTGCTGATGGTCTCGATGCTCCACCACGTCGACGACCCGCCGCGCGCGCTGGCCGAGGCTCGGCGCGTGCTGCGTCCCGGCGGGAGGCTGGCGCTGATGGTCTACGCCCGCGAGGACATCGAGGCGCAGTGGTACCACGACTACTTCCCGTCGACGCGCGCCTGGATGGTCGCGTCGCATCCGACGCTCGCGCAGCTGATGGCCGAGCTGCCCGGGGTCCGGCGGCTGCCAGTCGTCTTCACCGATCTCGACGACGCGTCGCTCTCGGCGCTGTCCGCCTTCCCGGAGCGCGTGCTGGAGGCGGACTGGCGGCGCCAGACGAGCTACTTCGAGCGCTTGGAGCGCGATCGCCCCTCGGAGCTGCGCGCGGGCCTGAAGCGGCTCGAGCGCGACCTGGCCGAGGGCCGCGGTCCCGCCGGCGCGGGCGGTGGCAGCGTCCTGGCCTGGGAGAAGCCGGCGGGCGGCGAGGCCGGTTGAGCCGCGGCTGGACCCCGGCACTCGGACCAGCGACGGTCCGCGGCGCCGGCAGCGCTGCGAGCCGCCGTCCTGCCGGGGACGATTCGAAGCTTCCCATCCGGGATCTGGATCCCCTACTGTGCATAGCGTCGGCACACCCCAAGCAGAGGAGACCCATCCCATGCGGATCGAGGTCAAGGGACGCAACCTCACGGTCACCGACGAGCTGCGCGAGTGCGTGGCCCGGCGATTCGACCGCGTCGACAAGCAGGTGTCCGAGCTCGCCGTGTTGACGGTCGAGCTGGGTGAGGACAAGGAGGCATCGCCCGCCACCTTCGTCGCCGACGTGACGCTGCGGCTGAAGGGGGTCACCCTGCGTGCCCACGACGCCTCGCGCGACCACAAGCACGCGATCAACCTGGTCGCGGACGAGATGAGCCGCCAGGTCAAGCGCCACCGCGACAAGCGGCGCAAGCGGCGCGAGGCGCGCGCCTTCACGGAGGCGCCGATGCCACCCCTGGACGAGGCGCCGGCCCCGCCCGGATCGCTGCCCGCGGTGTGACCGGCGGGTCGTGGAGCGCGCCCGTCGCGGCGCTCCACGGCCTCTATCCTTCACCGCATGTCCATCCTCGATCGCGCCCTGCGCCTAGGCGAAGCGAAGCAGTTCAAGTCCTACGCCAAGCGCGTCGATCGCATCAACGCGTGGGAGCCCGAGCTCGAGCTGCTCGAGGACGACGAGCTGCGCGAGCATGCTGAGGCGCTGCGCGAGCGTGCCCGCGACGGCGAGTCGCTCGACGACCTGCTGTCCGAGACGTTCGCGCTGGTGCGCGAGGTCGGCAAGCGCCGCATGGGCATGCGCCACTTCGACGTCCAGCTGATCGGCGGCATGGTCCTCCATGACGGCCAGATCGCCGAGATGCGCACCGGCGAGGGCAAGACGCTGACTGCGACGCTCGCCGTGGTGCTCAACGCACTCGCCGGGCGGGGCGTCCACGTCGTCACCGTCAACGACTACCTCGCCCGCCGCGACGCGGACTGGATGCGCCCGATCTACGAGGGCCTCGGGCTGACCATCGGCGTCCTGCAGAACAACCAGCCCTACGAGGAGAAGCGCGCGGCCTACGCCGCCGACGTCACCTACGGGACCAACTCCGAGTTCGGCTTCGACTACCTGCGCGACAACATGGCCACGACGCTCGAGGAGAAGGTCCAGCACGGCGGCCGTATCTCCGAGGACGGCAAGGCGATCGCCACCCACAACTTCGCGATCGTCGACGAGGTCGACAACATCCTCATCGACGAGGCCCGCACGCCGCTGATCATCTCCGGCGCGCCCGAGCAGGCGGCCGACCTCTACGAGCGCTTCGCCAAGCTCGCGCCGCGGCTGACCGTCGGCGAGAAGCCCGACGGCCTGGATCCCAAGGCGAAGAAGGGCTTCGTCGCCGACTACGACTACGAGATCGACGAGAAGCACAAGACGGTGTCGATCACCGAGCGCGGCGTCGAGAAGACCGAGCGCTTCCTCGGGATCGACCATCTCTATCGCGCCGAGAACGGCCCGCTCGTCAACCACCTGATCCAGGCGCTCAAGGCCGAGTCGCTCTACAAGCGCGACGTCGACTACGCCGTCGTCGACGGCGAGGTCAAGATCATCGACGAGTTCACCGGCCGCATCCTCGACGGACGCCGCTGGTCGGAGGGCCTGCACCAGGCCGTCGAGGCCAAGGAGGGCGTGCGCGTCCGCGAGGAGAACCAGACGCTCGCGACCATCACCCTGCAGAACTACTTCCGCATGTACGACAAGCTCGCCGGCATGTCGGGCACGGCGCTCACCGAGGCGACCGAGTTCATGAAGATCTACAAGGTCGGCGTGGTGGAGATCCCCACCAACCAGCCGATGGTCCGGGCGGATCGCAACGACCAGATCTTCAAGACCAAGGAGGGCAAGTGGGGCGCGGTCGTGCGCGAGATCCAGGCGCGCCACGACAAGGGCCAGCCGGTGCTCGTCGGCACGATCTCCGTCGAGGTCTCCGAGCTGC
>JAXDHR010000112.1:0-3760 GCA_034664425.1 Solirubrobacteraceae bacterium
TCAGGCCGAAGCGCATCTCGATCACCTCGCGCTCCCGCTGGGGCAGCGCGTCGAGCGCCCGGCGCACGTTCTCCTTGCGCAGGTTCTCCGAAGCGACCTCGAAGGGCGACTCGGCGGCCTCGTCCTCCACGAAGTCGCCGAGCTCGGACTCGTCCTCCTCGCCGATCGGCTTCTCGAGCGACACGGGCTGCTGGGCCATGCGCAGGATGTCGCGGACCTCGCGAGGCGTGCATTCGAGCTCGGCGGCGATCTCCTCGGGCAGCGGCTCGCGGCCGAGCTGCTGGACGAGCTGACGCTCGACGTGGACGACCTTGTTGAGCTTCTCGACCATGTGCACGGGGATGCGGATCGTCCGGCCCTTGTCGGCGATCGCGCGCGTCACCGCCTGGCGGATCCACCACGTCGCGTAGGTCGAGAACTTGTAGCCGCGGCGGTAATCGAACTTCTCGACGGCGCGGATCAGGCCGAGCGAGCCCTCCTGGATCAGGTCCAGGAACGAGAGCCCACGGCCGAGGTAGCCCTTGGCGATCGAGACGACCAGGCGCAGGTTGGCCTCGACCATCTCCTGCTTGGCCACCAGGTCACCGCGCTCGATGCGCTGCGCCAGTGCGACCTCGCGGTCGGCGGTCAGCAGCTGGACACGGCCGATCGAGCGCAGGTACAGCCGCAGCGAGTCGAGGCTCGGCTCGACGGTCAGGTCGATCTCGGGCCGCCGCGGAGCCTCGACCTCCTTGCCGGCGTCCGCGCGCGCCTCGCGGGCGAAGCGCCCGCCGCCCTCCCCCGGCGCCGCGCCGAGGATGTCGATCCCCTGCTCGTCGAGGTACTGGTGGAGCTCGGCGACCTGCTCCTTGGTGATCTCGACATCGTCAAGTGCGCCGGCGATCCGTTCGACGGTCAGGAACCCGCGTTCCTGGCCTTCGGTGATCAGCGGGCGGAGCTCCTCGATGTCGAGGACGGAGAAGACCATGGCCGGTTTGTAGCACGCGATACGCGATCTGTCGTGCCCATATGTCCCTTAGCCATCCGACGTTCGTCCAGGATAAGTGCGATGTTCAAGAGTGCGGTGCGTGCGCAACAGCGACCGGAAGTTGAAGAAGTAGACGACTCCCGACGCGACGGTCACGAACACGGTCACGTAGATCAGCGCATCGACCCAGCCCCTGCGAGCATCCACCGCGATCAGCACCAGGACCATTGCGATCTGGGTCACGGTCTTGAGCTTTCCCCAGATGCTCGCGGGGATGACGTGGCCGTCCTCCATCGCGAGCTGGCGCAGACCGGTGACGGCGAACTCGCGCGCGATGATCACCATCGCGACCCAAGCGGAGAGCCGCGCGAGCGAGACGAGCGAGACGAGCGCCGCGACCACCAGCAGCTTGTCGGCCAGCGGATCCATCAGCTTCCCGAAGGTCGACTCGGACTTGCGCCGGCGTGCGATCCAGCCGTCGAGGGCGTCGGTCACCGATGCGATCACGAACACGACCGCCGCGAGCAGGTCGCCGCTCGAACTCGCCGACAGCAGGGCGGCCACGAGCACCGGCACCAGGAGGATGCGGAGGACCGTGAGGACGTTCGGCAGGTTGAGGTCGAACATTAACTGGCCCCCACCCGCCGGAGCCTACGGCTTCAGGCGCCGCCCCGTGGCGAACAACCAGGCGCTCCAGACCGCGAACAGCACGGCGAAGGCCGCGGTCACTCCGAGCGCGAGCCCGATCGGCACGTCCGCCCGGCCGAGGAACCCGTAGCGCACCGCGCTGATCATGTAGAAGACCGGGTTCGCGTGCGAGAGCTCGTGCCACGGCGATGGCAGGCGGTCGATCGAGTAGAAGACGCCGCCAAGGAACGAAAGCGGCAGGATCACGATGTTCTGCACGAACGCCGATTGGTCCCAGGACTCGGCGTAGACGCCGACGACCACGCCGAACGTCGAGAACAGCACGAGCAGCAGGACGACGGCGGCGACGAGGACGAGCGGCTCGTGGATCGGCGCGCCGGTGATCGGCAGTGCGATCGCCAGCAGGCCGGCGCCGATCAGCAGTGCGCGGACGATCCCGCCGAGGTTGAGCGCGAGGTTGACCTCCCAGCCGCGCATGGGAGCCGCGAGCACGTCGTTGAGGTAGCGGTCGAAGCGCGCCTGGAAGACGCTGGAGGCGTTGTTGGCATAGGCGGCTTGCGCCATGCCCATCGCGATCAGCCCGGGGACGATGAACTCGCGGTAGGGCACGCCGTCGATCGCGCGGATGCGGCTGCCGAGCGAGAGCCCGAAGACGAGGATGAACAGGGCGCTCGACAGCACCGGCGCGACGATGGTCTGCGACCACAGCTTGAGCACGCGGGCGATCTCGCGGCCGGAGAGCGCGATCAGGCCGCGGCGCGCGACGAGGAACGAGGACACGCGTGCCCAGGCTACCCAGCCTCATCCAGCGGCGCCCGCCGTCGCCCCCGCGCTCGCGGCGACCACGAGGCCGATTGCCAGCCACTCGCGGCCGGAGAGGTTCTGGCCGAGAACGATCAGCCCGGCGAGCGCCGCGACGGCGGGCTCGAGCGACATCAGGATCCCGAACACGCGCGCCGGCAGCCGCCGCAGAGCCTCCATCTCGAGCGAGTAGGGCAGCACCGAGGAGGCGAGCGCGACCGCCGCGCCCGCCAGCAGCAGATCGGGGTGCAGCAGCGCGCCGCCGGCCTGCGCGATGCCCAGCGGAGCGGCGACGAGGGCCCCGACGACCATCGCGACGGCGAGTCCGCTCGCGCCCGGGAAGATGCGGCCGGTCCGCTGCGAGAGCCCGATGTAGGCCGCCCAGGCGATGCCCGCGCCGAGGGCGAAGAGCACGCCGAGCGTGTCGAGGTGCCCGCCGGCCCCACGATCGGCCAGCAGCACGATGCCCGCCGCGGCGAGCGCCACCCATAGCGCGTCGAGCGGCCGTCGCGACCCGGCGATCGCGACTCCGAGCGGCCCGACGAACTCGATCGTCACCGCGATGCCGAGCGGGATCCTGTCGAACGCAGCGTAGATCGCGACGTTCATCGCGCCGAGCGTGACGCCGAAGGCGCCGGCGGTCAGCAGCTCAGCGCGCGAGCGCCCGCGCAGGCGCGGGCGCCACGCGGCGACGAGCGCGACGGCGGCGATGGCGAGGCGCAGGAACGCCGTCCCGCCGGGCCCGAGGTCGTCGAACAGCGTCGCAGCGAAGCCGGCGCCGAACTGCAGCGACGTGACGGCGACGACGACCAGACCCACCGCCACCGGCACGCCGCCGCGGGTCACCGCTTACCGCTCGCTCCGCACTGCATCTCCTCCGCCGGTGACCCGTCGGGCGGGGAGACTACGGGGCGGCCGCGCCCATCGCCTTGACGTAGACGTCGGCGAGCGTCCCGGCGTCGTAGGTGCTGCGCAGCCCGTCGGCCGAGTCGCGCGCCAGCAGCCGGCCGCCGCGGATCAGGGCGATCTCCTCGCACAGCTCCTCGGCCTCCTCGAGGTAGTGCGTCGTGAGAAGGATCGTCGTGCCGAGCTCGTGCAGACGGCGGATGTAGCGCCATAGCTCGAGCCGCAACTCGAAGTCGACGCCCGCGGTCGGCTCGTCGAGGATCACGAGTTGCGGCTCGTGCATCAGCGCGCGCGCCAGCAGCAGCCGCCGCCGCATGCCGCCCGAGAGCTTCGGCGCGCGCGTGCCGGCCTTCGCGCGCAGGTCGAACACGTCCATCATCTCCGCGGCGCGCCGGCGGGCATCGGCGCGGCTCATGCCGTAGTAGCCGCCGTGGTAGA
>JAXDHR010000113.1:0-6290 GCA_034664425.1 Solirubrobacteraceae bacterium
GCACAATCGCGCCCGGCAGCGGCTCGAGCACGTCGACGACCTCCTCGACGGTCACCAGCGCTCGCCGCGCGGCGAGCACCGCCTCCTTCTGGATGCCGATCAGGCCCCAGAGCTGCACGTTGCCGTGACGATCGGCGCGCTGGGCGTGGACGATCGCGACGTCGGGGCGCAGAGCGGCGACCGCGGTGAGCTGCTCGCCGGTGAACGGGCAGGTGATCGGGCGGATGTCCTCGCTGTGCGCGGGGAGATCGGTGCCGCGGTAGCCGCGCAGCACCGCGAAGGGCAGCCCCGACGCGCCGGCCACGTAGGCGTTCGCCATCCCGGCGTGGGAGTGCTCGACGAGCTCGAGCGGGCGCGGCCAGCCCCGCTCGACCGCGTCCCGGAAGCGGTGCAGCGAGCCCACGCCGGGGTTGCCGCCCCAGGAGAACACGAGCGCCCGCGCGCAGCCCGCGCCGATCAGCTGGTCGTAGACGATGTCGGGCGTCATGCGGATCAGCGTCAGATCGCGCCGGCCCTGGCGGATGATCTCGTGGCCGGCGGCAACGGGGATCAGGTGCGTGAACCCCTCGAGGGCGACCGCGTCGCCGTCGTGGACCAGCTCGGCGACGGCATCGGCGAGCGGGACGATCGGCGCATCTGTGCGGGAGGCGAACACGGGTGCTGGAAGCGCACCGTACCCCCGATCGTCCGGTAGCGTCAGCCGGCGTGCGCACGCAGGTCGCCATCATCGGCGCGGGGCCCGCGGGGCTCGTGCTGGGGGCGCTGCTCCAGGCGCGGGGGATCGACGCCGTCGTGCTCGAGGCGCGCTCCCGGGAGTACGTCGAGCGGCGGGTGCGTGCGGGCGTGCTCGAGCAGGGGACCGTCGATCTGCTGACCGAGCTCGGGGTCGCCGGCCGGCTTCATCGCGAGGGGCTCGTGCACGAGGGCATCGAGCTGCGCTTCGGCGGCGCCGGGCACCGGATCGCGCTCGCCGCGCTCACGGGCGGACGGACGATCACGATCTACGGCCAGCAGGAGGTGGTCAAGGACCTGATCGCCGCTCGCCTGGACGCCGGTCTTGCGCTGCGCTTCGGCGTCGAGGATGTCCGCGTCGAAGGTGTGGAGGGCGACGCGCCGGCCGTGCGCTGGCGCGACGGCGGCGGCGAGCAGCGGCTTGATTGCGACGTCGTCGCCGGCTGCGACGGCTTCCACGGCGTCTGCCGGCACCGGCTGCCCGCGGCGGCGGCGCGCGTGTTCGAGCGCGAGTGGCCGTTCGCCTGGCTCGGGATTCTCGCGCAGGCGCCGCCGGTCAGCGACGAGCTGATCTACTGCCTGTCCGAGCACGGCTTCGCGCTGGCCTCCGCGCGCTCGCCGTCGATCAGCCGGCTCTATCTGCAGGTGGCGCCCGACACGGGGGTCGAGGCGTGGCCCGAGGAGCGCATCTGGGACGAGCTCGAGCGGCGGCTCGGCGAGTCGCCGCCGCGCGGGCGCCTGCTCGAGCGCGGCGTGACGCCGATGCGCTCCTACGTTCGCGAGCCGCTGCGCCACGGGCGCCTGTTCCTGGCCGGCGACGCCGCACACATCGTGCCGCCGACGGGCGCCAAGGGCCTCAACCTGGCGGTCGCCGACGTGCGCGTGCTCGCCGCCGCGCTCGAGCGCTGGTACGCGAACGGCGACGAGTCGGGCCTCGACGCCTACTCGGACGTCTGCCTGCGGCGCGTGTGGGGCGTGCAGTTCTTCTCGTCGTGGATGACGCGGATGCTGCACCCGGCCGCGGATGGCGATCCCTTCGCGCTACGGCTCCAGCTCGCGGAGCTCGGGTACGTCTGTTCCTCGCAGGCGGCGGCGAGGAGCCTCGCCGAGAACTACGTCGGCCTACCGTACGAGACCTGAGGAGCGACCATGGCCCAGCGCACCAGCCCGCCGTTCCGCGCCGACCACGTCGGCTCCCTGCTGCGCCCGCCGGAGCTGCTCGCGGCGCGCGAGCGCCACGCGGCCGGCGCGCTCTCCGACGCGGATCTGCGCGCGGTCGAGGACGACGCGATCCGCGGCGTCGTCGCGATCCAGCGCGACGCCGGGCTGCGCACCGTCACCGACGGCGAGTTCCGCCGCGCCTCGTGGCACATGGACTTCATCTACTCGCTCGGCGGGATCTCGAAGGCGCCTGGGGACCTCCACGTGCAGTTCCGCAACGCCGAGGGGACGATCGAGTTCACCCCCGCGGCGCTGCACGTCGACGCGCCGATCGGGCTCGAGCGGCTGATCTTCGGCGACGACTTCACGTTCCTCGAGTCCGTCGCGCTCGACGGGCAGACGCCGAAGCTCACGATCCCGTCGCCGAGCATGGTCCACTACCGCGGCGGCCGCGCCTCGGTCGACGAGTCGGTGTACCCGGACATGGATGCCTTCTGGGATGACCTGACGAGTGCCTACGCCGACCAGGTCCGCGGCGTCCACGGCCTCGGCTGCCGCTACCTGCAGTTCGATGACACGAGCCTCGCCTACCTCAACGACCCGGTGCAGCGCGAGCAGATGGCAGCGACGGGCGCGGACGCCGAGCACCTCCACGAGGCCTACATCGCCCACATCAACGAGGCGCTCGCGGGCCGCCCGTCCGACCTGGCGATCACCACGCACATGTGCCGCGGCAACTTCCGCTCGTCATGGGTCGCGGAGGGCGGCTACGACTTCGTCGCCGAGGCGCTGTTCAACGAGCTCGACGTCGACGGCTTCTTCATGGAATGGGACGACGCCCGCTCCGGCGGCTTCGAGCCGCTGCGCTTCGTGCCGCCGGGCAAGGTCGTCGTCCTCGGACTCGTCACGACCAAGCGCGGGGAGCTCGAGCCGCGCGAGCTGCTGCTGCGGCGGATCGAGGAGGCTTCGCAGTACGTCGACCTCGACCAGCTCTGCCTTTCCCCGCAGTGCGGCTTCTCCTCGACGGTCGAGGGCAACGCGCTCACCCAGGAGGACCAGCTGGCGAAGCTGCGGCTGGTGGTCGAGGTGGCCCGGGAGGTCTGGGGATGAGCCGATCGCTCCGGCTCAGATGGCCGCGGCGGAGGAGGTCCCTGCCGGCGCGTGCGCGCCGTCGCCGTCCGGGGCCGGCGTCTCGCGGATGCCGCGCTCGCGCGGCGCCCGCACGAGCGCGAGCGCTGCGCCGATTCCCAGCAGCGTCCACGACAGCGGGTCCTCGAGGTAGGCCGCGTAGACGAGCGTGTGCAGCAGCAGCGCGACGAACGCGGCGGCGACCCCGGCGCGGGCGATCCCCTCGATGCCGGGCGGCCCGCGCCGCTGTAGCGCCTCGCGCGCACCGCGCCAGAGCAGAGAGAGGGCGGTGACGAGCAGCGCGACGTAGGCGAGCAGCCCGAGCACGCCCTGCTCCGCGGCGATCGTGACCGGGATCGTGTGCGACACCACCACGGCGCGGCTGCTGGCGCGGATTCGCTCGCGCCTGCGGTAGCTCGCGGCGAAGCCGCCGGAGCCCACGCCCCACACCGGACGGTCCGAGAACAGCTGCCGGCCGCCCTTGAGCAGGTCGAGGCGTCCGCTCGTGGCCTTGTCGATGGCCTTCGCCGAACCGCCCTTGATGTGCAGCGCGCCGGGGGCGATGACCACGACCCCGACGGCGAGCACGAATGCGGCTCCCACGAGGGCGAGCACGGGCCCGGGGCGCCAGCGCAGCGCGGCGAGCACCGCAAGGCCGCCGAGCAGCGCCGCGAAGCTCGACTGCGACAGCGACAGCACCAGGCCGGCCCACAGCACGGCGAGGCCGGCCGAGAGCAGCACCACGTGTCGGCGCTGGACGCTCCACAGCAGCGCCGCCGCCATCAGAATGATCGTCAGCGCCAGGAAGCGCCCGTAGATGTTCGGGTCGAAGAACAGCGAGTTGACCCGGAAGTACGGCTTCAGGTCGTTGGCGGCCAGCACCTTCTCGTTGGCCAGCAGGAGCCTGCCCGTGCCCCACTCGCCGAACCCGACGACGGCGAACAGCAGCGCCAGCCCGACGGTCAGGCCGAAGCAGGCCTTCAGCAGCCGCGGCGTCCAGCGGACTTCCAGCAGCAGCCCGAAGAGCACGGCGAACGGGATGTAGAAGAAGCAGAGGTTCTTGACCGCCTGCTCTCGGTCGGACGAGTACAGCGACTGCAGGGCGTAGAGGACGAGCACGGCGGCCAGCGCCCATTCCAGGCGGCCGACGCGGCGCCCGGCCGGCGTCACGCCGCGCGGCTGGCGCGGCTCGAGCGGCTCGGCCCGGGAGCGCATCCCCCACCCATACGCCACGAGCCCGGCGGCGATCACGCCGTAGAGCGGCAGCAGCAGGTTCGCCGTGCCGCCCCCGGCCGCGACGGGGACGCGGAAGGGAAGGGTGAGCACGACGAGCAGCGGGAAGGCCTCGGGGCGCCGGCGGATCAGGGCCGCGACCGCGGCCAGCGCGACGACGCCGCCGGCGAGCCCGGCGCCCGCCTCCGCCGCGCGCCGCGAGACGTCGTGGGACACCGTATCGAGGCCGACGACGAGCACCGTCGCGATCGTGGCGAGCACGAGTGCGGAGAGCATCGCGACGGCCCGCCGGCCCGGGTCGCGGACTCCAAGGGAAGCGGCCGCCGCGAGGGTCGCCACCACCGCCACGAGGTCCGACGGCAGTGCTACACGTCCTCCATCGTCACGGCGTCCTCGCCGACCCCGAGGAAATCCGTGTAGGCGGAGATGACCGACTCCGGCTCGTCCCACATGCGCAGCACGCCGTGGTCCATCCAGATCGCCTGGTCGCAGAGCTGCTCGATCGTGCCGAGCGCGTGCGAGACCAGCACGACGGTGCGGTCCTCGTCGCACAGCTCGCGCATGCGCTCGAAGGACTTCTTGCGAAAGCGTGCGTCGCCGACCGAGAGCGCCTCGTCGATGATCAGGATGTCCGGGTCCATGTTGACGGCGACCGAGAAGCCGAGCCGGCCATACATGCCCGAGGAGTAGGTCCGCATCGGCATGTCCATGAAGTCCTCGAGCTCGGCGAAGGCGACGATCTGGTCGTACTTTGCCGCGAGCTCGTCGCGGTCGAGCCCGGCGGCGAGGCCGCCGAGGATGACGTTCTCGCGTCCGGTGAGCTTCTTGTTGAAGCCGACGCCCAGCGCGAGCAGCGTGCTCACCCGGCCGTCGACCTCGATGCGCCCGCGGGTCGGCGGCAGGATCCCGGACATCACGCGCATCAGCGTCGACTTGCCGGCGCCGTTGGCCCCGACGACGCCCAGCACCTGCCCGTGGGGCACGGTGAACGAGACGCCCTTGAGCGCCTCGACCTCGCGGATGATGCGTTCGCGGCGGCCGAGCTTGATCATCGTCGTCTTGAGCGTCGGATTGCGCTCGAGCGTCGTCCGGTAGGTCAGCGAGACGTCCTCGACGCGAATCCGCGGCGACTCAGATGCGGACAGCGAACTCACGCTCCCGGGACATGAAGAACAGCAGGCTGCCGACGAAGATCACGACCGCCCAGGTCGAGCCCACCGCGAGTGTCCACCCCGCCGGGGCGTGGCCGCCGTGGAGCACGTCGCTCCACGCGCTCATGGGCGCAGCCAGCGGATTGACGACCAGCAGCCACTTGTAGCGCTCGGGGACGCGGGAGGCGTAGTAGAGCACCGGCGACGCGTACAGCCAGATGCGCAGGATGTAGGGCAGCAGGCTCTTGAGGTCGCGGAAGTAGACCTGGAGCGCGGCGACGAGCATGGTCAGCCCGGCGGTCAGCAGCGTGAGCATGGCGACGAGCGGCAGAACCCACAGCAGGTGCCAGCCGAGCGACAGCCCGCAGAGGATGTGGACGGGAATGTAGATGATCACCGTCGGAACGAACTGCTTGAAGCCGGTGATCACCGAGGCGAGCGGGAGCAGCACCCGCGGGAAGGCCGAGTTCATGATCAGCTTGCCGCCCGAGGTGACCGACTTGACGCCGGAGCGGACGGCTCCCGATACGAACGTGTAGGCGAAGATGCCGGCCACGAGGTGCGCGAAGAAGCCCGGTCCCGACCGGCCGCCGCGGACGATGTCGAGCAGGACGAAGTAGATGAGCGAGAGCAGAAGCGGGTTGAGGACGAGCCAGAACTTCCCGAACAGCGTCTCGTAGTGCTGCTCTCGGAGGTTGGTGCGCGAGAGCTCGATCGCGAACTCGCGCCGGCGCCACACCTCGCGCAGGTACGGGACGAACGGCGGCAGGCCGACGCGATGCGGCTCGTAGACCTGTCGCTGCGACCCGAAGCCGCTCGTGGGCTCGGCGCGCGCCGCGGGGGACGGGTTGCTCACTCCGGTGCTCATCGGACGTTGAGAGGCTA
>JAXDHR010000114.1:0-19022 GCA_034664425.1 Solirubrobacteraceae bacterium
TCCTGGGTGGCGGCCAGCAGGCGCTCGGCCTCACCGAGCTCCGCGTCGGCCTCCTGCAGCACGGCCGCGCGGCGCACGAGGACGTCGAGCCGGAAGTGGTCGCGGATCGCCATCTCGTAGGCCAGCCCGCCGAGGTCGAACTGCAGCTCGGACACGCGCTCGGCGAGCTCGTCGCGGCGGCGCTCGAGCGCGGATGGCTCGGGCGGTCCCGCCGCGGGACCGACGGGACGGGGACGGATGCGGTCGATGATCGTCACTTGAACGTCTCCGAGCCCGTGCCGCCGCCGGCGGGCTTGGACTTGTCGATGGGCGGGGGCGCGCCCGGGGTGACCAGCGTGTCAGGCAGCTTGGCGGACTTCTTCGAGTAGTCCGCGCCGGACGAGTTCTGGATGTCCTGGATCGCCTTGGCGCCCGCGGCCTGCTGTGCCGCGCTGGGGGCCTTCGTCTTGCCGGTCGCGGCCGTGCCGCCGCCGCTCGAGGACGCGGACGTCTTGTGCGCCGAGCCGCCGCCCGAGGAGGCGACCTCGATGACCTTCGCTCCTCCGAACCTGCCCTTCAGCTTCTTCAGCGCGGCAGCCGCCGCCCTGCGATCGGCGTACTGGCCGGAGAAGATGACGTAGTCGCCCGCCTTCAGCGTGCCGTAGCCGCTCGAGTCCAGCGCACCGACCGCGGGAGCGCCCTTCGCGCTCGCCGCCTGCTTGGCCGCCGCGACCGCGGCGGCGTCCGTGGCGCGCTTGGGCAGCGTCTGCAGCTGCACGGTGAAGCCGCGCTTGCCATCGGGCCAGTCCGAGGTGAACGACGCGGTCGTCGACGAGCCGGCGCCGGCGTCACCTCTTCCATCTCACTCACCCTCCCTGCTCCAAGTTCGTGGGCGGCGCGACCAGGTGCACCTGCGCGCCCGTCGGGTCGCCGATCCAGAAGACGCGGAACAGCGCCTGCCTGTGCGGCTTGATGCGCTCCACCCCGCCGCGACCCGCGGCCACGACCCTGCCGTGTCGCTCGGCGACGCCGTAGACCATCACCTGGCGCTGGTCGATCGCAGATTCGTTGCGCAGCATCCCGCCGGTGTACGCACCACTCGGATCCTGCTCGAGCGACATCTTCGTCGGGACGAGCTTCGGGAGTCGCTCGCGTGGTTCCAGACCCGGGCCGAGCGAGCGCAACGAGATCGTCACGCCCGGGTAACGCTCGCATCACATGAGGGAGGCGTGATCGCACCTAGCGTCGGCGACGACGCGCGGGCACCCCGCCTGCGCCCGCAATCGGAGATGGTCCGTGCCCTTCCTCAAGCCACATGCTCGTGCGCTCGGTGCCTGCGCCGCGCTCGCCGTATCCGCCGGCGCCGTGTTCGCGGCCACCGGCGCTGCCGACCCGTCGCACGGCTTCTCGCCGCCTGACGTCGCTACCGCCAACGAGCGCGCCGCCGGCTACGCGCCCGCATCGCGGCTCTCGGACGGCCTCGCGCCGATCACCTGGGCGCAGGGCGCGACGAAGCTCGAGAACCCGCGCGGCATCGTCTCGTTCTACGGCTACGAGAACGACGTCCCCTCGGCGGACAACCCTGCCGTCCCGCAGATGCTGCCCACGTCGGCGAACCCCACCGAGGCGCAGAAGACCGAGCCCGACAAGAACACCTACCTGACGCTCAGCCACGGCGCGGGCGGCCCCGACTCGGGCTACGACTACGGCAGCCACTTCCTCTACCAGGGCCACGAGGGCGCCGCGAAGGACGCGAGTGGCAACCGGCTCGGCTACCTCACGCGCATCAACCTCGACGCCGACGCCGCGCATCGCGTGACGCTGATGGCCACGCAGGACAGCGCCGGCAAGCCGCTGTCGACGATCGACGGCTCGACCTGGGATCCGTTCGCCAAGCGCCTGATCCTCACGACGGAGAGCGCGACGGCACCCACGTACGCGGCGACGGCCGGCTACCCGTCGACCGTCGACGACGTGTCGGGCTCGCTCGGCCGAGGGGGGTACGAGGGCGTGCAGAACGACTCGGACGGCAATGTCTGGCTCGTCGAGGACATCGGCGGCGCGGGCAAGGGCGGCACCGCCGCGAAGGAGCCGAACAGCTTCGTCTACCGGTTCGTGCCCGACGCGCCCGGCGACCTGCGCCACGGCAAGCTCGAGGCGCTGCAGGTCCGCAACACCGCGGGGACGCCGATCACCTACGAGTCCCAGAAGCCGCTGAACGCGCCCGACCAGGCCCTCGACCACAGCTACGGCCAGCAGCTCGGCACGAGCTGGGTGGTCGTCCACGACACCGGCACCGACGGCTCGGCGCCGTTCGACGCCAACGCCGCCGCCAAGCTCGCGCACGCCACGCCGTTCAAGCGCCCGGAGAACGGGTTCTTCCGGCCCGGATCGCACTTCCGCGAGTTCTACTTCGACGAGACGGGCGACACGAACGCGACGAGCCCTGAGAACGCGAGCGCCGGCGGATGGGGCGGCGTGCAGCGCCTCGTGCAGTCGAGCCCATCGGCGAACACGGGCAAGCTGTCGCTGTTCTACGCCGGCGACCAGGCTCACACCGGGCTCGACAACGGCGCGTTCCTCTCGCGCGACCAGGTCACGTTCGTCGAGGACGCCGGCGACACGCTGCACGGCCAGCGCAACGCCCTGGACTCCGGCTTCGTGTTCGATCTGCGAGCCGATTACTCCCACGCCGGGGATAAGCCCACGCGCTGGCTGGCCGAGGGCCGCGACGCCTCGGCAACCATCGACGCGGCCAACGGCGGGTTCGGCAAGAACGACGGCGACAACGAGATCACCGGCGTCCACGTCTC
Organism: Solirubrobacteraceae bacterium; assembly: GCA_034664425.1. GTDB lineage: Bacteria > Actinomycetota > Thermoleophilia > Solirubrobacterales > Solirubrobacteraceae > DATBDM01. The sequence goes on from JAXDHR010000114.1 coordinate 2,793, forward strand.
CGACGGCGACCCCGGTACCGACGGGATCCTCGGAGCCAAGGTCCCGACGCCGTTCCATCGGGGCTGGCGCATGTTCTACACCCAGCAGCACGGCGACAACCCGACCTACGAGGTCGTCGCCGCGCCGGCCGGCGACAGCGGCCGGGACGACACGCGGCGGTAGCGCCGATCGCGGTGAGGGGGTGCGACGCGACGCGCGCGACGCACCCCCGCCGCGACGTGGCACGATCTCGCAGGTGACCGGCACATCAGCCGCCGCGCGGCACCTACGCGACCTCGCGCGGCTGCGCGGCGGGCACATGTCGGCCGGGCAGGTCACGCGACCGGCCGGGAATCGAGAAGCGCCGGCCACGAGGTGACCTAGCCTGCCCGCCATGGACAGCGCGATTCACGTGACTTCCGGGGTCGCCACGAAGCCGCCTTCGCTGCACGTCGCCGACAGCCACGATCTGATCCGCGTGCACGGCGCGCGCGAGAACAACCTCAAGGACGTCAGCATCGAGATCCCGAAGCGCCGGCTGACGGTGTTCACCGGCGTCTCCGGCTCGGGCAAGAGCTCGCTGGTGTTCGGAACGATCGCCGCGGAGTCCCAGCGGATGATCAACGAGACCTACAGCGCCTTCGTGCAGGGCTTCATGCCGACGCTGGCGCGGCCCGAGGTCGACGTACTCGATGGCCTGACGACCGCGATCATCGTCGACCAGCAGCGGATGGGTGCCGGCGCCCGCTCCACAGTCGGCACGGCGACCGACGCCAACGCGATGCTGCGCATCCTCTTCAGCCGGCTCGGGCAACCGCACATCGGCTCGCCCCAGGCGTTCTCGTTCAACGTCGCCTCCATCTCGGGCACGGGGGCGGTCACCATCGAGCGCGGGGCCGCCCCCACGAAGGAGCGGCGGAGCTTCCGGATCACCGGCGGCATGTGCCCGCGCTGCGAGGGCCGCGGCACCGTCAACGACATCGATCTCACGGCGCTGTACGACGACAGCAAGTCGCTCAACGAGGGTGCCCTCACGATCCCCGGCTACAGCATGGACGGCTGGTACGGCCGGATCTTCAACGGCTGCGGCTTCTTCGACCCGGACAGGGCGATCAAGGCGTTCACCGAGAAGGAGCTGCGCGACCTCCTCTACAAGGAGCCGACCAGGATCAAGGTCAACGGTGTCAACCTCACCTACGAGGGTCTGATCCCGAAGATCCAGAAGTCGATGCTGTCCAAGGACGTCGACGCGATGCAGCCGCACATTCGCGCCTTCGTGGAGCGGGCTGTCACCTTCGCCACCTGCCCGGACTGCGGAGGCACGCGGCTCAGCGCTGGGGCGCGGTCGTCGAAGATCAAGGACAAGAACATCGCCGACGTCTGCGCGATGCAAATCAGCGACCTCGCCGGATGGGTGCGCGGTCTGAACGAGCCTTCGGTGGCGCCGCTGCTCGCGAGCCTGCGGCGGACCCTGGACTCGTTCGTGGAGATCGGGCTGGGCTACCTCTCGCTCGATCGGCCGTCGGGCACGCTGTCGGGCGGCGAGGCGCAGCGCGTGAAGATGATCCGCCACCTCGGCTCGTCGCTCACCGACGTGACCTACGTCTTCGACGAGCCCACCATCGGCCTGCACCCGCACGACATCCAGCGGATGAACGGCCTGCTGCTGCGGCTGCGCGACAAGGGCAACACGGTGCTCGTCGTCGAGCACAAGCCGGAGGCGATCGCGATCGCCGACCACGTGGTCGACCTCGGCCCCGGTGCAGGCACCGCCGGTGGCGAGGTCGTGTTCGAGGGCAGCGTCGACGGGCTGCGGGCCGGCGACACCATCACCGGCCGCCATCTCGACGACCGGGCCTCCCTCAAGGCGTCGGTGCGGACGCCGTCCGGCGTGCTGGAGGTCCGCGACGCCGGCGCCCACAACCTGCGGGACGTCGACGTCGACATACCGCTCGGCGTGCTGGTGGTGATCACGGGCGTGGCCGGATCGGGAAAGAGCTCCCTGATCCGTGGCTCCGTGTCGGGCCGGGACGGTGTCGTGTCGGTCGACCAGGCGGCGATCAAGGGCTCACGCCGGAGCAACCCCGCGACGTACACCGCGCTGCTCGACCCGATCCGCAAGGCGTTCGCGAAGGCCAACGGCGTGAAGCCGGCGCTGTTCAGCGCCAACTCCGAGGGCGCCTGCCCCACCTGCAACGGCGCCGGCGTGATCTACACCGACCTGGCGATGATGGCCGGCATCGCCACCACCTGCGAGGAATGCGAGGGCAAGCGCTTCCAGGCCGAGGTCCTGGAGTACAGACTCGGCGGGAAGGACATCAGCGAGGTCCTCGCGATGCCGGTCACCGAGGCGGAGGAGTTCTTCGGCGGCGGCGACGCGAAGACGCCGGCAGCGCAGAAGATCCTCACCCGACTCGCCGACGTCGGCCTCGGCTACCTCAGCCTCGGGCAGCCGCTCACCACGCTGTCCGGCGGCGAGCGGCAGCGCCTCAAGCTGGCCACCCGCATGGCCGAGAAGGGCGGCGTCTACGTCCTCGACGAGCCGACCTCCGGCCTGCACCTCGCCGACGTCGAGCAGCTGCTCGGCCTGCTCGACCGGCTCGTGGACTCCGGTAAGTCGGTCATCGTCATCGAGCACCACCAGGCGGTCATGGCGCACGCGGACTGGATCATCGACCTGGGCCCCGGCGCCGGCCACGACGGCGGCCGGATCGTCTTCGAGGGCACACCCGCCGACCTCGTCGCCAGGCGCTCCACTCTCACCGGCGAGCATCTCGCGGCCTACGTCGGCAGCTGACCGAGAGCCCTCGCGCGCGCAACTGGCCTGACCGCCATGGACATCACCATCCACTCGACCTTCCTCCCGCATGACGACGCGGACGCCGCCCTGGCGTTCTACCGCGACACCCTCGGCTTCGAGGTCCGCAACGACGTCGGATACGGCGGGATGCGCTGGATCACAGTCGGCCCCGCCGGCCAGCCCGGCACATCCATCGTCCTGCATCCTGATCCGCATCAGCGAGCTCCGCTGAGCCGTCCGGCGAACTAGGCGCCGTAGCGCCGCGGATCCGCGGCGAAGGCGTCACGGCAGCCGGGTGAGCAGACGAACCACGTGCGTCCGGCGTGCTCGACCGTCTCCGCCCGGCTTCGATCGACCGTCATGCCGCACACCGGATCGGTGGCGCCGCGACGGAGGGTCAGCCCGATGAGGAGCCCGAACACGATCACGCCCACGACGTTGAGCGCGAACTTGTAGTCGAGCCCGACCGAGCTGAAGATGTCCGCGCGTGTGGGCCGGGCTCCGTCCGGGACGAGCCCGAGTGCGCCGAAGAGCAGGTCGAGGACGAGCGCGGAGGCGACCATGGTCACGAACATCAGCGCCGTGATGCGCAGCGCGAACCGGGTCCCGTAGTACTTGCGGTAGATGGCGAGGATCGGGAGCACGATCAGGTCGGCGAAGATGAAGGCCATCACGCCGGCGAACGAGATCCCACCGCTCCACAGCACCGCGGCGAGCGGCACGTTGCCGACGGAGCAGACGAAGCTCAGCACAGCGATGAGCGGGCCCACCAGGGCGCCCCAGACGGTTCGCACCGGCGCCGACGCGCCTTCGAGGAAGAGCCCGTTGAAGAACCCGTCACCCAGTTGGGCGACGAATCCGGCGAGCAGGAAGCCGATCCCGATCTCCTTGTAGAGCATCTGCCAGTCGCCGCGGAAGTTGTGGGCGACGTCCGACCATGCGGCGGCCGAGGTCAGCCGTTGACGCCACGGCAGGGCCTCGCCCGCAGCATGGTGCTCGTGCCCCGCATCGGCATCACGAGCGTGCGCGCGAGCCTCGTCCTCCAGGCGCCGCGAGACGAACGCGCGCAGGCCGAGCGCCATCAGCGCGATCATGACGATGCCGCCCACGTACTCGGCCAGCGCGAACTGCCAGCCGATCAGCACCCACAGGACCAGGCCGAGCTCCCAGACGAGGTTGGTCGAGGCGAACTGGAAGGCCAGCGCAGACGCGGCAGAGGCGCCCTTCTGGAACAGGCTCTTGGCGATCGCCACGGCCGCGTAGGAGCACGACGACGACGCGGCGCCGAGGCCGGTCGCCGTTGCCAGCGGTCGCACGCCGCTCCCCGACAGCGCGCGCTCGATGCGCTCGCGCGGCACCCACGCCTGAACCACGGCGGAGATCGCGAAGCCGAGGACCAGCGCCCACCAGACCTGCCAGGCCATCAGGAACGCATCCTCCAACCCGTGCTTGATCACATCGAGCATCGCTCTCCATGATACCCCGGGGGGGTAGGTTGTCGCGCGACCGGGGCTAGACCTCGATCGGCCAGCCCTCGCGCCGCCACTGCCCGACGCCGCCGTCGACGACGTGGACGACGTCGCGCGCGCCCGCCCGCTGCAGCAGGCTGGCGGCCACCGCGGCACGCTGGCCCGACGCGCAGATGACGGCGACGGGGCGCTGCGCATCGATGCCGTCCGGGATGCCGTCGACGTCGTGGTAGGGGCGGAACACCGCGCCGGGGATGTGGCCGTCCTCCCACTCGCTGCGCTCGCGCACGTCGAGCAGCTGAAGCCCGTCACGGCGGGCGTGCAGCTCGGGCACGGTCATGCGCGCGACGCGCTGCACGGGCCGGCCGTCCTCGCGCCACGCGGTCATGCCCCCCGCGAGGTAGCCGCCGATCGTGCGCAGGCCGACGGCCGCGGCCAGCTCGGTCGCGGAGAGCGCGTCCTCGTCATCGCGCCCGATGAACACGAGCGGCTGCCCGGGCGCGGCCAGCCAGGCCAGCTTCGAGCCGAAGCCGGCACGCCGCGTCGGGATGCAGACGGCGTTCGGTACGTGCGCCTCGTCGAACTGCAGCTCCGTGCGGACGTCGATCAGCAGCGCACCGTCCGACCCCGTCTGCTCGAGCTGGCGCGGGGTCAGCGGGTGCGCGTCGACGACCTCGCGCAGCAGCGGGCCACGGTTGAGCGCGACGATGTTCTCGAAGTTCGGAGGCTGCGGGCCGAGCGAGGCGATCGAGCGCGCGACGAACTCGTCCTCGTCGTCGATCGCCAGCAGCTCCTGGTGCGCGCGCTCGAACCCGATCGTCGAAGCGACCTTGAGGTCCATGCCGGGCCCGCCGCACATCGAGCCGCCGAGATGGCCCGGCCACAGCTCGCAGGTGTCGGGGAGGGCGAGCACGCGCTCGTGCAGCGACCGGAAGATGCCGCGCGCGCCGGCCTCGCGCTCGACGGCGAGGTCGGGCCGCGCGATATCGCCGACGAACAGCGAGTCGCCGCCGAGCAGCGCCCACGGCTCGTCGCCCCGCGCGGTGTCGATGAGCGCGAACGCGGTGTGCTCGGGGCGATGGCCCGGCGTGTGCACGGCGCGGACGATCAGCGCGCCGAGCTCGAGCTCCCAGCCGTCGTCGAAGGGCTCGTGCGGATACTCGGCACCCGCGTCGCGGTGGATGTGGATCGTCGCGCCGGTGGCGGCGGCGAGCCGCCCGTGGCCCGAGACGTGGTCGGCGTGGGTATGGGTCTCGAGCACGTGCTCGAGCCGGACGCCGAGGTAGCGCGCCAGGCGCAGGTACCCGTCGATGTCGAGCCGCGGGTCGACGACCGCCGCGACGCCCGCGTCCTCGTCGCCGATCAGGTAGCTGGCGCAGCCCAGGTCATCGTGGGTGAGCTGGCGGAAGATCATGCAGGGCTCCTCTCCGTGCGGCGTGCCCGTCGTGCGGTCGACGCCCGCTCGATCAGCTCCGGCGTCACGCGCACGTGCGCCCGCGCGCCCCGTCGGGGGTGACCGCCCACGGCGGCCGCGAGCAGCCCGCTCGCGGCCGACGCGACGGCGGGCATGCCCCAGTCGACGCTCGTCAGCGCGGGCGCCACGACCCCCGCGATCGGGTGGTTGTCATAGCCCGTGACCGACAGCTCGCGCGGGATCGAGAGCCCCGCGGCCGCCGCCGCCGCGTAGACGCCGCACGCGATCGAGTCCGAGAGGCAGAAGATCGCCGTCGGGCGCGGATCGCCCGCGAGCAGCGACGCGGCGGTGCGCGTGGCGTCCTCGATCGAGTGGCGCGAGTTCACGACGGTGGCGTCGATACCGAGCCGCGCGCAGACCTCCGCGACGACGCGCTCCGCGGGGCGGTCCGGCGTGGAGCGGCGGCTCGGGGTCAGCACCGCGATCCGCCGGTGGCCGAGGTCGTGGAGGCGCTCGAGCACGAGCGAGACGCCGGCGCGGTTGTCGAACAGCACCTCGCCCGCGGTCGGCCCCGCGAGCGCGTCGCCGACGGCGACGATCGGCAGCGCCTCGCCGACCTCCGCCCACGATGCGTCGGACGGATCGAGCGGAGAGATCACCAGCCCATCGACCAGCTGCTCGGCCAGCTGGCGGGCGAGCTGGCGCTCGCGCTCCGGCTCGCCGCCGGCGTCGGCGATCACCATGCGCAGGTCGTGACGGGCCAGCTCGCGGCCGAGCAGCTCGACGAAGCGCTGCTCGCCGAGGTCCTCGAGCGAACCGGCGAGGACGCCGACCAGCCCAGTGCGGCCGCGCGCGAGCGCGCGGGCGATGGCGTTGCCGGTGTAGCCGAGCTCCTCGGCGGCGCGGCGCACGCGGTCCTGCGTGTCCGGCGAGGTCTGCACGCCGCGGAGGGCGTAGGACACCGCCGCGGGCGAGAGCCCCGTGGCGGCGGCGACGTCCTTGATCGTGACACGTCTCCGCAGAGCCACGAGCCAACCGTACCGGCCGACGGGGGTCACTGCGTGACGCTCGACCTCCCCGCCCGATGCACGCTACCCTTGAACCGATTCAGTGAACCGATTCACTGAATCGATTCAGATGCCATCGTGACCATCGACCTCCACCAGCACCTGTGGCCCGCGCCGTTCCTGCGTGCTCTGCGCGCCCGTCGTCGCCCGCCGCGCCTCGACGGCTGGACGCTGGAGCTCGAGGCGGAGGCACCGTTCGCCGTCGACCCCGCCGCGCACGACGTCGCGGCGCGCGCCGACCAGGCGCTCGCCGCCGGGCTCGAGCTGGTCGCCGTCGCCCCGTCGGCGGCGCTCGGCATCGACCGACTGCCTGAAGCGGAGTCCCGCGCGCTGTCGGAGGCCTGGCTCGAGGGCGCGCTCGACCTGCCGGCCCCCTTCCGGGCGTGGACGGCGGCGACCGGCGTCCCGGCCCTGCAGGAGGCGCTCGGTGCCGGCGCCATCGGGCTCGAGCTGCCCGCGGACGCGCTTGCGGCGCCCGGCGGCCTCGAACGCCTGGCTCCGCTGCTGTCGACGCTCGCGGCGGCCCGCCGGCCTGTGCTCGTCCATCCCGGGCCGCCCGGCGACGCGCTGCCGGGCCGGCCCGCGTGGTGGGCGGCGGTCGTGCCCTACGTCGCCCAGCTGCACGCCGCGTGGTGGGCGTGGGCGGACGGCGGTCGCGAGCGCTTCCCCGATCTGCGCGTCTGCTTCTCCGCGCTGGCCGGGCTCGCCCCGCTCCACGGCGAGCGCCATCGGGCGCGCGGGGGCCGCGACCGCGCGATCGATCCCCTGACCTTCGTCGAAACGTCCTCCTACGGGATGCGCGCCGTGGACGCCGTGATTCGCGTGCTGGGCGTCGACGTCGTCTGCCACGGCTCCGACCGGCCCTACGCCGCGCCCCTGCCGCTGGGGCTCGACCCGAGCGCCCGACGCGTGATCGCCACGACCAATCCGGGGCGCCTGCTCGGCGCCCCCCTGCTCAAGGAGGTACTGAGCTGATGCCGTCTGTCGCCGAGCTGGTGACCGCCCTCGCCGACCCTCGCGGCCGGCCGCTGGAACGCCACGAGCTGATCTCGCTTGCAGAAGGCGTCGGCGCCCGCGCCGACCTGTGGGCGCCGCAGCTGGACACGGCGGCGTGCACGCGCACGTACGCGGCGCTGCACCGCGACGCGAGCGTCGACGTATGGGCCCTCTTCTGGGTCCCCGAGGCCGACACCGGCTGGCACGACCACGACACGTCCAGCGGCGCCGTCCACGTCGTCGAGGGCGAGCTCGAGGAGCACGTGCTGCGCCTCGGACGTGCCGAGCGGCGCATGCGCCATGCCGCCGGCGGCGCCTTCGCCTTCGGGCCCTCGCACATCCACCGGCTGACGTGCGCCGTGCCGCGCGCCGTCTCGATCCACGCCTACTCCCCGCCCTTGTGGCGACTCGGGCAGTACAGCGTGGATCCCGACGGGATCCTGAGCCGCCTGTCGGTCTCCTATGCGGACGAGTTGCGCCCGCTCGACGCGCTGGCGCTGCCGTCGGCCGCATGAACCGGCTCGCTGGTCACGAGTCCGGTCGCATCCGTCCAGGCGTCGATCAGCGCGAATGCCCGCTGCGCACGCTCGGGCGCTCCGACCGCGACGAGCATGACCGGTGCACGCCGCCGCAGCTGCCACAGCGTGTCGCCGTGCGGCGCGTGCTCGCCGTGGTAGCCCCAGACGCCGCGTAGCACGGTCGCCCCCGCGAAGCCGTCGCGGCGCAGCGCGCGCAGCAGCCCCGGGGCGAGCGGCTCGCCGCGGTGGCGGCTCTGCTCGCCGGCGTAGACCGTCAGCTTGATCCGCGACTCGAGCCCCGCGATCGGCGCCGGCGGCGCGAGTTCCGGCTCGGCGAGGCGCACGCCGTCGCGCTTGCACACGCGCACGCGCTCGAGCGTCACCAGCGGGGCGTCGAGCAGCCCGTCCAGCTCGCCCAGCGCCGCCGCGATCCGCGCGCCTTCGCCGACCGAGATCACCATCAGCGGCACGCGGGCGTTGCGCCCGAGGAAGGCAGCGCGCTCGCGCGTTCCCCGGACGGTCCCGTCGACGCCGAGCAGCACGGTCGCACCGGCGACGCCGTGGCGCCGCAGCAGCGCGACGACTGCCGCGAAGGCGGGCATGCCGCCCGCGTGCTCGCGGCGCCCGAGATAGACCGTGAGCTTGACCTGACCGTCGAGCTCGGCGGGCAGCGCCAGCGGCGACGGGGCCAGGCGGGCGCGCTCGACGGTCACGAGGCCGCGGAGTCCGAGCGCCCGCACGTCGGCGAGAGCCGCCTCGATCCGGGGCGCCGCATCGACGCCGACGACGACCAGGGGCAGGTCCTCGGACAGCGTCAGCTGTCGATCGGTGCGGTACCCGTGGCGCGCGCCGAAGCCCTCCGCGCCCCGCAGGACGAGGCTCGCACGCAGCTCGCGGCGGGCGTAGACGTCGACGATCGCGTCGGCGAGGAACGCGCCGCGGGCACGCTGGCGCTCGCCCAGGTAGACCGTGAGCTTGCGGGCGCCGGCGCTCACAGCAGGCGACCCAGCCCGCGCCCGGCCCACGCGGCGAGGAGACCGAGGACCAGGCTGACGGCGACGTTCGCGACGGCGGCGCGCGTGCGCCCGTCCTCCGCGAGCCGGTGCGTCTCGAGCATCCACGTGCTGAACGTCGTGTAGGCGCCCACGAAGCCCGTGCCCGCGACGGCATACGGGTGCTCCGCGAGCCGCGCGCCGACCAGCACGCTCAGCGCCAGCGCGCCGCTGAGGTTGACGGCCAGCGTGCCGAACGGGAACGCCCGGCCGAGCCGCCGCGCGACCGCACCGTCGAGCAGCAGCCGCGCGATCGCGCCCGCGCCGCCGAGCAGCCCGACGCCGAGCAGCACTCCCACACTCACGCGCGCACCACGCCGCGGCGCACGAGGTTCGTCGCCACCGCCACCGCGAGGAAGCCGAGGGCGACGCTCGCCGCCAGGTAGGCGCACGCCAGCGCGAAGTGATCGCCGTCGAGCATCGCCAGCAGCTCGACCTGCACGGTCGAGAACGTGGTCAGCGCGCCGCACACGCCCGTACCGAGGAACGGCCGCCGGTAGGCCGAGAGCGGCAGCCGCTCCTGCAGGCGCGTCGTCACGTACCCGAGCAGGAACGCCCCGGCGAGGTTGACGATGAACGTCGCCCATGGCCAGGCGCCCGGGCGGTGCGGCAGCCAGTCCGCCAGCTCGGCGCGCGCGATCGCGCCGATCAAGCCGCCGCCGAAGACGGCCGCCAGCTCGCGGGGGTCGGCGCGCACTCAGCGCACCGCGCCCGGCTCGCAGGCCGCGGCGCGCCGCAGGAGCAGCGCCCGCTCGCGCTCGTTGCGCGTCATCGCCGCCGCGCGCTCGAACTCCTCGCGCGCCTCGTCGCGGCGGCCGAGCTTCTCGAGCAGGTCGCCGCGCACGCTCGACAGGAGGTGGTAGCCGGCGAGCGCCGGCTCGTCGCGGAGCGCGTCGACAAGCTCGAGGCCCGCCGCCGGGCCGAGCGCCATGCCGAGCGCGACGGCGCGGTTGAGCTCGATCACGGGCGACGCCATGCGTTGCGCGAGGGCGGCATAGAGCGCGGCGATCCGCGCCCAGTCGGTCGCCTCGGCGGCCGGGGCGCGCGCGTGGCAGGCCGCGATCTCGGCTTGGAGCACGTACGGGCCGGCGGGACGGCCGAGCCGCCGCGCACGCTCCAGCGCGACGAGGCCGCGGCCGATCAGCAGCCGGTCCCAGCGCGCCCGGTCCTGGTCTCCGAGCAGCACCGGCTCGCCGGCCGGTCCGAGTCGCGCCCGCAGTCGCGAGGCCTGGATCTCCATCAGCGCGACGAGCCCGTGGACCTCGGGCTGCTCCGTCATGAGCTCGGCGACGATGCGCCCCAGGCGCAGCGCCTCCGCGCACAGCTCCGGGCGGATCCAGTCCTCGCCCGCGGTCGCCGCATAGCCCTCGTTGAACACGAGGTAGATGACCTCGAGCACCGACGCCAGGCGCGCCTCGAGCGCCTCGGGCGGCGGCAGCTCGAACGGCACGTGCGCGTCCGCGAGCGTCTTCTTCGCGCGCACGATCCGCTGCGCGACGGTCGCCTTCGGCACCAGGAACGCGCGCGCGATCTCGTCCGTCGTCAGCGCACCGAGCAGGCGCAGCGTCAGCGCGACGCGCGCCTCGGTCGAGAGCACGGGGTGGCAGGCGATGAACACCAGCGCCAGCAGGTCGTCGCCGACGCGGTCGTCGAGCTCCGCGGCGAGGTCGCGCTCCTCCTCGGTCTCGAGCTCTCGGCCCAGCTCCTGAACCTTGCGCTCGAGCGTCTCGCGCCGGCGCAGCGCGTCGATCGAGCGGTTGCGCGCAGTCGTCATCAGCCACGCCCCGGGGTTGTCGGGGACGCCGGACGCCGGCCACTGCTCGAGCGCGGCGACGAGGGCGTCCTGGGCGAGCTCCTCGGCACGCCCCACGTCGTGCACGATGCGGGTCAGCCCCGCGATCAGCCGCGCGGACTCGATCCGCCAGACCGCCTCGATCGCCCGATGTGCCTCGGTCTCGCGCACGCGCAGATCTCAGCAGCATCCGCGATCGGATGCTGCCGAGATCCGCTAACGCGTGGTCTAGCGGTTCGCCTCCGCCTGCGAACGGACGCGCTCCTCGGCCTCGCGCAGCTCGGGGGTCAGCGCGTCGCCGAAGTCCTCGGGATCGAACACCTGGCGCAGCTCGATCTCGGACGCGCCCTCCATCGGGTTCGGGCAGCGCTTGATCCACTCGAGCGCTTCCTCGCGGGACTTGCACTGGAGCAGCCAGAAGCCGGCGATCAGCTCCTTGGTCTCCGTGAACGGCCCGTCGACCACGGTCCGCTGGTCGCCGTCGAAGTGCACGCGCGCGCCCTTCGAGCTCGGATGCAGGCCCTCGCCGGCGAGCATCACGCCCGCCTTGACCAGCTCCTCGTTGTACGCGCCCATCGCCGCCAGCAGCTTCTCGCTGGGCAGCAGGCCCGCCTCGCTGTCGGCCGTCGCCTTGACCATCGCCATGAAACGCATCGGATTCCTCCTGGGGTTCGCGCGGCCCCATCGGCCGCCTCTACTGCAGACGACGAACGAGCGCGGCGAGAATCGACACGCGGCTCAGCGAGAAAGCCGGCAGGCGACCGCGCCGCCCGAGAGCCCGTCGACCAGCGCTCGCGTGTTCGACGCGAGCGAGGCGAGGTAGGTCGACCCGTCCGAGCCCGCGGGGCCGAGCGAATCGGCCCACAACGGGCGCCCGACGACGGCGCCGGTCTCCTGCGCGATCGCCTGCTCGACCTTCGGATTGACCGAGCTCTCCGCGAAGATCGCCATGACGTGCTCGCGCCGGATCGCGGCCACGAGCCGGGCGAGGCCGCCCGCAGACGGCGCCCCCGCCGTCGACAGCGATGGGATCACCGCGCCGATCACCCTGATGCCGTAGCGGTGCGCGTAGTAGCCGAGCGCGTCGTGGGTCGTCACGAGCCGGCGCTGCACGGGCGCCACGCGCATCCAGCAGCGCGCGATCGAGCGGTCCAGACGCTCGATCCTGCGCGTGTACGCGGCCGCGCGGCGGCGGAAGCCGGGGGCGGCACGGGGGTCCGCGGCGGCCAGGGCGTCGCGGATCGCCGCCACGGCACGGACGCCGTTGCGCGGATCCTGCCACCAGTGCGGGTCCGTGTCGCCGCGCTGCCCGGCCTCGCTCCCGGTCTGCGTGCGCACGTGATCGATCAGCGTCGTCACCCGGCCCGTGGCGCCGGCCGCGTCGGTGGCGTCGCCGAGCCACGCGTCGACGTCCCCGCCCGACGCGATCACGAGCTTGGACTCCGCGATCGCCTTGACGTCACCGGGACGCACCTCGTACTCGTGCGGGTCCGAGTTGGGCGCGAGGATCTGGTGCACGTCGACGCTCGGGCCGCCGACGGCCCGCACGAGATCGGCGACCTGCGTCGTCGTCGCGGTCACCGCAAGCGCTCCCGGCCGCGGCGCGCCCGTATCGGCGCCGCAGCCCGCGAGCAGCACTGCGAGTGCAGCGGCGAGGGCGAGCGTCCGGGTCCGGGCCATGCGCCCGCACCATACTGAAACTCATTCTCATTCGCAGGTCCCTGCGCGGTCAGGCCGGGACCGGTCCGCCGGCGAGCGCGACGAGCGCTCCGGCAGCGCCCGCGAGCAGGAGCGTGAGCACCACGCCGCGCCGCAGCGCGAGCAGCAGCAGCGCCGCACCGGCCAGCACCGCGAACTGCCACGACTGCGACAGGGCCGTCGTGAGCGGGATCGTCGCGCCGAGGATCGCACCCATCGCCGCCGGCCCCGCGCCGTCGAGGAAGCTGCGGGCGGCGGGGCTGGTCCGCAGCCGACCGAAGTGGCGGGCGCCGACGAGCACGAAGGCGAACGACGGCGCGAAGGCGACGGCCGCGGCCAGCAGCGCGCCGCCGACGCCGGTGGCCGCGTAGCCGACCGCCGCTACGGTGTGCGTGACGGGGCCCGGCGTGACCTGGCCGAGGGCGACGGCGTCGAGGAACTGCGCGGCGCTCATCCAGCGGTGGTGCTCGACCGCGTCCGCCTGCATCAACGGGACGATCACGAAGCCGCCGCCGTAGGACAGGGCGCCGACCTTGAACGCCGTCCAGGCGAGCCCGCCGGCGACGGGGACGGCGGCGAGCAGCGGCCAGGCGTGGACGCCCGCGCGCGCGCCCCCTCGCCGCAGCGCGAGCTCGAGCGCACCGGCCGCGAGCAGCAGCAGCACGAGCCACGGCCCGACGGCCGTGGCGGCGACGGCACCCGCTGCGAGATACGCGATCCGGCGCGCCCGCGGCGCGCCCTCGTGCCGCCGGAGCGCGGGGACCAGCAGACCGAGCCCAGCCTGCAGCGCAACGGCGGCGACGGCGGCGCCCGCGCCGGCGCCCGCGCCGCGGACGACGGCCGGGGGCGATGCAGCGAGGAACAGCGCGGCCAGCACGAGCATCGCGGCCAGGCCGGGCAGGATGAAGGCGAGGCCGCCGGCGAGCGCGCCGGCAGGGCCGCGCAGCATCCAGGCGGTGAGGATCGAGAGCTGCGTCGAGGCAGGGCCGGGCAGCAGGTTGCAGACGGCGACCGCGTCCTCGAACGTGCGCGCGCCAAGCCAGCGCCGCCGCTCGACGCACAGCTCGCGCAGCAGCGCGATGTGGGCCGGCGGGCCGCCGAAGCCGAGGCAGCCGATCCGTCCCCACTCGCGCACCATCGTCCTGAGTCCGAGCTGAGAGGTTCTCATCCCGCGCTCTGTAGGCTGCGTCGCATGCCAGTGGAGCCGGCGCGCGCAATGGACGTGCTCGTCACGGGTGGCTCGGGATTCATCGGATCGCATGTCGTCGACCAGCTGCTCGCAGCCGGTCACCGACCACGAATCTTCGATACCAGGCCCTCACCTCATCACGCCCCCGACCGGGTCCCGGTCGTGCTCGGCGATCTCGCCGACCTCGACGCCGTCACGGCGGCGATGGACGGCTGCGACGCGATCATCCACCTTGCGGCCAGCGCCGACGTCAACGAGGTCCAGCAGGACCCTGTGGACGGCGAGCGGCGCAACGCCCGCGGCACGCTACACGTGCTCGAGGCCGCCCGCCGCCGCGAGGTCGGGCGCGTGGTGTACGCGTCGACGATCTGGGTCTACTCCGACACGCCCGCCGACACCCACGTCGAGTCGCTGCCGCTGTGCGCGCCCGCGCACCTGTACACGGCGACCAAGCTCGCCGGCGAGCACTACTGCCACGCCTATGGCGAGCTCTACGGCGTCGAGCACACGATCCTGCGCTTCGGCATTCCCTATGGCCCGCGCGCCCGGCCCGCCGCGGTCGTCCCCGCCTTCGTCGGCCGAGCGCTCGCCGGAGAGCCGCTGACGATCGCCGGCGACGGTTCCCAGAGCCGCCGCTTCGTCTACGTCGAGGACCTCGCCGAGGGAGTCGTGCGCGCGCTGGCGCCCGTCGCGGCGGGACGGACCTACAACCTCGTCGGCTGCGAGGACACGACGATCCGCGAGATCGCCGAGACCGTGTGCGACATCGTCGGCGACGTCGAGCTGACCTTCACGCCGGGCCGCACCGGCGACTACGCCGGCGCGCCCGTCAGCGGCGAGCGCGCCGCCGAGGACCTCGGCTGGACCGCGACGACGCCGTTCCGCGAGGGCGTGCGCCGCTACGTCGAGTGGCACCGGGAGGCCGCCGCAGCGCCCGCGCTGCCCGAGCGCCGGTTCCCCGTCGGGGCGCTGGCGCGCCGCGCGGGCCTCGCCGTCGCGTGGGCCGCGGCGACCGCCGCGCTGGTGCTCGGCGTCCTGTCGCTCGCGCCCGTCGATTCGGACTTCGACCGCTACGACACCTTCACGACGCTGCTCGTCATGCTCACGCCCCTCGTGCTCGCCGGCGGCTTCGCCTGGGATCGGGGGCACGCGCGCGGCCTGCGTGCGGCGCTCTGGACCGCCTCGGCCGCATGCCTGGCGGTCGCCGTGCTGCCGTGGCCGCACGTGATCGACCACCTCGGCAAGGGCCACGCGATCGTCCTGCTGCTGTTCGCCCTCGCCGCGGCGCTCGCCGGCCTCGTCCCCGCACGCCACGCGCCGCTGCGCGAGTGGATCGCGGGGGTGGGCAGCTGATGGACGTCTCCAGCCCGCCGGACCTCGGCCGCTTCGGGATCGGCTTCGACGAGCGCGACCGTGCGCGCCTGCACGAGCTCTGGGACGAGGTCATCACCTCCCAACGCTGGTCGGAGGGCCCGCTGACCGAGCGCTTCGAGGCCGCCTGGTCGGCCTGGAACGGCCTGCCCGCCGTCGCCACCTCGGGCTGGACGGGCGCGGCGATGGCCGC
This sequence comes from Solirubrobacteraceae bacterium, assembly GCA_034664425.1. Lineage (GTDB taxonomy): Bacteria > Actinomycetota > Thermoleophilia > Solirubrobacterales > Solirubrobacteraceae > DATBDM01. The sequence goes on from JAXDHR010000114.1 coordinate 18,332, forward strand.
GCTCGAGTTCGCGGGCGTGCGCGGGGAGACCGTGCTGTGCCCGTCGAACACCTTCATGGCCACTCCGCTCGCCGCGGTGCACGCGGGAGCGCGGGTCGCGTTCGTCGACGCGAATCGCGACGACCTCTGCATGTCGTTCGCCGACTTCGAGGCCAAGGTGGCCCAGCACAAGCCGAAGGCGGCGTTCCTCGTGCACATCGGCGGGCACATCGCCTTCGAGGTCGAGCGGATCGCCGAGCTCTGCCGCGCCGAGGGCATCTTCCTGATCGAGGACTGCGCGCACGCGCACGGCGCGAGCTGGAACGGGCAGCGTCCCGGCTCCTGGGGCGACGCCGGCCTGTGGTCGTTCTACGCGACCAAGACGGTCTCGACGGGCGAGGGCGGCATGCTCGTCTCGCGCGATGATCAGGTGATCGAGTTCGCGCGCGCGTTCCGCAACTACGGCAAGCCGTCGCACGAGGTGACCGGGCTGAACTTCCGCCTGAGCGAGTTCACCGCCGCGCTCGGGCTCGTCCAGACCGAGCGCATGGAGGGAATCGTCGCGTGGAAGAACGAGGTCGCACGCACGCAGCTCGACGCGCTCCACCCGGCGCGCCTGCAGCTGCCCGAGGGGATGACCTCGGGCCTCTACAAGTACCTCGTCTTCAACCCGATCGAGAAATCGACCGGCAAGGTCTACGACGAGCCGTGC
>JAXDHR010000115.1:0-2722 GCA_034664425.1 Solirubrobacteraceae bacterium
GACGCCGGCGACCGAGAAGCTCGGCCAGCCCCACGACCAGACGCCCTGGATCTTCGTCTCCGCCGCGACCTGTTTGGCAGCGAGCGCCTGTAGCTTCACGATCTCGAGCCACGCCGACTTCGGTTGCAGCCCGTTCCGGCCTCCCTTTCCCGGCGCCGACTGGAACTGCAGCTCGAGCGCGACTCGGCCCGCAGGGATCCCGATCTGCGAGAAGCGTGAGATGAGGCCGCGCATCCCCTGGCGCATCGCGCGGCTCGCGCGCGCCGGCCCGAGCGCGTAGAGGCCCTTCGGGCCGGGGGCGGTGAAGTAGACCTGGCGCACGAGGATCGCGGCCTTCGCCGTCTCGCGCCACCAGTCGGCGGCATCGCCGCCCGTGTACGGCGGGTTCGCGATCGTCAACGCGGTCGTCGCGCCGAGATTGTCGAGCTCCTGGAGGAGCAGCAACACGTTGGCGCGGTACTGCGCGTTCGTGGCGCTCCACGGGGTGACCGTCTGCGCGCCGAAGAGCTCGTTCTCCGCGATCAGCGGCGTCGCGCAGCCCGTGACCTGCACGGCGAAGTCGAACTCGCGCTTCGCCTTGGCGGCGATCGTCGAGGGATCGGCAGGCGCGGACGGTGTGCCGACGCGGTCGTTCAGGTGCAGGTCGAAGAAGATCGTCGCGGCGCCCGCGGCGCGCATCGCAGCGGGCACGGCGGTGCCCGACGAGACGGCGAGTACGAGCCCCGGCTTCGGCGTGATCGGCGCGTCGTGCCCGGCGTAGTCGACCCACATCGGCCCTTGCGCCGGCAGCCCGCAGTTCGCCGGCTCGTCGGCATGGACTCGTGCACCGGTGACGAGGGCCGCGACCCCCAGAGCGAGCACGACGATGACCCCCTTCATCACGTCCAGGGTAAACAGCGTGCTGGCCGACCTCAGGGCAACAAGTAACAGTCCGTTACTTGTGCGGCGCGATGCGCTCTCGGGTCACGTCCGCGGGGGACGTGCAGCCGACCAGTCGCAGCGCGCCGAGGATCTCCGCCTGCAGCAGCTCGAGCACCCGCCGGGCGCCCGCTTCGCCGTCGACGGCCAGGCCCCAGAGCGGCGCGCGGCCCGCGAGGACTGCCCGTGCGCCGAGGGCGAGCGCCTTCACGACATCCGTGCCGCGGCGAATGCCCCCGTCCAGCAGCACCTCGACGCGACCGTCTACGGCCGCAACCACTTCTTCGAGCGCGTCGATCGTCGCCGACACACCGTCCAGCTGACGCCCGCCGTGGTTCGAGACGACGATCGCGCTCGCGCCGTGCTCGCACGCGAGCCTCGCGTCCTCCTCCGTCAACACGCCCTTCACGACGACCGGCAGGCCAGACAGCGTCGCGAGCCGCTCGATGTCGCGCCACGAAACCGACGCCGAGGTGAGGGCGAACGTTTCGGCCGGAGTCAGCCCGCCCTGCCCGAGCGCTGCGACCGGGAACTCGGGCGGGATCACGAACCCGGTGCGAAGGTCGCGCTCCCGCCGTCCGAGGAACGGCGTGTCGACCGTCAGCACCAGCGCCGTGAAGCCGGCGTCGGCGACCCGCCCGACGAGCTCGCGCGTGACGCCCTCGTCGCGGAAGACATAGAGCTGGAACCACCGCGCGCTGCCGACAGCCGCAACCTCCTCGGGCGTCGAAGTCGCCATCGTCGACATGCACATCACCGTCCCCACCGCCTTCGCGGCGCGCGCCATGCCGACCTCCCCGTCGGTATGCGCGACGCGTTGGAACGCAACCGGTGCGATCAGCAGCGGCAGCGACACGTCGTGGCCGAGCACCGTCGTCGCCGTGGTGCACGGCTCGACGTCGACGAGCACACGGGGCCGAAGCTGCCAGCGCCGGAACGCCTCGACGTTGTCGCGCAGCGTCAGCTCGTCGCCGGCGCCGCCCGCGTAATAGCCGTGCGCGCCGGGCTCGAGCCGCTCGGCCGCGGCCGCTTCGTAGTCCCAGACGTTGAGTAGGGGCATAGGCGGAGGCTAGACGCCCCCGCCCGACCGCAACGCCCCTAACCCTGTGACAGCAGCGGATCGACGAACAGATCGTCGATCTGCGCGGTTCCGCTCTCGACGGTGAACTGCAGCGTCATCGACTTCGTGCCCAGCGGCGCGGCGAGCGCGCTGAAGAGCGTCGAGATCTTGGGCGTCGGCGTCCAGCCCTGGTTCACCTGGAACGTCCCTCCGTCGAGCACCGAGAGTACGCCGAGCAGACCACGCGAGTAGACCCGCACGTGGATTGTCGCCGGCCCGCCGACGCCGGTTGCGAAGGCGCGGGCTCCCGGATACGTCAGCCCGTAGCAGACGTTGATCGAGGCACTGCCGCCCGTCGGGACTTGCAGCGCATGGCTCCCGAAGCCGGCGAGATACCACGGCTCGTTCGGCTGCCCGACAACGGCAGCGCCGCCACCGAGCGTCCAGCCCGTTGAGCCGTTCTCGAACCCGCCGTTCGGCGCGAAGTAGTAACCGGCCCAATCGCCCCACGGGGCAAACACCGGCGCCGTCGCACCACAATTGCCGCCGAGCAGGCCCGTGATCAGCCCGGCCTTGGCCGTGCCCGCTGTCGCCGCGAGCGCCGACGAAATGACAACCAACAGGAGTGCACAGAACCGCCGCATGAACCGCCTCCACCCTCATCCGCAGAATTGAACTTGCTCATCTTCGCCAGGCTGGAGCACGCCGCCTCCCCCTCCTGGGTGAGTCCCGCCCCGTCCGGAT
>JAXDHR010000116.1:0-8194 GCA_034664425.1 Solirubrobacteraceae bacterium
AGCGGACGTGGCCGGGGGTGTCGGCGATGATGAAGGAGCGGTGGGGGGTGGCGAAGAAGCGGTAGGCGACGTCGATCGTGATGCCCTGCTCGCGCTCGGCCCGCAGGCCGTCGGTGACGTTGGCGAGGTCGGTCTCCGCGGCCGGCATCTGATCGGCCATCAGCGCCTTCGCGTCGTAGAGCAGCCGCCCGATCAGCGTGCTCTTGCCATCGTCGACGGACCCCGCGGTCGCGAGTCGCAGCAGCTCGGCGGTCTCCGGGGCCACTAGAAGTACCCCTCACGCTTGCGGTCCTCCATCGCGGCCTCCGAGGTGCGGTCGTCGGCGCGGGTCGCGCCGCGCTCGGTGATCCGCGTGATCGCCGTCTCCTCGATCACGGCGTCGAAGTAGATCGAGGGCAGCTCGAGCTGCTCCTCGCCGATGTAGCGCCAGATGTCGAGCTCGGTCCAGTTCGAGAGCGGGAACACGCGCACGTGCCCGCCCTGGGCGACCATCCCGTTGAAGAGGTTCCACAGCTCCGGGCGCTGCGCGCGCGGCTCCCACTGTCCGTCGCGGTCGCGGAAGGAGAACACGCGCTCCTTGGCGCGGGCGCGCTCCTCGTCGCGGCGCGCGCCGCCGAACGCGGCGTCGAAGCGGTGCTCGCGGATCGCGTCGAGCAGCGTGACGGTCTGCAGCCGGTTGCGCGACGCCGCCGGACCGGTCTCCTCGACTGCGCGACCCCTGTCGATCGACTCCTGGACGGAGGCGACGATCAACCGCTCGCCGAGCTCTTCGATGCGGCGGTCGCGGAACGCGATCACCTCGGGAAAGTTGTGGCCGGTGTCGACGTGCATGACCGGGAACGGGAAGAGACTCATCCCACCCACCCCGAACGCCTTCTCGGCGAGGCGCAGGAGCACGATCGAGTCCTAGCCGCCCGAGAACAGCAGCACGGGCCGCTCGAGCTCCGCCGCCACCTCGCGCATCACGTGGATCGACTCCGCTTCGAGCTCGCGCAGCTGCGAGAGGCGCAGGTCGGAATGGATCGCGGTCACCGGTGAGCCTCCTCCTCGCGACGGTAGTGATCGGCCCACTCGCGCGACTGCGCCCCGGACTGGCGGCGCATCGAGGGAGGAGGCGGCTCGGTGTGGGCCTGGTCGCCGACGCCGATGAAGTCGAGGGTCTCCTGGAGTACTCGCCCGGGGTCCTCGGCGAGCGCGGAGTAGCGGACGCGCAGCGGCTCGATGCCCTGCTGCTCGAACCAGCGGTCCCAGGCGAGGTTGTGCCGCTGGAGCTGCTGGACGAGGTGGTCGATACCCGAGAACGAGTAGACCGGCTCGACGGCGTCATCGGTCTCGGCGCGCCACGCGCGGGTCTGCACGGCGCGCCACATCGAGATCGCCTGCGCGACGTGGTCCTCGCGCTCGACGTGGACGTACTCGACGTCGCCGAGCAGGCCCGACAGGCGCTCGGCGTCCTGGAGGCGGCCGAAGCCGGGCAGCTCTGCGAGGCGCTCCTGCAGGTCGGCCATGTAGCTCCACATCACCTTGGTGCCGAAGACGCCGTTGGGCGTCGTCGCGTAGGCGATCACGGCGGCGAGCCGCGCCTCGATCGCCCCGGGGTGCGGGCGCGGAGGCCCGGAGGCCGGCAGCAGCTCGAGCACGGACCGGTCCTCGACGTCGGCGAAGTACTCGCGCGGCTCGTTGGGCCGGCCGCGCTTGCGCAGTTGCTCGATGTGCTCGGCCGGGCGCCCGGCGATCCCCGAGTCCACGAGCATCTGGCACAGGAGCGTGCTTCCACTGCGTGGCGTCGCGCAGACGACGTAGGCTCTAGTGGGCCGGACGGCAACGAGCGCGTCCCCGAGCTCAGGGAAGGAATGGGCGGTCATGAGGCCAAGTCGAGTTTCCCGGTCGGGATTTGCGATAAACAGTATCCGGTGACGAAGCCGCCGAACATCCTCTACTTGCATTCCCATGACACGGGCCGCTACATCCAGCCCTACGGTCATCAGATACCCACGCCGAACATCCAGCGGCTGGCCGACCAGGGCATGCTCTTCCGTCAGGCGTTCTGCGGCGCGCCGACGTGCTCGGGCAGCCGGGCGTGCCTGCTCACGGGCCAGTGGGCGCACTCCAACGGCATGATCGGGCTCGCGCACCGCGGCTTCGAGCTCAACGACTACTCGCAGCACCTCGTCCACACGCTGCGCGGCGCGGGCTACTGGTCGGCGCTGATCGGCGAGCAGCACCTCTCCAAGGACCCGTCGATCCTCGGATACGACCACGTCGTCGACATCGACACCCATCACGTCGACACGGTCGCGCCGGCGGCGGTGTCGATCCTGCGCGAGCGCCCGGAGGAGCCGTTCTTCCTCTCGGTCGGCTTCTTCGAGACCCACCGCGAGTTCTTCGAGCCGACCTCGGTGCGCGACGCGCTGTACTCCGTGCCGCCGGCGAACCTGCCCGACATGCCGGCGACGCGCCGCGACATGGCGTCCTACAAGGCGAGCGCGCGGTCGCTCGACCAGGGCGTGGGCGCCGTGCTCAACGCGCTCGACGAGCACGAACTGGCCGACGACACGCTCGTCGTGCTGACCACCGACCACGGCCTCGCGTTCCCGGGCTCGAAGGCGACGCTCTACGACCGCGGCATCGGCGTGCTGCTGATCATGCGCGGCCCGGGCGGCTTTCACGGCGGCCGGGTGTCCGACGCGCTCGTCTCGCAGGTCGATCTGTACCCGACGATGTGCGAGATCGCCGGCGCGGAGATCCCGGACTTCGTCCAGGGGCGCTCGATCCTGCCGATCATGCGCAAGGAGGTCCCCGAGGTCCGCGAGGAGCTGTTCGCGGAGCTGACCTACCACGCCGCCTACGAACCGCAGCGTGCGATCCGCACGCAGCGCTGGAAGTACATCCGCCGCTTCGGCGACCGCGAGCTGCCGGTGCTCGCCAATGTCGACGACGGCCCCTCCAAGGACGTGCTGATCGAGGCGGGCTGGGCCGATCGGCCGCTGCCGCGGGAGGAGCTGCACGACCTGCTGTTCGATCCGCAGGAGGCGCACGACCTGTCGGACGACCCGACCTACGCGCCCGTGCTCGAGGAGCTGCGCGACCGGCTCGAGACGTGGATGCGCGACACCGATGACGCGCTGCTCGAGGGCGACGTTCCCGCCCCGGCCGACGCCGTGCTCAACGATCCCGATCAGCGCTCGGCGGCGCAGGCGCCCGCGCTCGAGCCCGAGGGGTCGCCGCGATGAGCGCGCCCGTCCGCGACGTCGCCGCGCTGCAGCCTGACGTCGAGAAGGTGCTGGCGGGCATGCTGCTCGCCGCCGGACCGCCGGCGCACGAGCTGCCCGTCGACCGTGCGCGCGCGAACCACCTCGCCGAGACGGAGTCGCTGTGCGGCGACGGCGAGCCGGTCTCGGAGGAGATCGACGTCGACGTGCCGGGCCCGGGCGGCGACATCCCCGTGCGCGCGTACGTGCCGCGCGGCGGCGGGGCGCCCTACCCCGTGATCGTGTGGCTGCACGGCGGCGGCTGGATGCTCGGCTCGATCGAGACCTACCGCGCCCCCGTTCGCCGGCTGGCGAACGCGTCGGGGGCGCTCGTCCTCAGCGTCGAGTACCGCCTCGCGCCCGAGCATCCGTATCCGGCGGCGGTCGAGGACGCGCTCGCGGCGGCCCGCTGGGCGGCCTCGGACGCCGTGGCGGGCGTCGGCGGCGATCCGGCGCGCGTCGCCGTGGCCGGTGACTCGGCGGGCGGCAACCTCGCGGCGGTGGTGGCGCGGCGCCTGCGCGGCGAGGTCGACCTGCGCCTGCAGGCGCTCGTCTACCCCGTGACCGACGCCGCGGTCAACACCCCGTCCTTCGGCGAGTTCGGCGACCGCTTCGGGCTCACCGCCCTCACCATGAAGCGCTTCTGGGACGTCTACCTCGACGGCGCCGACGGCACCGATCCGGACGCCTCGCCGCTGCGCGACCCCGACCTCGCGGGGGTCGCCCCAGCGTGGGTGATGACCGCCGACCACGACGTCCTGCGCGACGAGGGCGAAGCCTACGCGGCCGCGCTCGAGGGCGCCGGCGTGCCCGTCGAGCTGCGCCGCTGGCCCGGCACCATCCACGGGTTCATCCGCTGGCAGGAGACCGGGAGCACGGCCCGGGACGGCGTCGACGCCCTCGCCGCGGCGCTGCGCGCGGCGCTCGACTGACCCTGGTGCGCGCGCCAGTCAGGCGTGTCAGCCAGGCCGACCTTGGACGGCATCGACACGGCCGCGCGGGGTAGCGTCCGGGCATGTCCGTCACCCAACCTGCTCCGCGTACCGCGACGACCCGCTTCTGGCACCCGTTCGCCGACATGGGCGCGGTGTCCCGCCGGGAGCTTGTCATCGAGCGCGGCGAGGGCGTCTGGGTCTTCGACGACTCGGGGCGCCGCTACCTCGACGCGACGGCGAGCCTGTGGTACGCGAACATCGGCCACGGTCGTCCGGAGGTCGCCGACGCCGTCGCGGCGCAGATGCGCACGCTCGAGGCGTACTCGACGTTCGGGGACTTCTCCAACCGGCCGGCGAACGAGCTGACCGAACGGCTCGCGGCCAGCGCCCCCATGCCCGATGTCCGCATCTTCCTGACCGCGGGCGGTGGCGACGCGATCGACACCGCGGCCAAGCTCGCGCGCCGGCACTGGGTCCTGCAGGGCCGCACCGAGCGCACGCACCTGATCTCGCGCACGAACGGCTACCACGGCACGCACGGCTTCGGCACGAGCGTCGGCGGGATCGAGGCCAACACGAGCAACTGGGGCCCGCTGGTCGGCGACGTCTCCGCGGTCGCGCACGACTCGCTGCCGGCGCTCGAAGCGGAGATCCTCGCGGTCGGCCCAGAGCGCGTCGCGGCGTTCTTCTGCGAGCCGGTGATCGGCGCCGGCGGCGTCCACCTGCCGCCCGACGGCTACATCGAGGGCGTCGCGGACCTGTGCGCCGAGCACGGCATCCTGTTCGTCTGCGACTCGGTCATCTGCGCCTTCGGCCGGCTCGGGACGTGGTGGGGGATCGAGCGCTGGGAGGACGTCCGGCCCGACCTCATCACGTTCGCGAAGGGCGTCACCTCGGGGTACCTCCCACTCGGCGGCGTCGTCGTCGCCGACCACGTCGCGGCGCCGTTCTTCGAGGGCCCCGGCGGGCCGATGCTCCGCCACGGGGCGACCTACGCCGGCCACCCCGCGTGCGCGGCGGCCGCGCTGGCCGTGCTCGACATCTACGAGCGCGAGGACCTGATCGGGCGCGGCCGCGCGCTCGAGGGGCCGCTGCGCGACGCGCTCGCCCCGCTCGCCTCGCGCCCCGAGGTCGGCGAGGTCCGGGCCGGGCTCGGCTTCCTCGCCGCCGTCGAAGTCTCCCAGGACGCGCTGGCCGACGATCCCGGCGCCGTCGGCAAGCTCGCCGCCGGCGCCCGCGAGGCCGGCGTGCTCGTGCGGCCGCTGCTCAAGGGCGTCGCGGTGTCGCCGCCGCTGGTCTGCGACGGGACGCACATCGACCTGATCCGCGAGGGGATCGAGGCGGGGCTCGAGCGCATCGGCTCGCGGTGAGCGCCGCCCGCGCCGTCGCTGCGCCGGGCGCGCCCGAGCTGGCGGCCGCGCGGACGGCGGTCGCGGCCCGGCTGGCGCCCTCGCCACTGGTTCCGGCACCCGGACTGGGCGGAAACGTCTGGCTCAAGCTCGAATCGCTGCATCCGACGGGATCGTTCAAGGTCCGCGGTGCGCTCGCCGCGCTCTCGGCACTCGACCCGGCGGAGGCGGTCGTGACCGCCTCCGCCGGCAACCACGGGCTCGGCGTGGCGTGGGCGGCGACCGCGCTCGGCCGACGGGCGACCGTGGTGGTGCCCGCGAACGCATCGCCGGCCAAGCTCGCGGCGCTCGAGCGCTTCGACGTCGCGCTCGAGCGCGTCGGGTCCTCCTACGACGACGCGGAGGCGCACGCGCTGGCGCTGGCAGCGCGCGGCGCGGTCTACGTCTCGGCGTACAACGATCCACTGGTGATCGCCGGGCAGGCGACGATCGGGCCCGAGATCGACGCGGCGCTCGGTTTCTCGGCGGCACCCACCGTGGTGGCGCCGCTGGGCGGCGGCGGGCTCGCGTCGGGCCTCGGGTTGTGGTCCGCCCGGCGCGCCGGCGGACGCGCGCGCGTGGTCGCCGTCGAGGCGGAGCGCTCGCAGGCCTTTCGCACGGCGCTCGACGCCGGCGCGATCACGCCGTTCTCGCCGTCGCCGACGCTCGCCGACGGCCTCGGCGGCAACCTCGAGCCGGGCGCGGTCACGTTCGAGCTGGTCCGCGACTACATCGACGCGGTCCTGTACTCCCCGGAGCCGGAGATCGAGGACGCGGTCCGCGTGCTCGCCTCGGTCGCCGGCGTGGTCGCCGAGGGCGCCGCGGCGTGCGCCGCCGCCGCGGTGCTCGCCGGCCGCGTCCGCGGGGATGAGGGCGCCCCGCTCGTCCTGGTGATCACGGGCCGCAACATCGCCCGCGCGCGGCTGGCGGAGATCCTGGCGGCGTAGGGGGCGAGATGCCTCCTGGGGGTGGTGAACTCGACAGGCGGCCCTACGCCGCGGCGGCGCACTGCTCGCGCGTGGCGGGCGGGGCCGAGCGGAGGAACTCCGGCGGCGCGATCGTGAGGTAGTGGCCGAACGTCCAGCGCGCCGGGCCCGGGCGGGCGAACAGGCGCACGAGGGCGTCCATCGGGCGGCCGTGCAGCCGGTGGATCGCCTGCTGGGTCAGGTACATCGCGCGGAACTTCCACGCGTGCGAGGCCGAAAAGCGCGCGTAGGCCTCGAGCGCGGCGGCCTCGGTGCGGCTGCCGGCCAGCACGGCGGCGAGCTCGCGGCCCGCCGCCACGCCGAAGTAGAGCGCGGTGCGGATGCCCTCTGCCGAGAGCGGCAGGCAGTGTCCGGCGGAGTCGCCGACGAACCAGACGCCGTCCTCGACCGCCGGGCGCAGCGCGTGCGGGATCCAGTTGCCCTGAAAGCCATCCGGGGACGTGCGGACGTCCTCGACGAGCCGCAGCGTCGGGTCCTTCACGTGCAGGCGCGGGTCGAACGAGCCGATGCCCACACGCAGCTCGTCGCGGGCGGGGAACGCCCAGCCGTAGCCGGGAGCGACGTAGCGGGGGGTGATCCACAGCTCGAGGTCCGTGCCGCTCCCCGCGGGGTGCACCTCGAGCCCGCGGGAGAGCCGCGCGTCGGGCGGCTGGACGTTCTCGCCCGGACCGAGCACACGGCGCCAGCCGAGCGCGTCGACGATGTGCGCCGCGCGCACGTCGCCGCGGTCGGTGTGGACGACCCGGTCCGTTCGCCCGTCGACCTTGGCGATGTCGAACGCCGCCTCGCCGCACTGCTCCCACAGCCCTTCGCAGAGGCGCCGGTAATCGAAGGTCGAGAACGTGAACGGCAGCGGCCAGCGGGCGCTCACGCGGTCGGTGTGCACGACCAGCGAGTCGAACGTCTGCAAGACGGCGTCGCCGAGGCCGAGCTCGAGCAGCAGCTCGGTGGGCGCGGCGCACGCGGAGGTCTGTCGCTCACCGATCTCGTAGCGATCGAGGACGAGCACGCTGGCGCCGCTCCGACGCAGCTCCCGCGCGACCGCGAGGCCCGCGAAGGAGGCACCGCAGATCAGGACGTCGGTGGAGGTGCCGGAGGCAAACGGAGTCCGCGCGGCACCGCGCTTCGTGGCACGCACTGGCATGGGCTGACTCGCTACAGTAACTGGCCGCTCATGGAAGCCACGCTCACACTGCCAACCTCAACCGACGCAAAGGTCGTCGAGGGCTCCGACGGGATGCTCCTCGAGATCGACGGCCGCATCGTCCCCAACTACGACGCCACGATCGTCCCCTTCGACGAGGGTGACGTCGTCACCGGCAAGGTCGTCCGGATCGACAAGGACGAGGTCCTGATCGATATCGGATACAAGAGCGAGGGGGTCATCCCCCAGCATGAGCTCTCGATCCGCAAGTCCGTCGATCCCTCCGAGGAGGTCGAGCTCGGCGAGGAGGTCGACGCGCTCGTCCTCACCAAGGAGGACCAGGACGGACGCCTGATCCTGTCCAAGAAGCGCGCCCGCTTCGAGCGCGCCTGGCGCAAGATCGAGGCCGCCGCCGAGTCCGGCGAGCCCGTCATCGGCGCGGTCATCGAGGTCGTCAAGGGCGGCCTGATCATCGACCTCGGGGTGCGCG
>JAXDHR010000117.1:0-24165 GCA_034664425.1 Solirubrobacteraceae bacterium
CCTCGACGAGCTGATCCGCACACACAGCCTGCCGCCGGACACACGTTCCCGCATCGCGCGGTCGCTGCGCGCCCTGGAGCGATTCCCGCTGCTCGGCCCGCCGCTCGAAGGACGGTGGGACGGGCTCGGGTTCGTGCTTGGGCCGTGGCGCTGGCTCGTGATCGTCTACGTCTACATCGAGGCCGAGGATCGGGTCGTGATCGTCACGCTCCAGGACGGGCGCTCCTCGACGTCCGTGACACGGCCGCGGTAGGTCGCTGCGCAGGCTGTCGCCTCAGCGTGCCAGCATCGCCGCTGAAGGAGATCCCGCCGCCGGCGCCCCGCGACGCGGGAGGCCCGTCGACCGGGCCTCCCGCTGTCGCGGCTTCAGCAGCTCGTTGCGGGCTGACGGAACCCCGGGAACGGGTTCAAGTCGCCCATGAGCGTGTAGCGCCCGACGTTCGCCGAGGGACTCTGCGTCGGCTCGGAGACCCGGTTCGGCGACAGCCGCATGAACCACGGGAGGAACACCTCGTCCTCCGGGTGGTAGTAGCCGTCGGCCATCTGCTCGCCATCCGGCAGTGCTCCCTGCTCGAAGGTGTTCGTGCCCTTGGCGAATCCGATCCCGACGACGGGATCGCCGGTCTCGAGGATGTTGGTGCAGCCGTATTGCGGCGCGGTCGGCGTCGCCCACGGCTCGACCCAGTTGTTGACGAACGAATCGTCGCCACGCGAACGTCTGCACCGCCGCGTTGCCGTTCGAGTTTCTGCTGCCTTGTTGTCGGTGAGCAGTACGTCGTTGCTGAGATAGAGCGGCAGATGCGTCGGATCGCCCTGTCACCGAGCAGCCGCTCCCGGAGCAGTGACCGGGATCCGCGCCGACCATGTTGTAACCGTCGGTGACGCCGTCCTGCGGATTCGTCGCGCTCCCCCACCAGTGGGGAGTTCAACGCCTGGAGCCGGCGCGTGCCCGAGCCACCCGCGGATGGCATGGAATCTCGTGGGCGACGCGTTCGGCCCGCCGTGGCGCCGATGGGCTGAGCCCTGCTCCTAGGCCCGACGTCGCCGCCGAGCCGGGCTGAACGTAGGTTCCGGCCCCATCGCAGCGGCAGCGAGGCCCGCCGGAGCGGACCTCGCTGCGGCGCGGCTACGAGACGACGAGCACGTGATGCGCGCCGGGCCGCGTCCGGACCGTCACCTCGAGCCCGCTGTTGGTCAGCGTGGTGGCGTAGTTGGTCACCTCGGTGCCGTCGAGCACGACGTGGTGCGGCTGCGTCCCGCGCGGCAGCGTGGCGCCGATCGTCAGCACGCTCCCCGGCGTGTTCGCCGCGCCGACCTCCGTGGTGTACGTCCCGCCGCTTCGGGCGGCGCGGATGTCGATCGACCCGTGGCTGCCGAGCCGGATGTTCGTGCCCTGCACGCTCGGCTGATCGGCGGGGACCTGCGGCACGACGGCGACGGCGCCGTCGCCCAGATCCGGCCGTAGCCCGAGCTGCTGGTGGACGACCGGCCAGGCGGTGCCGTAGTTGCCCCAGGCCTGCATGAACATCGATCGGCACGTCCAGCAGCGGCTGATGTTCCCGCCCAGCGAGAAGCCCGGCGATGGGAAGATCTCGGGCATGGCGCCCGGCTGCTCGTCCGGCGTGCCGCCGGTCGCCGGCTCGGAGAACATCGTCTCCGCGTTGGCGTCTGTGTACCGGCGCTGGCCCGTCGCATCGTCGGGGCCGGTACCGGTGCCGAGGCGGCCGTAGTTCCCCTCGGCCACCGCCTGGACGGCCGTGGTCAGCGAGAAGATCTCCAGGTCGCCGTTGCCATCGGCCCCGCCGCCGCGGCCGGTGTGGAACAGTCCGCGACTCCCGGGCCGATCACCGCTGTACGTCGAGTTCTCCCGTCCGGCTGCCGCGGTCGAGCCGTGCTCGTAGGTGGCGATCCCGGGCTGCGTCTTGCCGCCCGTGTTGACCAGCTCGGCGTCCATCGGCGTCTGGCCGATCCAGTGCTTCTGGAAGCTCTGGACGTTGCCCGGGTCGATGAGCGAGTCCGCGTACTGCTGATCCGTCGTGTCCCACCAGGTGCTCTCGAACGCATCGAGCAGCCTGTGCCCGAGGCCCGTCGCCCAGGAGAACGTCGCGGCGTCGCCCTTGGACCTGGCCATGTCCGCGAGGTCGAACAGCGCCCGGATGTAGTAGACGGCGTTGTCGAGCTTCTCCGCGCCCATCCCGGTCCGCTCGACGTTGCCCGAACCCTCGGGCCAGAGGTCGCCGTCGGCGTCCAGCTTGGACTGCACATAGTGCAGGTTGCGCTTCGCGAAGTCGTACATCTCGTCACGGAACGCGTTGTCGCCGGTCCAGCGCCAGATCAGCGCCACGGCGCTCGGGAACTTGACCGTCTCGTCCGTATTGAAGTCGTTCGTCCCGTTCGTCTGCGAGTCGTGCCCGAACCAGATCGAGCCGTCGGTCAGGGCCTCGTGCACGACGACCCCGGACCGGTTGTTCAGGATGTCCGACACGTCGCGCAGCGCGCGCAGGTGCGCCTCCGCCGTCTGGAACTGCCCGAGCGCCACCGCGGCGAAGTTCGTGTACTCGCCGTCGGTCGCGAACAGCCACGGGTAGTCCGGGAAGCCGGCGCCGAAGAACTGCACATGCGAGACCGTGCCCAGCGGATCGGGGAACTGCTTGCCCTGATTGGTCCAGCGGATCTGCAGGTTGTCCGCGCTCTGCGTGAGGTCGGCCAGGTTCTGCTTGCCCCAGTCGACCGCGTTCTGCAGCAGCCGATCGCCGGGCAGGTCGACCTGCGTGCGGCCGGCCAGGTCCTGCCTGGAGGCGATCTTCGCCGCGAGCTCACCGGAAGGATCGCTGAGCAGCTTCGCGAGCTCGCTCTGCGAGGCCGCGAGGCTCTGGTCCGAGCCGGCCGCGCCGACCCAGAGCCACTGGGTCCCGCCGGCCGGGATCGTCATCTGGTACTGCAGCTCGCCGCCCTTGCCGCGGCCGAACGGGCCGTCCTTGCACTGGCTCGGCATCGGGTCCGTGAGCGCGCCCGGGCAGACGATCTCGCCGTCGGTGTCCTGCGGGCCGCGGAACGAGTCCCCGGTGTCGTGACCGACCGGCGTCACCGTCGAGGCGACCAGCGCGGAGTAGTCGTGCGCCGGCACGCCGGGGCGCAGCGCGCCCTGGTCGGTGAACTGCAGGGCACCGCGGGAAGCGTCATAGCTCGCCGTGTCGGGGAGGTTGTCGCTCGCGTTCGGCGTCACGCCGTCGAAGCCCCAGGGGTAGGCGCCCATTAGCTCCGAGTGAGCGTCCACCTTGACCGTGAAGCTCTTCGCGGCGGTGCCCGGGTTGGTCATCTTCAGCCCGTAGAGGGCGCCCCGGCGGCCGTCCGGCACGAAGTCCGTGCGCTGGAGCTGCAGCCCGCCGGTGTCGGGCAGGTCGAAGCGGGTGTAGCCCTGGCCGCTGGTGAACTTGGTGGCCGGGCCGATCCAGTCTCTGTCGATGCCGAACCAGACGCCGTCGAGCAGCTTCAGCGGCGGCGTCCAGAGGCCGCCCATCTCGCCGGTGATGTGCCAGCCGTTCGCGTAGAAACGGGCGTCCTCGAAGCCGATGGAGTAGGCCCGGGTGCCGCTGGCCACCTCCCGCCGGTCCTGCAACCGGTCGGTCGTGGACAGCTCCGGGGCCGCCGCCTTCGCCGCGGGCGCGGCCAGCAGAGCTGTCGCGACCGCCAACGTCACTGCACGCCTCAAGTGCACGTGATCACCCCTCACGATGTCTCCCCCGGCTCCCGTCCCTCTGGCCGACGGGCCGCTCCCCGGAGCGCCTTGGACGGTTCCGGAACGCTGCAGCCGTCGTGCACGTCGTGCGACGGTGCGTACCCCCTCCCCCCGCCGTGGGAACCTCGTGCCCCGAGCCACCGGATCGCCGACGTGGCCCGCGCCGGCAGCTCTCTCACCGCAGTCTCCTTCGCGGTCGACCACGGGGCAGTGATTGAATCACTTGGCGGGACTCGAACGCGCCGGGCAGCCCGCGGGCAAGGCGTGCGTCCGTGGTCGGACTCGGATGAGAATCGAACGCCTGGTTCACCAGCCCGTCACCCGCGCCCCCACCGCAGCCCTGAGGATCCCGCCGGCGGGTCCTTCGACCAGAGGGGTAGCGATGCTGCGCGGGGACAGAAGGGCGAATCGCGTCGGCGGGACGCGTTCGCAAGTCACACGACGACGCCGGCGCGTCGCGAGCCAACGACGGCGCCTCGTCGCAGCCGGCGCCACGGCTGTCGTCCTGGCGGGCGGGGGAGTGACCTACGCGTCGACCGTGGGGTTCGGCCACAACCAGGTCGGCAGCACGTACGCGAACGGGATCCAGGTCTCGGACGACCAGGTCCTCAAGCCGCTGGGTGACCGTGTGCTCACCCGGTTCGGCAAGTTCATGGGCTCGACGGTCAGCGCGGACGGGCGATTCCTCGCGGCCACCAGCATTGACAAGTCGGTCGCTCTGGCTGCCGGTGTTTCAGCCGGCATCGGCTTCGACGAGCGCCTCGGGGCCCTGCTCGGCCGCCGCGGGGTCCATCCACATGACCTGCCAGCCGTGGCCGTCGAGGTCGAAGAAGCTGCGTGAGTACATGAAGCCGTGGTCCTCGGCGTCATCCGCCTCGGTGCCGCCCGCCCCGAGCGCAGCGGCGCTGACCGCGTCGACCTCATCACGGGATGACACGCTGAAGCAGTACAGCGCCAGCGTGTGCGTGGTTGCATCGGCGATCGGCAGCTTCGAGAACTCCGCGAACTTCTCGCGGCCGAGCAGCATGACGAAGGCCTGCTCGCCGACCAGCATGCAGGCGGCGGTCTCGTCGGTGAACCCCGGGTGGTAGCGGAACCCGAGCTTCGCGAAGAACGCCTTGCTGCGCTCGACGTCCGCCACCGGGATGTTCACGAACAGCATGCGGCCGGGGTGAGCGGGATCGGTCATGGCGGGTCTCCAGTCGGTGGCTCGATGGCGTACGTCGTGGTAGACCGGCCCAGCCGACGGAACTCATCGGTCGATCTCCGCTGAGAGCGACGCTCGTCCGATGGCAGCGCGGGGCTCGCCGCCGATCGGACGCTGCTCAGGCGTTGCTCATGGCATGGCGTTCTGGTCCAATCGCGGTGGAACGCGATCGAGGAGAACACGCATGTCGGTAATCATGACGTTGCGAGTGAACGGCGACCCGAATGAGCTCGAGAGGCGCGCCGCCGGCAACCCGGACGCAATCCGCGCGATCAGCGATCGGGCCGGGCAGCACGGGTTGATCGCACACCGGTTCTACGGGTCCGAGGACGGCCAGATCATGGTCGTCGACGAGTGGCCCGACCAGAAGAGCTTCGAGGCGTTCTTCGCGGAGATGCGATCGGAGATCGAGCCGCTGATGCGCGACATCGGCGTGACGACCGCCCCCGAGGTGACGTTCTGGCGCAAGCTCGACAGCCACGACGAGGTCGGCTGGGGCGCTGAGGCGCCTGCGTCAACCGGGACGGCACGCGCCTGAGCGCTTAGCGCGATCTGGTCGACCGGCAGCCTCTCGTCCACATGATCGGGACCTCAGCGTCGCCCGACGCAACGCGCGACACCGAGATGACGACGCGACACGACGTTCCGGTGGGGTAGCGGATAGGGAACCGATCGGCCTGCGTGCTCACGCGGCCCGTGGCCACCGGCGCGTGCTGGATCAATTCCGCCACTTCCGAGACGTCAGCGATGTCGTGACGACGCGGTCTCATCGCCCAGTCGGGGTGGTCGGCACGGCGCGAGTGTAACACCGAGTACGCTGGTGCAACACCAGGTGTTGCCGTGCGATCGAAGTGGCTCAGCGGACGACGTAGGCGGCGGACCGAGCGGCGATCGATGCGACGTCGTCAATATCGCCGGCCGCGACGCCGACGACGACGTCGCCGCTACGGGTGCAGACCAAAGAACGTAATCAGTTGCCGCATCCAGGCACCTATGGTACGGTCGCCGCAGGGCGAGCATGTACGACTACGGCTTCTTCTCGTTCGACTCCAAGGACGACTTCCTGCGCAAGTCGGAAGAGTTCTGGAACCCGGACAAGACCCGGTTCTGGCAGGAGGCGGGCGTCGACCTGGTCATCGACCGCCGCGAGGGCTACCTGTTCTGGGACATGGCGGGCCGGCGGCTGATCGACCTGCACCTCAACGGCGGCACGTACAACCTCGGTCACCGCAATCCGGAGCTGATCGCCGTCCTCGAGCAGGCCATGGGCCGCTTCGACATCGGCAACCACCACTTCCCGGCGCTCGCCCGCACAGCGCTGGCCGAGGCGCTGGTGGCGACCTGCCCGCCGAACCTGCGCCGCGTCGTCTACGGGTCGGGCGGGGGAGAGGCGACCGATATCGCGATCAAGACCGCGCGGCACACGCGCCAGCGCCGCAAGATCGTTTCGATCCGCAAGGGCTACCACGGCCACACGGGGCTCGCAGTGGCCGCCGGCGACGACCGCTTCTCGTCGCTGTTCCTCTCCGACCGGCCCGAGGAGTTCCTGCAGGTCCCGTTCAACGACCTCGACGCGATGGAGGCCGCGCTGCGTCCTGGCGACGTCGCCGCGGTGGTCATCGAGACGATCCCGGCGACCTACGGGTTCCCGCTTCCCGAGCCCGGCTACCTGCGCTCGGTCAAGGACCTCTGCGAGCGCCATGGGGCGCTCTACATCGCGGACGAGGTGCAGACCGGCCTGATGCGCACGGGCGAGATGTGGGGCGTCGCCAAGGCCGGGATCGAGCCCGACATCATGATCGTCGGCAAGGGGATCACCGGCGGCATGTACCCGATCGCCTGCGCGGTGGTCTCGGAGGAGTGCTCCGCCTGGCTGAAGGAGGACGGCTTCGGCCACATCTCCACCGGCGGCGGCGCCGAGCTGGGCTGCATCGTCGCGCTCAAGGTGCTCGAGATCTGCGGCCGGCCGGAGGTGCGCTCGATGGTCCACTACATCGCCGACCGCTTCCGCTCGGGGCTGCGGGCGATCCAGGAGCGCCATCCGGACTGGCTCGTCGGCATCCGCCAGGACGGCGTCGTGATGGGCCTTGAGTTCGACCACCCGGAGGGCGCCAAGCTCGTGATGCGCCGCCTCTACGAGCACGGGGTCTGGGCGATCTTCTCGACGCTCGACCCGCGGGTGCTGCAGTTCAAGCCGGGGATCCTGCTCGGCCCCGACCTCGTCGACGAGGTGCTCGATCGCACCGCCGTGGCCATCCAGCTGGCGCGCGAGGACACGCGCTCGGCCAGGGGGCTCGCGCTGCGATGAGCGTCGTCGACGCCGTCAAGAGCGACCCGCCCGGCGCGCCGCGGGCGCGCATGATGCTCCAGCGTGCGCGTTGGGCCGCCACCGCATTCGCCGGGTTCGACGCGGACCGCACGCGCCGTGTGGTCGAGGCTGTCGTCGAAGCGGCATACCAGAACGCTGAAAGGTTTGCCGTCGATGCCGTCGCCGAGACCGGCATGGGCGTGGCCGAGCACAAGCGGCGCAAGAACGAGGCCTGCTCGCGCGGGCTGCTCGAACGCTACGGGAGCGACGACTTCGCCGGTGTGCGGATCGACGCTGCCGCAAAGATCGTCGCGGTGCCGCGGCCGGCCGGCGTCGTGCTGGCCCTCACGCCGTCGACGAACCCGGTCGCGACCGTCTACTTCAAGGTCATCCTCGCGCTGATGACGCGCAACGCCGTGGTCGTCTCGCCGCACCCGATGGCCCGCAAGGTCTGCGCGGAGGCGGTGCGCGTACTGGCGCGCGCGGCGGTCGCTGCCGGAGCGCCCGACGGCTGCCTGCAGGTCGTCGATGAGCCGACGATCCCGCTCATCGAGGCGCTGATGTCCGATCCGGGCGTCGACGTGATCGTCGCGACGGGCGGCACTGCGGTCGTGCGCGCGGCCTACCGCTCCGGCAACCCCGCCCTCGGCGTCGGCCCCGGGAACGTCCCGGCGCTGGTCGACGCCACCGCCGACCCGGCGGCCGCGGCGCGCTGCCTGGCCGACTCGAAGGCCTTCGACAACTCGATCCTCTGCACGAACGAGTCGGTGGCGATCGTCGAGGAGCGAGTCGCGGGCGCCTTCTGCCGCGAGCTCGAGCGCAACGGCGCACACGTGCTGGACGCCGAGGAGACCGAGCGCGCGCGGACGGCGCTCTACCCGGAGGGCCAGATCCAGACGGCGCTGGCGGGCAAGGACGCGGCGGCGCTGGCTGACGCGGCCGGCATCCGCGTGCCGCCCGGCACGCGCGTGCTGGTCGCGCCGTTCGGCCTGGTGGTGCCGGAGGAGCCGCTGGCTCGCGAGAAGCTCTTCCCGCTGCTGGGCCTCGTGCGCGTGCCCGACGCCGCGCGGGGCATCGACGCCGCGCGGGCGCTGCTGCGGATCGGCGGCGCCGGCCATTCGGCGGTGATCCACTCGCACGACCCGCGCACGATCCTCGCCTACGGCGCCGCCGTCCGGGTCCTGCGCGTGACGGTCAACGCGCCGGGCAGCACCGGCTCGTCGGGGCTCGACACGCACCTCGCACCGACGATGACCGTCGGCACCGGCTTCTTCGGGCGCTCGAGCCTCACGGAGAACCTCGAGCCGCGCCACCTCATGCAGTGGACGCGGGTGGCGTACGCGTCGGATCCGGCCGAGCCGTTCGGCGACTTCACGGGGTTGCAGCCGTGGACGGTGACCCCGGCGCCCGCGCCGCCGGCCGCCGGGCCGCTGCCGGCCGAGCCGCGCGTGGGCGGCGAGGGGGACGGCCGTCTCTCCCGCGAGGATCTACGCCGCCTGGTCCTCGACGAGCTGCGCGACCTGGTGCGGGGCTGAGTCGTGGCCGAGCTGCGCTCCGCGATCTTCATCGACCAGCTGCAGCCGCAGACCATGTGCTACCTCGGCACGTGGATCCGCGGGCGCCTGCCGCGCACCGGGATGGCGGCGGCGGTCATCGAGGTCGCGCCGGGCCTGGAGATCGAGCCGCTGACCGACGTCGCGCTCAAGCACACCGAGCTCGACGCGGGCATCCTGGTCGTCGAGCGCCAGTTCGGCTACCTGGAGGTGCACTCCCGGTCGACCGCGGCCGTCCAGTCGGCGAGCGAGGCGGTGCTCGACGCGCTCGGCGCCGGGCCGGCCGACGCGACGCGCCCGGCGATCCTCGCCTCGACCCTCGTCTCGCGCCTGGACCACCAGCACGCGTTCCTCATCAACCGCAACAAGCTCGGGTCGATGGCGCTCCCGGGGGAGTCGCTGTTCGTCCTCGAGATGCAGCCGGCGTCCTACGCGATCCTGGCGGTCAACGAGGCGGAGAAGGCGGCCCGCATCAAGGTCGTCGACGTCCGCATGATCGGGGCCACCGGACGCGTGTACCTGACCGGCGACGAGGCGGACGTCCGCACGGCCGCCGACGCGGCGACCGGGGCACTGGAGGCGGTGGCATGACGGACCGCGACGCGGCGCGCGAGCTCCTACGAGAGCTCCTCCCCGAGCTGCTCGGCGAGGTCACCCGCACGAACGGGAACGGGAACGGGAACGGCCGTCATCCCGCCCCGCAGAGCCCGGGCGGCGTAACGCCGCGAGTGCCGGCGCCGCCGGTGGCAGCCATCCTGCGCCCGTCGACCTGGACGATGACGCCCGAGCCTGGCGAGATCATCGGCGACGCGACGACGAGCCCGAGCGGCGCCGCGACGGGGTCGGACGAGGTGGCCCCGCGCGACGACCACACGGGGGCCTCGAGTGGCCGCACCGAGTGGGTGTCGCTCGACTCCGACGAGGACCTCGACCGCTTCGTGCGCGCCCTGCTCGGCCGCTTCGAGAACCCGCGCGACCGCATGGCCATCAGAGCCGGCCACCTGCGCTTCGCGCTGCGCCGCGCCGCCACCCGCGACGCCCACGACGGCCGCGGCGCCGGCGCCACGATGCGGATCGAGCGCGGGGCGGTGACCGAGCGTACGGTCAACGAGGCGGCGGCCGCGGGCGCGCGGCTCGTGCTCGCGCCCGCGGCCGTCCTCACGCCCCTGGCCCGCGAGAAGGCGCGCGCGCTGCATGTGGACATCGAGAAGGAGCGGCGATGCTGAGGGGGACGGTGATCGGGTCGGTGTGGTCCACGCGGCGGCTCGATGAGCTGCCCAACGGGGCGCTGCTGGAGGTGCGCGCCGACGACGGCTCGACGCTGATCGCGTTCGACGTCCTCGGCAGCGGCGTCGGCGAACGCGTGCTGATCGCGACCGGCTCGGTCGCCTCGGCCCACTTCGCCCCCCAGCACCCGCCACTCGACGCACTCATCATCGGCTCGCTCGACGACCACGCAGACGACAATCGGAAGGAACAGGCATGAACGAGGCGCTCGGCATGATCGAGACGAAGGGCTACGTCGCTGCGCTGGCCGCGGCGGACGCGATGGTCAAGGCCGCCAACGTGACGATCATCTCGCGCGAGGAGGTGGGCGACGGCCTCGTCGCGGTCGTCGTGCGCGGGGACGTCGGCGCGGTCAAGGCGGCCACCGAGGCGGGGGCCGAGACGGCCTCGACGGTCGGCGAGCTGGTCTCCGTGCACGTGATCCCGCGGCCGCATGCCGAGCTGGGCAAGCACTTCGTCGGCGCCGCCGCGTAAGCGACCCGTGGCCGCGAGCCGCGACAGCGCCGTCGAGCTGCGGGTCTACCTGCCGATCCCCGACCTGGGGCGGCAGTTCGCGGCCTACCTGGGCTCGCCGCTGCGCGCCCGCGGCTACCCGCCGATCGAGGGCGATCACGCGCTGATCGTCGAGGTCGCGCCCGGGCTCGCGATCGAGCGCATCATCGACCTCGCGCTGAAGTCGGTGCCCGAGGTCGAGCCGGGCATTCACTTCGTCGAGCGCCAGTTCGGCGTGCTGGAGGTCCACTCGTCAGATCCGGCGCA
Organism: Solirubrobacteraceae bacterium; assembly: GCA_034664425.1. GTDB lineage: Bacteria > Actinomycetota > Thermoleophilia > Solirubrobacterales > Solirubrobacteraceae > DATBDM01. Next base: position 10,854 of record JAXDHR010000117.1, read on the forward strand.
CGTGGAGCGCGCCGGCGAGGCGATCCTCGCCGGCATCGGCGCGAAGGCGGAGGACGGCCTGCGGCCGCGGCTGCTCTACGTCGACGTCATCGAGGACGTCACCGACCAGCACGCGGTGATCGTCAATCGCAACCGCGAGGCGTCGATGCTGCTCCCCGGCCAGACGCTGCTGATCGTCGAGATGACGCCGGCGCTCTTCGCCGCGGTCGCGGCGAACGCGGCCGAGCGCGCCGCGCCCGGCCTGACGCTCGTGACTGTGGCGATGATCGGCGCCGCCGGCCGTGTCTACCTGGCCGGCGACACAGGCGACGTCGAGGTGGCGCGCGAGGAGATCGTCCGGGTCCTGTCCGAGGTCCAGGGCCGAGCGCACTAGGTTCTGCGGATGCCCGACGGCAACGATGTCCTGGCCGCGGCCGCGCTTCCCCGCTTCGGCCTCTCGCCGAGCGCCGCGGCGACCCTCTGCAATGTCTCGGAGAACCACACCTATCGCGTCGACGATCCGGAGACCGGCCGGCGCTACGCGCTGCGGCTGCACCGCCCGGGCTACCGTACGGCCGCCGAGATCGCCTCCGAGCTGGACTGGGTCGACGCGCTGCGCGCGGACGGCGCGGTCGACACGTGCGTCGCGGTGACCGCGCCCGGCGGCGAGCGCGTGGTGACCGTCGAGGCGGAGGCCGCCGGCGCGCGCAACGCCGTGCTCTTCGAGTGGCTCACCGGGGTGACGCCCGACCCGGAGGGCGACGAGGTCGTGGCCGGCTTCCGCACGCTCGGCGCGATCTCGGCCGGTATGCACGCGCACGCGCGCGCGTGGCGGCGGCCGCCCCGCTTCGCACGCCCGCACTGGGACTACGAGCACTCGATCGGCCCGGCCGGGCACTGGGGGCGCTGGCAGGACGGGTTGGGGATGGGCCCGGAGGAGCTCGCGCTGCTCGGGCGCCTCGACGCCACCATCGCCGCCCGCCTCGCCCGCTACGGCCGCGGCCCCGAGCACTACGGGCTGGTGCACGCCGACATCCGCCTCGCCAACCTGCTCGTCGACGGCGGCGACGTCCGCGTCATCGACTTCGACGACTGCGGCTTCTCCTGGTTCATGTACGACTTCGCGACCACCGTCTCGTTCGTCGAGGACCACCCCCGCGTGCCCGAGCTGCGCGCGGCGTGGGTGGAGGGCTACCGCTCCGTCGCGCCGCTGGACCCCGCCGACGAGGCCGAGCTCGAGACGTTCGTCATGCTCCGGCGGCTGCTGCTCGTGGCGTGGATCGGCTCCCACCACGCGTTCGCCACCGAGGCGGCCGAGCTCGGCGCCGGCTTCACGGCCGGCACCTGCGCGCTCGCCGAGCGCTACCTGTCTACGCACACCACCTAGAACCGGAGGCCGCCAGTGTTCACCCCCCTCGACGGACGTGCCGTGCTCGTCACCGGCGGCACGAAGGGCATCGGCAAGGGCATCGCCGCCGTGTTCGCGCGTGCCGGCGCCAACGTGGTCGTGGTCGGCCGCGACCGCGCGGCGGGCGAGGCGGCCGCCGGCGAGCTCGCGAGCGGCGGCGCCGGCGGGGAGGTCGCCTTCCTCGCCGCCGACGTGCGCTCGGGGGAGGACTGCGAGCGGATGGCGCGGGAGACCGAGGAGCGCTTCGGCGGCATCGACGTCCTCTGCGCCAACGCCGGCGTGTTCCCGGACGTCCGCCTGGAGGCGATGACCGGCGAGGACATCGACGACATCTTCGCCACCAACGTGAAGGGCACGATGCTCTCGGTCAAGGCGTGCCTGCCGGCGCTCGAGCGCAGCGGTCACGGCCGCGTCGTCGTGACGTCCTCGATCACCGGCCCGATCACCGGCTACCCCGGCTGGTCGCACTACGGCGCGACCAAGGCGGCCCAGCTCGGCTTCCTGCGCACGGCGGCGATCGAGCTCGCGGGCAAGAGGATCACGATCAACGCCGTGCTGCCCGGCAACATCGCCACCGAAGGCCTCGACGAGCTGGGCCCGGAGTACCGGCTGCGCATGGAGGCGGCGATCCCGCAGCGGCGGCTGGGGACCGCGCACGACATCGGCTACGCGGCGCTGTTCTTCGCGACTGACGAGGCCGGCTACATCACCGGGCAGAGCATCGTCGTCGACGGCGGCCAGGTGCTCCCCGAGTCGATCGAGGCGCTCGAGGCGGGGTAGTGGCCGATCCTGCGGTCGCACTGGGGCCGACGGCTCTGGCCGCCCGCGAACGCCTGCTGGCCGAGGTCGCCGACGGCTCGCTGGCACCCGGCCAGCGGCTGGGCGCCGAGCGGGAGCTGGCAGAGCGTCTCGGGGTGTCGCGCTCGACGATCCGCGCCGCGCTCGCCGACCTCGAGCGTCGGGGAGTGGTGCGCCGCACGCGCGGGCGCGCCGGCGGCATCTTCGTCGCCGAGCGCAAGGTGGAGCGCGACCTGAGCAGCCTCGCCGGGCTCCCCGCCTACCTGCGCCGGCAGGGGTTCCAGTCCGATGCGCGCGTGCTCTCGACCGCCACCATCGATCCCGACGGCGAGACGGCGGCGGCGCTCGAGCTGGCGGCGGGCGCGCCGGTGCTGGAGGTCGTCCGCGTGCGCCTCGCCGACGGCGAGCCGATCTCCCTCGAGCGGGCGAGCTTCCCCGGCGAGCGCTTCCCCGGCCTGCTCGACCGCTCTCTCGCCGGGGGGATCTACGAGCTGCTCGAGTCGGAGTACGGGCTCGTGCCGGGGGAGGCCGAGGAGCGCATCGAGGTGGTCGCCGCCGGCGCGGCCGAGTCGCGCCTACTCGGCGTGCGCCGCGGGGCGCCGCTGTTGTCGATCGCCCGAACGGCGTGGGACGCCGACGGCCGGCCGTTCGAGCGTTCGCACGACCTCTTCCTCGCCGAGCGGGCGCGGATCGTGGTGCGGGCGCGCGCCTCGGCCGCCGCGCCGACCCTCGTCGGCGCAGCCGTGCAGGTCGTGGTCTGATCCGTCCGGACCCGTCGGGTGGCGCGCCGAGTCCTCGCGCTGCTGGTCGAGGCGATCCGCGGCGCGTCCGAAATGCTTGCCATGATCGATACGAGGGTGGTTCAATACGCCAAGCTGTAGGACAACTTGCCTACAGCGCTCTGCGAGGAGGAGAACAGGAATGTCCACGACCCAGCCTGACCCGGGCCTCCAGGCGCGTCATCAGGGCTCCGCCGAGTCGGTCACTGCGGGCACGGCCGGCGTAGATCGCCTCAAGCCGAACGCCGTCGGCCTGGCCGGAGTCATCTTCGTCGCCGTCACGGGCGCGGCGCCGATCTCGGCGATGCTGTTCAACGTGCCGTTCGCGGTCGGCTTCGGCACGGGCAAGTTCACGCCCGCGGCGTTCCTGTTCGCCACCGTGATCCTCACGATCTTCTCGGTCGGCTACGTGACGATGGCGCGCAAGATCCGAGCGGCCGGCGGCTTCTACGCGTTCATTTCACACGGCCTCGGCCGCGAGCTCGGCATGGCCGCCGGCATCTGCGGCGCCCTCGCCTACTCGCTGTTCGAGGTGTCGCTGCTCGGCGGCTTCGCGTACTTCGCGAACAACAACTTCCACGAGTGGTTCGGCTGGAACATCCCCTGGCCAGTGTTCGCATTCCTCGCGGCCGGTCTCATCAGCGTCTTCTGCTACTTCGACGTCGAGCTGTCGGTCCGCGTGCTCGGCGTGGCGCTGATCGGCGAGATCATCATCCTCACCGTCTTCGACGTCCTGGTCTTCGCCCAGGGCGGCCAGAGCGGGATCCAGTTCGGCTCGCTCAACGTGTTCAACCTCGGCAGCCCCGGTCCGGGCCTCGCCGCCGGCGTCGGCCTGTTCCTGGCCTTCTGGTCGTGGGTGGGCTTCGAGGCCGCGCCGAACTACGCGGAGGAGTCCAAGGACCCGGCGCGCAACGTCCCCCGGGCGACGCTCATCTCGGTCATCGGCCTGGGCATCGGCTACGTCATCACGTCGCTGGCCTTCGTGTCGGCCTTCGCGCCCGGCAAGCTCATCAAGGCGGCGCAGGACCCGTCCGGTCCGTTCTTCAGCGCCATGCGGTCCTTCGGCTCGCACGGACTGGCCACCATCATGGAGGTGCTGATCCTCACCGGCTCGTTCGCGTGCGCGATGGCCTTCCACAACGCGGCCATGCGCTACTTCTACGCGATGGGCCGCGAGGGCGTCCTCCCGAGGGCGCTCGGGCGCACACACCCGACTCACAAGTCGCCCTACATCGCGAGCATGGTCCAGACCGCCGTGGCGGTGGCGATCGTTCTCGTGTGGGCGATCGGCGCCGGCTTCGGCAAGGCGTTCGACGTCGCCTACGTCCGCATCTACACGATGATGGCCGTCCAGGGCGTGGTGTGGATCCTCGCCATCCAGGCGGTCTGCGCGGTGGCGATCATCGTCTACCACCGCCGCCACAAGTACGAGGACTCGGTACTCGCCGTCGTGGTCTGCCCGATCATCGCCGTCCTCGGCCAGGTGTTCGCGATCTACCTGCTGTTCAAGAACATCTCGACGCTGGCCGGCACGATCGGCTACGTCGACGCGATCGCCCCGATCGCCGTGATCGTGGCGATCGGCGCGCTGGCCTACGCGATGATGCTCAAGCGGACCAACCGCGCCAAGTACGAGCTGATCGGGCGGATGATCGACGAGGGGGTCACGCCCTGACGGCGTGACCCGCGGCGCTCAGCGCCGCCCGTAGCTGGCCGGTGAGCGGCTCGCCCTCGACGAGGACACCGTCGAGGGCGGCCGTGCCGATCGTGAAGGCCCAGGCGCCGCAGCGCTGGAGCGCGCGGATCCGCTCCACGGAGTCGACCGAGCCGGCGCAGATCACCGGCAGGTCGGTCGCCGCCACGACGGCGCGCACGAGCTCCTCCACGTCGCCGTCGTAGCGGTAGGCGAGCAGGTTGATCCCGTCGACGCCCAGCTCGGCGGCGCGGCGCGCGTCGGCCACGATCTCGTCGATCGAGCCGCGCAGCAGGCAGGGATGGCCGACGATCCGGCCGACGTAGGGGAAGAACTTCACGCCCGTGCCCGCGAGAATCTCCTGCACCGGCTCGATCAGCGTGCCGCCGATCAGGTGGTCGGGGCGGATCTCCGCCGCGGCGCGGGCGGAGGCCAGCGTCGCCTCCTCCGTCTCCGAGACGACCTCGAGGTACGTCTTGTGGCCGCGGGCCCGGATGTCGTCCATGAGGGCCGCGAGCTCCTCCGGCGGCAGTCCGACGTCCTTGCAGCCGACGTGCTGCAGGCCGGTGTCGGCGATCGATGCGTAGACCGCGCGCGCGTCTGCCAGCGTCACGTCGTCACGGGTCAGCATGAAGATGAACTCGATCATCGGGCCTCCTACGTCGCGCGTGACGAGCCGAAGTTGTCGGACAAGTGGTACGCTACCACGCGTCGGCGAACGAGGAGCGGACGTGCGCGCAGCGATCTGGAACGGCCCGGGCACCATGGCGGTCGGCAGCGCCCCGGACGCCACGTGCCCTGACGACGGGGTGCTGCTGCGGGTGCTCGCCTGCGGGGTCTGCGGCACCGACGTGCGGTCCTTCTACAACGGCGACCGCCGCATCGAGCCGCCGTGGGTGCTCGGCCACGAGATCTCCGGCGAGGTCGTCGAGGTCGGGGGACGGGCGGAGGCCGAGATGGCGGCGGCCGGCATCGCCGCCGGCGACGCCGTGCACTGCATCTCGACCCTCTGGTGCGGACGCTGCCGGATGTGCCGCGGCGGCGCCGAGAACCTGTGCCTGAACGGCGAGCTCATGGGCTTCGACCACCCCGGCGCGTACGCCGAGCTCGTCGCGATCCCCAATATCGCGCTCAAGAACCTCTTCCGGATTCCCGAGGGCCTCTCGGCCGAGCACGCGACGTTCGCCGACCCGCTCTCCGACGTGATCTGCGGCCACAAGGACATCGCGATCGGCCTCGACGACGTCGTCGTGGTCATCGGCGCCGGGCCGGTCGGGACCGCGCACGCGGCGCTGGCCCGGCTGCAGGGCGCCGGCCGGGTGCTGCTCGTCGAGCGCGCCGCGCGGCGGCTGGACCTCGCGCGCGAGATCCTCGGCGACGAGCGCCTGGCCTATGTCGACACCGTCGAGGAGGACGCGGACGCGGCCGTCAAGCGCGCCACCGCCGGCTTCGGCGCCGACGTGGTCATCGTCGCCTGCTCGAGCGACGCGGCGCAGGTGACGGCGATGGGCATGCTCGCACCGCGCGGGCGCGCGCTGTTCTTCGGCGGCCTGCCGAAGGGCACGACGAGCATCGCGTTCCCCTCGAACGTCCTCCATTACCGCGAGGTCCAGGTCCACGGCTCGTACGCCTCGCGCCATCGCGACCAGGTGGCGGCGCTCGACATGCTCGCCGCCGACGTGGGCGGGATCTGCTCGGTCGTGTCGGACGTGATCGGCTTGGACGAGACGCCCGACGCCTTCCCGCGCATCCGCGCCGGCGAGGCCCTCAAGGTCGTCGTGGCCCCGTGAGCGCGACGCGCCGCTCGGTGCCGCGCGGCCTGGCGGACGAGCTGCGCCGGCGGATCGCGACGGGGGAATGGCGGCCGGGCGATCAGCTGCCGTCCGAGCCGGAGCTGGCGCGGCGCCGGCGCGTGTCGCGCTCCTCGCTCCGCGCGGCGATCGCGATGCTCGAGGAGGACGGGTACGTCACGCGCCGTCACGGCTCGGGCACCTACGTCACGCATCGGCCGGCGCTCGCGAACGACCTCGGCCGCAACTTCGGCGTCTCGTCGCTCATCGAGTCGACGGGGATGGCGCCGGGATCCCTCGACGAGACCTCGGAAGCCGTGCCGGCACCGCCGAAGGTGGCGGCCGCGCTCGGCGTCCCGCCGGGCGAGCCGGTCAGCGCCCTGCGGCGCGTGCGCACCGCGGACGGCCGCCGGGTCGTCGACGTGACGGACTGGTGCCGGACCGAGCACCTCGGCCCGGAGGAGCTGGACGCGCTCGGCGACGGCTCGATCTACGCGGCGCTGGCCGCGCGCGGGCTGGCCGTCCACCACGGCGTCGCGGAGCTGCGGCCCTGGAACGCCGACGGGGAGGTGGCCCGCCGCCTCGACGTGCCGCGCGGCACGCTGCTGCTGACCATCGACCAGGTCGACCGGATGGCCGACGGCACGGCCGTGCTGGTCTCGTGCGAGCACCACCTGGCCGATGCGTTCGCCTTCACGGTGCTGCGCCGCGGGCCCGGCGAGGACGCGGGGGAACGGTCGTGAGCGCGCCGCTGGTCCTCGGCGTCGACGTCGGCTCGCAGGGCACCTGCGCCCAGGCGCTCGAGCCCGACGGCACGCTGGTGGCTACCAGTACGCATCCGCACGCGCTGAGCTACCCGCGCGCCGGCTGGGCGGAGCAGGACCCGGCCGAGTGGGTCACGGCCCTCGTCGCGACGGTCTCGGATCTGCGCGCGCGCACCCCCGGGCGCGAGATCGTCGCACTGTCGTTCGGCTCCCAGCTGGACGGCCTGGTGGCGGCCTCCGCCGACGGCGTGCCGCTGCGCCCGGCGCTCGTGTGGAGTGACCGGCGGGCAAGCGAGGAGTGCGCGGAGGTCGCGTCGCGCGTCGCACCGGAGCGGTTGCGTGCGGTCACGGGCTGCAACCTCGATCCGGGGCACGTGGCGCCGAAGATGGCGTGGCTCGCGCGCCATGAGCCGGAGGCGCATGCGGCGGCTGCGGCCCTGCTGCTCCCGGGCGCGTGGGTGGCGTGGCGGGCGTCGGGCGAGCTGGCGGTCGATCCCGCGAACGCGTCCTCGACCGGCCTGCTGGACCCGCGCCGGCGGGCGTGGTGCGCGGAGGCGTGCGACGCGTACGGGGTCGACGCGGCGCTGCTGCCCCCGGTGCGCGCCGCGCACGAGCCGCTCGGCCCGATCGCGGAGTGGCTGCGCGAGGCGACGGGTCTCGCACGCGAGACACTGGTGGTCCTCGGCACGGGCGACGAGATGGCGGCGACGCTCGGCGCGGGCGTCGTCGAGCCGGGCGTTGTCTGCGACGTCATGGGGACGGCGGAGCCGGTGTGCGCGGTCGTGTCCGCGCCCGCCGACGACCCGACCGGCATCGTCGAGCTGCACCCGCACGCGGACCCAGACACGTGGCTGCTCGAGAACCCCGGCTGGCTGTCGGGCGGCGCCTACCGGTGGTTCCGCGACGAGCTGGGCGGCCCGGAGTCGGCGCGCGCGCAGCGCAGCGGCGCCGACGTCTACGAGCTGCTCAACGGGCTCGCCGAGCGCTCGCCGGCCGGGGCGGGCGGCGTGCTGTGGGTACCGGCCCTGGCCGGCGCGATGGCGCCGGAGTGGAACCCGTCCGCGCGCGCGGCCTGGTTCGGGCTGACCGCGGCGCACGGGCGCTCGCACCTGGCCCGCGCGCTGCTCGAGGGCAACGCGCTGGCGCTGCGCGACGTGATCGAGGCGATCGCGGCCGCCGGCCACCCGCCGCGCGAGCTCGTGTGCGTGGGCGGCGGCGCGCGCGGGCGCCTGCTCTGCGAGCTGCGCGCCCAGATCACCGGCCTCCCCGTCTCGCGGCCCGAGGACGTCGAGACGACCGCGCGGGGCGCGGCGATGCTGGCGGCGGTCGGCGCGGGGCTGCACGAGACGGTCGCGGCGGCGGCCCGCGCCATGGCCGGGCCGCGCAGCGAGCCCATGGAGCCCGACGCGGAGCTGCGGGAGTTCTACGACGACCTGCACCGGCGCCACTGCGCCCTCTACGAGGCGTTGCGGCCGATGTTCCAAGCGGCGTAGATGGGCGTCTCACGACAGCGGGAAGCGGGCGGCGCGGCGGGCGCGATTGACACCGACTCGCGACGCCACGCGCTGGCGGCCGCCGGCTCGGGCGAGCTCGATCTGCTGGTCGTCGGCGGCGGGATCAGCGGCGCGGGGGCCGCGCTCGACGCCGCGACGCGCGGCCTGCGGGTCGCCCTCGTCGAGGCCCGCGACCTCGCGGCCGGCGCCTCGAGCGCGTCGAGCAAGCTCATCCACGGGGGCCTGCGCTACCTCGAGATGGGCGACATCGGGCTCGTTCGCGAGGCGCTGCGTGAGCGCGAGCTGCTGCTGACGCGGCTCGCGCCGCACCTCGTGGCGCCGGTGCCGTTCCTGTGGCCGCTGCGTGGGCGCGTGTGGGAGCGCGCGTACCTGGGCGCCGGCCTGGTGCTCTACGACACGCTGGGCGGCGAGCGCTCGGTCCCGCGCCATCGCCATCTGGGCCGCCGCGCGGCGCTCGCGGAGGCGCCCGCGCTGCGCGGCGACGCGCTCGTCGGCGCGGTGCAGTTCCACGACGCGGCGGAGGACGACGCGCGGATGGTCCTCGAGGTGGCCAGGACGGCCGCCGCGCACGGCGCGCACGTGGCCACGCGCGTGCGCGTGGACGGCTTCCTGCGCTCGGGCGGGCGGGTCACCGGCGTGCGGGCAACCGACGAGGAGACCGGCGAGGCGCTCGAGCTGCGCGCGCGCCACGTCGCCTGCGCCGCCGGGGCTTGGACCGACGTCCTGCGTGACCTCGCCGGCGGCGCGTCGGAGCGGCGGATGGTCCCCTCCAAGGGAATCCACGTCTTCGTCGCCGGCGAGCGGATCCCGATGCGGACCGGCCTGCTCGCGCGCACGGAGAAGAGCGTGCTGTTCGTCATCCCGTGGCAGGGCGGCTGGCTGATCGGCGACACCGACACGCCGTGGACGCGCGGGCCCGACGGGCCGGTCGCGAGCGGCGCCGACGTCGACTACCTGCTGGCCAAGGCCAACGCGCTGCTGGCCGAGCCGCTCACGCGCGCCGACGTCCACGGCGTCACCGTCGGCCTGCGCCCGCTCGTCGGCGCCGGCACGCAGAGCGACACCACGCGGATCAGCCGCCGCCACGTCGTCGAGAGCCCGCTGCCGGGGCTGACCACGATCGCCGGCGGCAAGTACACGACCTACCGGATCATGGCGGCCGACCTCGTCGACACGGTCGCCCGCGAGCTCGGCGTGCGCGCCGGCTCGGTCACGCACGACGTGCCGCTGCAGGGCGCCGGCCGGGCGGACGAGCTCGCCGCGCTCGTCGCCGCGCGCCCGGAGCTCGGCGAGCCGCTCGCGGGCGGCGGCGGGCGCACGCGGGCCGAGGTCGTCCACGCGTGCACGCACGAGGGCGCGCTGCGCCTCGAGGATGTGCTCGAGCGCCGTACCCGGATCGCGCTCGTGACGCCGGACCGCGGGGTCGCGGCGGCGGCCCCCGCGGCCGAGCTGATGGCGGGCGCGCTCGGCTGGAGCGACGAGCGGGCCCGGGCCGATGCCGAGGCGTGGCGCGGTACAGTGGCCGCGCGGCTTGCGGGCGAGGCGGAGCCCGCCGAGGAGCGCCCGGTCGCCGCGCACCGGCGCGTCCTGGGCGACCACACGGCGACGGCGCTGCGGCCGTGAGCGCGATCGTCCGGCCGTGACCGCGCTCGTCCTCGGCCTCGACCAGGGCACCTCGAGCACGCGCTGCGTCGCGCTCGACGACGAGCTCCGCGAGCGTGGCGCCGCTTCGGTGCCGGTCGCCTCGGCGTTCCCGCGACCCGGGTGGGTGGAGCAGGACCCCGAGGCGATCGCCGCGTCCGCCCGCGAGGCGATCGGCGGCGCGCTGGCGGCGGCGGGCGCCGCCGCCGCCGACGTCGCCGCGCTCGGGATCGCCAACCAGACGGAGACCTTCGTCGTCTGGGAGCGCGCTTGCGGGCGCGCGATCCATCCCGCGATCGTCTGGCAGGACCGCCGCACCGACGATGCCTGCGCCGCGCTGCGGGCCGCCGGTCACGAGCCGCTCGTGCGGGAGCGCACCGGCCTGGAGCTCGACGCCACGTTCCCCGCCACGAAGCTGCGCTGGGTGCTCGACCACGTCGGCGGCGCGAACGCCGCCGCCCGCGACGGGCGGCTGGCCTACGGCGACGTCGCCGCCTGGTTGCTGCACCGCCTCGCCGGCGAGCACACCACCGACGCCGGCAACGCCGGCCGCTCGCTGCTGTTCCCGCTGGCCGGCCGGGACTGGGACGACGAGCTGCTCGAGCTGTTCGGGATCCCGCGCGCGCTGCTGCCGCCCGTGGCCGACTCCGACGCGATCGCCGCCGTCACCGACGAGGGGCTGCCGGTCCGCGCCGCCGCCGGGGACCAGCAGGCCTCGCTGTTCGGCCTGCGCTGCTGGGCGCCGGGCGCGGCGAAAGTGACGCTCGGGACCGGCGCGTTCGTGCTCGTGTGCGCGGGCGAGCTGCCGCCGCGCCCGCCGGACGGCGTGCTCGCCTCGTGCGCCTGGCGCCGCGCGGGCGCGAGCGCCTACGCGCTCGAGGGCTTCGTGCCGGCGGCGGGGGCGGCCGTCGACTGGCTGGCGCGCGTCGGCGTGATCCCGTCTGGAGGCCAGCTCGACGCCCTGTTGTCCGCCGCGGCGGACGACGACGCCGGCGTGGTCAGCGTGCCGGCGCTGCAGGGGCTCGGCACGCCGGCCTGGGACGCGGGCACGAGCGGCGCGCTGCTCGGGCTGCGGCCGGGCGCCGGCCGCGCCGAGCTGGTGCGCGCCGTCGTCGACGGCGTCCTGCACCAGGTCGCGGACGCGCTCGACGCGATCGCGCCGTCCGTGCGGGTGGAGACCGTGCGGCTCGACGGCGGGCTGGCGCGCTCGCCGTGGATCGTCCAGCGGCTCGCCGACCTGGCGGGGGTGCGGGTGGAGCGGTCGGCGCGGCATGACGCGACGGTGCTCGGGGCGGCCACGCTGGCCGGCCTCGCCGCCGGCGTCTGGGACTCCCCGGACGCGCTCCCCGAGGTGGCGGCCGGCCCGGTCGCCGAGCCGGCGATGGAGGCTGTCGAGCGCGAGCGCCGGCGCGAGCGCTGGGCGGCCGCGCGCGAGCTCACCGCGAGCTGGCGCTGACACAAATGGCCACGCTCATGGCCACCGATCGCCCCGCCATCGGCATCACCTCGCCGGTCGAGACCGTCACCTCGGGGCCGTGGATCGAGCGCGGCGAGCTCGAGCAGCACCTGCCCGACCGCATCGGCGCCGACCCGCACCGCGGCGAACCCGGCGCCTTCGCCGAGCACGAGGTGGAGCTCGCCGCCGGGTCGCTCGCCGCCCGGGCCGTCGGCGCGCCGTGCGCGACCGTCCACAGCTTCCACCACCAGGGCGTGCGGCGGCTGCCGGAGGGTTTGCGCGCCTGCGCCCGCGCGGTGGGGGAAGACACGATCGAGGCAGTCGAGGACCCCCCGCACCCGTTCGCGCTCGGCGCGCTCTCGCACCCGGAGGAGGACGAGTGGAGCGCGGTGATCGGCGCGCTCGTCGACGCGGCGCGCCACGCCGTCGCCTCGCGCGCCGGTTGAGGCGACGGTGCCGAAGATGCCATCGTTGTGCGCGGGAGCCGGTTCGTCGGGTACGCCGACGGCCATGAGTGATCGCACTTGGTTCATCACAGGAGCGTCGCGCGGGTTGGGCCGCGCCTTCGCCCGAGCCGCGCTGGCGACTGGCGATCGGGTCGCCGCGACCGCGCGTGACACCGCCGACCTCGACGAGCTCGTCGAGGAGCACGGCGACGCCGTCCTGCCCGTCGAGCTGGAGGTCACCGACCGCGACGCGTGCTTCGAGGCGATCAGCACCGCGCACGAGCGCTTCGGACGGTTGGACGTGGTCGTCAACAACGCCGGCTACGGCGTGTCGGGCGCCATCGAGGAGCTCTCCGAGGAGGACGCCCGCCGACAGGTCGACGTCAACCTGATGGGCGCGCTCTGGGTGACGCAGGCGGCCCTGCCGATCCTGCGCGAGCAGCGGTCGGGATGGATCGTCCAGGTGTCGTCCATCGGCGGCCTGGCCGCGTTTCCGCTCACCGGCATCTACCACGCGAGCAAGTGGGGGCTGGAGGGCTTCTCCGAGACGTTGCGCCAGGAGATCGAGCCATTCGGCGTCAAGGTGCTGATGGTCGAGCCGAGCGGATTCCGCACCGACTGGGCGGGCTCATCCATGAGCCGCGCGACGCCGCTCGAGCCCTACGAGAAGATCGACGGCCTCAACGAGCGCCGCCGGTCGCAGGCCGAGGACAACAACGGCAAGCAGCCCGGCAACCCGGAACTCGCGGCCAAGGCGCTCCTGGACACGCTCGAACGCGAGGACCCGCCGTTCCGACTGCTCCTGGGCAATGTCGCCTACGACGTCGCCGTCGACCGCTACGAGCAGCGACTCGCCGAGTTCCACGCCGGGGAGGCGACGGCCCGCGGGGCTGACGACCGATGAGAGAGGTCGATCGACACGCCGGCGGGAGTGCGTGCGAGCCGTTTGACACGAGCCTCGCGCGCGCTCCCGGAGCTTCAGCCCTTCGCGTATTCCTCCGCCGCTCTCGACTCGAACTCGAATCCGACGAACCGCTCATCCCC
>JAXDHR010000118.1:0-2994 GCA_034664425.1 Solirubrobacteraceae bacterium
GGCCTCGCCGCCTGCGGCGGCGGCGGCAGCAGCAGCGGTGGTGGCGGCGGCGGCGGCGGCTCGCAGGGTCAGGCGTCGTCGAGCCCGTGCCCGAAGAGCGCCGTGGTCATCCACATGCGCAACATCCAGTTCGACCCGCAGACGGCGAGCGCGAAGGTCGGCGACAAGGTCTGCTGGACCAACGACGACGACGTGCAGCACGACGTACAAGCGGACGACGGGGCGTTCAAGTCCGCGCTCTTCGGCAAGGGCGAGACGTTCATGGCGACCGTCACGAAGGCCGGCAAGATCGCCTACGTCTGCACGGTGCACCCGAACATGACCGCGACGCTGAAGGTCAAGCCCTGAGCCCGAAGCCGCGCAGGAGCAGCAGCGCGCGCTCCCCCGCGGTTCCCGTCCGGGGCACGACGCCGAGCTCGCGCGCGGCGGCCCAGACGTCGTAGAAGGCGCGCACGCGCAGCAGCCGCTCGTCGCGCACCTCGGCATAGATCAGCACGTGGACCTCGAGCCGGCGCCCGGTCGGCGTGATCCGCCCGAGCCGGCCCTCGTGCGTGCCGATCACCTTGCCCGGCGCGCACGCGAAGACGCCGCCGTGCAGGCGCTCGCCCGTGCGGTTCAGCCGCGCGTCCGGGAAGGCGTCCCACAGCCGCGCGGCGTGCGCGGCGATCGCGGCCGAGCCGTCGAGCGGCTCCGGGCACAGCGGGTCCTCGTAGCGGACCTCGGGCGCGCACAACGGGGAGAAGGCGTGCGGATCGCGCCCGGACCAGGCCCGCTCCCACGCGTCGAAGAGCTCGTCGACGCCCAAGGGCCTAGAACTCGGCGACGCCGTCCTCGGGCGTCGAGGCCTGCGCGTAGAGCCGCCGCGAGATGCGCCCGGCGCGGGCGGCGAGCCGGCCCGCCTCGACCGCGAGCCGGATCGCCCGCGCCATCGCCAGCGGGTCCTCGGCCCGCGAGATCGCGCTCGCGCAGAGCACGGCGTCGTAGCCGAGCTCCATCGCCAGCGCGGCGTCCGACGCGGTCCCGACGCCCGCGTCGAGGATCACCGGCACCGACGCGCGCTCGCGGATCAGGCGCAGGTTGTACGGGTTCAGCAGGCCCATGCCGGACCCGATCGGCGACCCGAGCGGCATCACCGCCGCGCAGCCGACGTCCTCGAGCCGGCGGGCGAGGATCGGGTCGTCGTTGGTGTAGGGCAGCCCGACGAAGCCGTCGTCGACGAGCTCCTCGGCCGCCTCGAGCAGCGCGGGCGCGTCGGGCAGCAGCGTGCGCTCGTCGCCGACGACCTCGAGCTTGACCCAGTTCGTCTCGAACGCCTCGCGGGCCAGCCTGGCGGTCATCACCGCGTCGCGCGCGGTGAAGCAGCCCGCGGTGTTGGGCAGCAGCCGCACGCCGGCGCGGTCGAGCACGTCGACGATCGAGCCGCGCGCCGCCGGGTCCACGCGCCGCAGCGCGAGCGTCACGAGCGCGGTGCCCGATGCCTCGATCGCCGCCGCCGTCGCCTCGAGCGAGCGGAAGCCGCCCGTTCCGAGCAGCAGCCGCGAGTGCAGCGTCTCGCCCGCGATCACGAGCGGGTCGGTCGATACCTCGGTCACGGCCATGCGGTGGTCAGCCTCCCTGGATCGCGCGCAGGATCTCCACCCGCGCGCCGTCGTGCAGCTCGTGGTCGGGCCACTGCCCGCGCGGGACGACCTCCGCGTCGACCGCGACGGCGACACCGCGGCCGGCCGCCGGCAGGTCGAGCCCCGACAGCACGGCCTGGACGGTGGCGCCGTCGGCGAGCTCGGTCTCCGCGCCGTTGAGCACCACCCTCATGCGTAGGCCTTCGCGAAGCGCAGCGGGTCACAGCAGTCGGCCCAGCTGGGCAGCTCGGCGCCGGCGAGCGCGCCGGCGACGAGGTCGGCGGTGAGCGGCGCGAGCAGGATGCCGTTGCGGAAGTGGCCGGCCGCCCAGTGCAGGCCGGAGAGCATCCCGGGCCCGATCGCCGGCAGGTTGTCGGGCGTCGCCGGGCGCAGTCCGGCGAGCAGCTCCTCGACGTCGAGCTCGAGCACGCCCGGGACGACCTCGGCGATGTCGCGCAGCAGCTCGTACACGCCGCCGGCCGTCGGGGTGCGGTCGAAGCCCTGCTCCTCCATCGTCGCGCCGAGCACGTAGCGGCCGTCGGCGCGCGGGACGAGGTAGGCGTCGGCGGCGCGGATCGTACGGTGCACGAGAGGCGGGTGGGAACGGTGTCCCCTCGGGTCGCGCAGGCGCAGGACCTGGCCCTTGACGGGACGGACCGGCACCGGGCCGGGCGCCTCGACGGCGTTCGGGCCGGTGGCGAGGACGACCTGCGCGGCACGCAGCTCGCGGCCGTCGGCGAGCGCGAGGCCGGTCACCCGCTCGCCGTCATGCGTCACACGCTCGGCGCGGCCCGCGATCCGCTCGACGCCCGCGCGATCGAGCGCGGCCTGCAGCGCGGCGACGAGCGCACGCGGGTCGACCGAGTGGTCGTCGGGCGCCAGCAGCGCGAGCCGCACCGTCGGCGCGAGCGCCGGCTCCAGCCGGCGGGCCTGGCTCGGGCGCAGCCGCTCGACGGGAAGGCCGCGGTCGCGCCGGTAGGCCAGCAGACGCTCGAGCGCCTCGGCCTCGTCGGCATCGCGCGCGACAGCGAGGGTGCCCGTGCGGCGCAAACCCGGGTCGCGGCCGGACGCGCGCGCCAGCTCCGCGCAGAAGGCCGGGAAGCGCTCGGCGCTGCGCAGCCCGAGACCCGCCAGGGCGTCCTCGCCGAACTCCGCCTCCGTGGCGGGGGCGAGCATGCCCGCGGCGACGTACCAGGCACCCGGCTCGCCGGCGTCGACGACGGCGGTGCGCAGCCCGCGCGCGGCGGCGCGCCACGCGATCGCGAGGCCGATCGGCCCCGCGCCGGCGACGGCGACATCGAGCTCGTGGTGCGGGTGGGTGATGCGGTGCCTCCCTACGCCGGCGTTACCCGGATCAGGTTCGACGGTCGGCGCC
>JAXDHR010000119.1:0-22047 GCA_034664425.1 Solirubrobacteraceae bacterium
CGGTGCGGGGGGCGATCGAGGCGACCAACGCAGGCGGCGTCCCGGTCGTGGCGGCCGACGTGCCGAGCGGCGTGGACGCCACGACGGGCGCGATCGAGGACGTCGCCGTGCGCGCCACCGCGACCGCGACCTTCCACCGCGCCAAGCCGGGGCTGTGGATCCATCCCGGCAAGGGGCACGCCGGTGACGTCGAGGTCGTCCCGATCGGCATTCCCGGCCGTGCGCCAGGAGAGGCCGGCATCGGGCGCATCGTTCCAGGCGTGCTCGCGGCCGTTCCGCACCGCGGCTCGGACTCGACGAAGTTCAGCTCCGGCAACGTCTTCGTGCTCGGCGGATCGCGCGGGCTCACCGGCGCGCCGGCCATGAGCGCGACGGCCGCCCAGCGGGCCGGTGCGGGCTACGTCACGGTCGCCGCACCGGCCTCGTTGGAGCCGATCTTCGGCGTCACGCTGCTCGAGGCGATGTTCGTCGCGCTGCCGGAGGCCGACGGGGCGCTCGCCGCCGCGGCGCTCGATCCGGTCCTGGAGGCGATCGCGCGCGCAAATGCGGTGGTGCTCGGGCCCGGCTTCTCGAAGCGCGAGGGTGCGCAGGCGCTCGCCCGCGAGCTCGCCGGGCGCGTCGAGACGCCGCTCGTCGTCGACGCCGACGGGCTCAACGCGCTCGCGGGACGTGCAGGCGAGCTGCTCGGCGCGCGCCGAGCGGCCACGGTGCTCACCCCGCACGCCGGTGAGCTCGGGCGGCTGCTCGGGATCGACTCGAGCGAGATCGCCCGGGCCCGGCTCGCCCACGTACGCGCGACGGCCGCCGAGACGCGGGCGGTCGTCGTGCTCAAGGGCGACGACACGCTGGTCGCGGACCCGTCCGGGCGCGTCGCGGTCTCACCGGGCGGCGCGCCCGCGCTCGCGACGGCAGGAACGGGCGACGTCCTGTCCGGCGTGATCGCGGCGCTGCTCGCCAAGGGCCTGGACCCGTTCACCGCCGCCTGCGCAGGCGTGTACGCCCACCTGCGCGCCGGACAGCTCGCGGCGGCTCCGTACGGCCCCGACGGGGTGATCGCGTCCGACGTCAGCGCGCGGCTGCCCGAGGCGTTCGCGCGCGGCTGATGGCGCTGCGAGCGCTCGCCCGGGTGGACACGGGCGCGATCGAGCGCAACTGCGCCCGCCTTGCGGCTGCGGCTGCCCCCGCGGCGCTGTGCGCCGTCGTGAAGGCGGACGGCTACGGCCACGGGACGGTCGCGGCCGCGCGCGCTGCCCTCGCCGGCGGGGCGACGTGGCTGGCGGTGGCCACGGCGCAGGAGGCGCTGGCGCTGCGCGACGCCGGGCTCGACGGCCCGCTGCTCGTGCTCGGCGCGCTCTCGGCCGCGGAGCTCGACGTCGCGCTCGCCGCGCGCGCCGACCTCGGCGCCTGGCGCGAGGACTTCGTCGCCGCGGTCGCCGCGCACCCGCTCGGCGCCGGCACCGGCATCCACGTCAAGCTCGACTCGGGGCTCGGCCGGCTCGGCACTCGTGACCCGCGCGAGGCCGACCGGGTCACCGACGCCGCCGCCGCGGCGCCGGGGCTGCGGCTGGCCGGCGCATGGACGCACTTCGCCACCGCCGACGAGCCCGACCCCACGTTCCTGCGCGAGCAGCTCGCGGTCTTCGGGCCGTGGGCACGTGCCGTCGCCGCGCGCCATCCCGGAGTGGTCGTGCACGCGGCGAACTCGGCCGCGACGCTCGCGGCGCCCGAGACGCACTTCGACCTCGTCCGCTGCGGCGTGGCGATCTACGGCCTCGATCCGTTCCAGGGCGATCCGGCCGCCAGCGGGCTCGAGCCCGCGCTCGAGCTGCGCTCCTACGTCGCCGAGGTCAAGCGCTGCCACGCGGGGGAGAGCGCGGGCTACGGGCGCCGCTTCGTGGCCCGGCGCGACACCTGGATCGGGACGATCCCGATCGGCTACGGCGACGGCGTGCGCCGCGGGCTGGGCGACAACGCCGACGTGCTGGTCGGCGGGAGGCGCTACCCGCTCGTGGGCACGATCTCGATGGACAACATCACCGTCGACCTGGGGCCCGCGGACGGCGAGCCGCCGCTGCGCGGCGCCGACGCGGTGCTGATCGGCCGCCAGGGCGGCCAGCGGATCCTCGCCGAGGAGGTCGCCCGCCGGCTCGGAACCATCAACTACGAGGTCACCTGCGGCATCTCCGCGCGCGTGCCGCGGGAGCACGCATGAGCCGCCACGCGCCGCTGGCCGCAGTGCGCGAGGTGCTCGCCGGGCGGCCTGCGTGGCTCGTCGGCGGCGCCGTCCGCGACGAGCTGCTCGGCCGCGCGACCGACGACGTCGACATCGCGCTGGAGGGTGATGCGGGCGACGCGGCGCGGGCGCTCGCGCGCGCGACCGGCGGCGCTGCCTTCCGGCTCTCGGGCGAGTACGGCGCGTGGCGGGTCGTCGGGCCCGATCGCGGCTGGCACGTCGACGTGGTCACGCTGCGCGACGAGGGCATCGACGCCGATCTCGCCAAGCGCGACTTCTCGATCAACGCGATGGCCCAGCCGCTGGCGGGCGGCGAGCTGCTCGACCCCTTCGGCGGCCGCGCCGACCTGCGCCTCGGTCGGCTGCGGATGGTGGCGCCGCAGGCGCTGGCCGAGGACCCGTTGCGCACGCTGCGCGCCGTGCGCCAGGCCGTCGAGCTGGACCTCGAGATCGACCGCGCGACCGGCGGAGAGGTCGCCCGTCGCGCCCCGGAGCTCGATCGGGTCGCGCCCGAGCGGATCTTCGGCGAGCTCAAGCGCATCGTCGGCGCGCAGGACGTGCGGCGCGGGCTCGAGCTGATGGAGGCATACGGGATCACCGCGGCCGTGCTGCCCGAGATCCTGCCGCTCCACGGCGTCGGCCAGAGCGACTTCCACCACGCCGACGTGCACGACCACACCCTCGAGGTCCTCGATGCCGTGCTGGTGCTCGGCGACGACCCCGCCTACGCGGGGCTGCCCGAGCAGGCTGACGCGATCCGCGGGCTGCTGGCCGAGCCGCTCGCCGACGAGCTCGACCGCGGCGGCGCGCTGCGCTGGGCGGCGCTGCTGCACGACGTCGCCAAGCCCGAGACGCGCACGGAGGGGGGCGGGCGCGTCGGGTTCCCGGGACACGACGAGCGCGGCGCGGAGGTGGCGGCCGCGGCCCTGCGCCGGCTGCGCGCCTCCGAGCGGCTCGTCGAGCACGTCGCCGGGCTGGTCCGCCACCACCTGCGGCTCGGCTTCCTCGTGCACGAGCGCCCGCTCGGGCCGCGGACGATCTGGCGCTATCTGCGGATCACCGCGCCGCGCAGCGCCGACGTGACGCTGCTCACCGTGGCAGACCGGCTCGCCACCCGCGGGCGCAACGCGGACGCCGCGATCGAGGCGCACCTCGACGTCGCGCGCGCGATGCTCGATGCGGCGTTCGCTGAGCGCGCCGCCGCGCCGGCCGCGCCGCTGATCCGTGGCGACGAGCTCGCCCGCGAGCTCGGCCTCGAGCCTGGCCCTGAGCTCGGGATCCTGCTCGCGCAGCTCGCCGAGGACCGCTACGCGGGCGCGGTGCGCACGCGCGACGAGGCACTGCAGCGGGCGCGCGCGCTGCGCTCGGAAGGTTAATCTCCCCGGCCATGGCTGCCGATCCGGAGTGCATCTTCTGCAAGATCGTCGCGGGCGAGATCCCGGCGGCCCGCGTCGCCGAGGAGGAGCGGGCGATCGCGTTCATGGACATCAGCCCCGCGACCCGCGGTCACGCGCTGGTGATCCCGCGCGAGCATGCCGCAGACCTGATCGAGGTCGCTCCCGAGGACCTCGGTGCCTGTGCGGCGCTCGCGCAGCGGATCGCCGGCCGCCAGCTCGATGTGCTCGGAGCCGACGGGGTCAACCTGCTCAACTCCTGCCGCCCCGCCGCCTGGCAGACCGTCTTCCACTTCCACATCCACGTGATCCCGCGCTACGACGACGATCCGCTACGGCTGCCGTGGGTTCCCGAGCCGGGCGACCCCGACGCGATCGCCGCGACCGCCCGCGAGCTCGCGAGCTAGCCCGCCGCCGGCGCCCAGCGCGTCGTGGACCGCGCGCGCGGTCGATCGGGCAGAAGTACCCGGATGCGGCTTGCTTTTCGCTTCACGCGGCGGATAGCTTCTCCCCATCACGCGCCGGCACCGGGCCGGCCCGAGGAGCAGCGAGGTCCCCCTGTGGCAACCGGGACGGTCAAGTGGTTCTCCGACGACAAGGGCTTCGGCTTCATCACCCCAGACGAGGGTGGCCGGGACCTGTTCGTCCATTTCAGCGGCGTCGAGGGTGACGGCTATCGGTCCCTGTCCGAAGGCGCCAAGGTCACCTACGACGAGGAGTCGGGCGAGAAGGGCCCCAAGGCCGTCAACGTCCACAAGGTCTAGCCCCGAACGTCGGGCGGCGGGCCGGATATGCCCGCCGCACCGCAACCACGACCGCCGTATCGTGTTCAATGGCGGCGTATGCAGTACCTTCCCCGCGCCCTCATCGTCGCTGCAGCGGCTCTGTTCGCCGCGCTCGCGCTCGCCGGATCCGCGCAGGCGCGGGTGCTCGAGGTGGGCACCGCGCACGGCGATCAGCCGCCAAGCTGCCCCGACAGCCCGTGCCTCGCCGTCTCTCGGACGACCGGCTACCAGGCCCGGATCGGTTCGAAGTCCGGCAACTACCAGGTACCGGCCGCCGGGCGCATCGTGGCCTGGACCGTCGACCTCGGCGCCCCCAACGGGCGCCAGGTGGCGTTCTTCGACCAGGCGTTCGGCAAGGCGTCGGCCGGGATCACGGTGTTGCGCCGCGGTACGAAGAAGCTCCAGCGCTTCAACGTCGGGCAGAGCCCCGTCGTGGGGCTCGAGCCCTACCTCGGCCAGGTCGTCCAGTTCCCGCTCGCGACCTCGCTGCCCGTGCGCAAGGGGGACATCGTGGCGCTGACCGTGCCGACCTGGGCGCCGGCGCTGACCCAGCTGCTCAGTGACGGCAGCTCCTGGCTCGCGAGCCGGCCCAGGGGCGGCTGCGACAACACCGACACGCAGACTGCGCATCTCAAGACGGGGCCGACCCGCTACCGCTGCAAGTACACGGCGCGGCTGACCTACTCGGCCACGCTGGTCACCAACCCGGTCCCGACGGCGAGCGCCAGCGCGCGCTAGCGGCGTCGGCGCCGCGGTGGCGGTGCCGCCGAGCGGCGGATCGGCAGCCTGATCCCGCGCGCGCGGTCGGGCACGCGGGGCGTCGCGTGGCCGAGCAGGTCCAGGAGCGCGTCGACGACCTCAGGATCGAACGCAGCGCGGACTCCGGCCTCGAGCTCGGCGATCGCCTGCTCCGGGGTGAGCGCCGGCCGGTACGGCCGGTCGGTGATCATCGCGCGGTAGGCGTCGCAGGCGAGGATGATCCGCGAGCCGATCGGGATGTTGCGCCCCACCAGCCCGTCGGGATATCCCGTGCCGTCCCAGTGCTCGTGCTCGTGGCGCACGATCGGCGCGATCGAGACCAGCTCGGGGATGCGCAGCAGCACGCGCTCTCCTGCGATCGGGTGCTCGGCCATGACCGCCCACTCCTCGGAGCTCAGCCGACCGGCCTTGTGGAGGATCTCGTTCGGGACCGCGAGCTTGCCGACGTCGTGCAGCAGCGCCGCGTCGGCGATCCGCTCGACCTGCTGGGCGGCGAGCCCGAGGATCATCGCGACGCCGCGCGCGAGGTGCACGACCTCGTCGGAGTGCTCGTGCGTGTAGGCGTCACGTTCCTCGATCGCGGCTGCCAGCGCCTGCACGGCCGCCGGCGACCCTGCCTCGGCGTGGAGGATCGCCAGCTCGCGCTCGACGTCGGCGTTGGCGACGGCGACGCGCCCCTTGCCGGTGCGCTTGGCCAGCAGGAGCGCACGGTCGGCGTAGTCGAGCAGCGCGTCGGCGTCGAGTGGCTCGTGCCACGTCGCCACGCCGATCGAGCACGCGCCGGCGAGCTGGAGGTCGGGCAGCGCGGCCATGCGCTCGGCGATCGCGTCGCGGATGCGCTCGGCGACCGCCGTCGCGACCTCCTCGTCGCTGCCGGGCAGCAGCAGGACGAACTCATCGCCGCCGTAGCGGGCGACCTGGTCGTAGGGGCGCAGCTGCTGCTGGAGCGCCGCGGCGACGGCGCGCAGCAGTTCGTCGCCGGCGTGATGGCCACGGACGTCGTTGACGCGCTTGAAGTCGTCGAGGTCGACGATCGCGCAGGTCAGCGGCGTGCCGTCGCGGCGGGCGCGGGCGATCTCCTCGCGCAGGCGGACCTGCATGGCGCCGTGGTTGAGGAGCCCGGTCAGCGCGTCGGTGCGCGCCGCGTGCTGCACGCGCGCGTAGGTCTCGGCGTTGTGGCAGGCGAAGGTGGCGAGATCGGCGATCGCGAGCAGCGTGCGACGGTCGTCCTCGGAGATCCGGTGGGGGCTCGTCCATGCCACCGACAGGGCGCCCTTGGTATCGCCGTTCCAGGCCATCGGCACGGCGAGCGCAGCCCGGTACGGCACAAGCGCGCGGCCGGCGAGCACGACGTCGCGCGCGAAGTCCTCGGTCGCGAAGGTCTCACCCCGTTCGACGGCGACTCCGGCGACGCCCTCGCCGCGCGCGAGCTCCATTCCCTGCCAGGCGTCGTCGACGCCGTGGCCCGCGGCGGCGACGAGCGCTCCGGCCTCGTCGGCCAGGTAGACCCCCGCCATGTCGCTACCGAGCGCGAGCGCGGCCTCGCGGGCGAGGGTGCGTAGCACCTCTTGCAGCTCGAGCGAGGCGTTGAGCGCCCGCGCGGCCCGCACGAGCGCTCGATCGTGGGCGCTGCCGGCGCCGAGCCGTTGCTCGGCCGCGAGGCGCGCGAGACCCGTCGCGGCGATGTCGGCGAGCGCGCGAGCCAACTCCAGCGCCTGGCTGTCGGGTTCCGCGTCACCGACCGCGACGTGGTGGACCGCGTCGCCCCAGGTCAGCGGCAGCCGCACGCCATGGCCGTCGGAAACGGGCGCATCGAGGATCTGCACGGGGCCCTCGAGGACCTTCTCGAGGGCGCGCGTCAGCGCGGCGAGCAGTTCGCCAGGGGCCGTCGCCTGCGCCGCGACACGGGCGAGGGGCCGGAGCTGGAAGGCCGGATCGAGGCCGGCTGGAGACTGGAGCTGATCGGGGACGGGGGAGCCTTTTCGCGGCGGGGAGTCACGGGACTCATCGGCACGCCGGAGGCGCGCCTTGACCGCCCGCGCTCAGCAGGCGCCCGGATTTTGCGCGCAGAAGCTCTCGTACTTGGAGCCCGTCGAGCCGGCCGGCGGGGCGGCGGTTCCGCCGGCGGCGGACGCCGTGCCGTCGCTCGAGGCGCCTCCCGTGCCGCCTCCGCTGGCGGTCGTCGGGCTCGACGACGTGCTGGTGGTGCTCGGGGTCGACGAGGTGCCCGTCGAGGCGGTCGCGCCGGTCGTGCCGGTCGTCCCGGTGGAGCCCGTGCCGCTCGGGGTCGCCGTGGCGGTGGCGGTCGCGGTCGGCGTCGCCGTGGTGCCCGTCCCGGTGGAGCTCGTGCTCGACCCGCCCGTCGAGCCCGACGACGCGGCGGCCGGCGCGGGGCCGTTCGGGATCGTCACCGTCGCCGGGGCCCCGGGGACCTCTGGGGCCAGCGGCTGACCCCCGCCACAGCCCGCCAGAAGGACGGTGCCGAGCAGGAGACCCAGCAGGCCCAGGCGCGTGCCCACCGCGCTCAGCGCGGGAGGGCGGACATCCGGCGGCCGCATGTGGGGCAGTCGTTGAGGTCCTTCTGCGTGGGCTGGTCGCACCAGTTGCAGAAGCGGAGCGTCTCCACAGACCAGGGGAGGCTGGAGGTCGACGGGGCCAGCGGGAGCACCTTGCCGACGATCTCGAGCTCCTCGCCCGTGTCGTGATCGACGTACGCGCGATCCGGCTCGGCCTCGAGGATCATCTCCCGGCCGGTCGACGGCGCGCGCAGGCGATACAGCTGACGGCGGATCATCGACGCGGGACCTTAGCAAGCGGTCCGGCGCATGATCGCCCTAGGCTTGCCGCGCCATGCGCGTGCTGATCTTCCACGGGTACCTCCTGCAGGGAACCGGTTCCAACGTCTACAACGCCGAGCTGGCGGCCGCGTTCACGCGCGGCGGCCACGAGGTCCACCTGCTCAGTC
The DNA here is from genome assembly GCA_034664425.1 of Solirubrobacteraceae bacterium. GTDB lineage: Bacteria > Actinomycetota > Thermoleophilia > Solirubrobacterales > Solirubrobacteraceae > DATBDM01. Next base: position 8,137 of record JAXDHR010000119.1, read on the forward strand.
AGGACCGCGCGCCGTTCGCGCTGGGCTGGGTCGACGCCGCGGGTGACTGGGACTCGGGAGCGCTCGAGCTGGAGGTCCGCCGCGATCCGCCGCGCGCGACCGTGTACCGTCCCGACATCGGCGGTGTGCTTCCGCTGTACGTCGCCGACCGCTACGAGGGCGTCGACGCCCGGCCGTTTCCCGAGCTCTCCGAGGCCGAGGTCGAGGCCTACGTCGAGCACAACGTGGCCGCCGTCCGCGAGGTCGTCGAGCGCGCGCGGCCCGACGTCGCCCTCGCCAACCACCTCGTGATGGGCCCGGCGATCCTGGCCCGCGCGCTCGAGGACAGCGGCGTGCCGTACGCGGTGAAGATCCACGGCAGCGCGCTCGAGTACGTCGTCAAGCCGCATTCGCGCTTCCTCCCGTACGCGCGCGAGGGCCTCGCGCGCGCGAGCGGGGTCCTGGTCGGCTCGCGCCACACGGCGGAGAGCCTGTGGGCGGCGATGGACGAGCCTGCACTACGCGGACGTACGCGGCTCGGCCCGCCGGGCGTCGACGTCGACCGTTTCGCGCCGCGCGAGCCCGCGGTGGCGCGAGCCGGGCTCGTATCGCTGCGCGACAGGCTGGGCGCCGCCGAGGACGCCACGGGCGGTGGGGACGCGTTCGCGCGCTCCGCCGGGGAGGCGGCCGCAGCGCTGGCGCAGGTGGCCGACGGCGAGCGGCTCGTCGTCTACGTCGGCAAGCTGATCGCCTCCAAGGGCGTCGAGCTGCTGCTCGCCGCCTGGCCGCTCGTGCGCGCCCGCGTCCCCGGCGCGCGGCTCCTGATCGTCGGCTTCGGCGCCTTCCGCGGCGGCCTCGAGGCGCTGGCGGCGGCGCTCGCCCGCGGCGACCTCGAAGCGGCGCGGGCGACGCGCGCCGAGACCGGCGCCGAGCTGCCGTGGCTCGCGGCGTTCCTCGACCGGCTCGGCGACGGCGGCGCGGAGGCGTACGCGGCGGCCGCCCGCGCGATCAGCGGCTCGGTCTCCTGGGCGGGGCGGCTCGATCACGCCGAGCTCGCCGACGTTTTTCCCGCCGCCGAGGCGGTGGCGGTCACCAGCACGTTCCCCGAGGCCTTCGGCATGGTCGCCGCCGAGGGCGCCGCGTGCGGCGCCCTGCCGGTCGTCGCCGCGCACTCGGGGCTCGCGGAGGTCGCGCGCGCGCTGGCCGCCGCGATCCCGGAGCCCGCCCGCCCGTGGCTCACCTTCGACGTCGGCCCGAGCGCCGTCGAGGAGCTGGCGGGCGCCCTGATCTCCTGGTTGCAGGCGGATCGCGACCTGCGCGAGGAGACCCGGTCCGGGATGGTCGCGGTTACGCGCGAGCGCTATTCGTGGGACGGCGTCGCCCGCACGGTCATCGCGGCCGCGCGCGGCGAGCTGGACGCGCTGCCGAACCCGTAGGTGTCACCCGGCGCGAGCGGCTCGCGTGCCGCCCGGCCACCCATTAGGATCCGCCGCCATGAGGAGAGGTGGCCTGGCGCTCGGTGGGTGCATCGCGGTCGCGGCGTTGACGTCGGGCTGCGCGGAATCGAACTCACACGCGAACGTCGTCAACGGCAAGAAGCTGTTCGTCGGGCGCTGCGGAGCGTGCCACACGCTCGCGCGGGCGGGAACCAAGGGCGTGACGGGCCCGAACCTGGACTTCGCGTTCGCCCAGGCGCGTCGTGACGGCGAGAAGAGCTCGACGTTCGCCGGGATGGTCCACGAGCAGATCACGCACCCGTCGCGGATCCCGCAGCACGACCCCCAGACGGGCAAGCAGCTGCCCTCGATGCCGGCGAACCTGGTCAAGGGCCAGGACGTGACCGACGTCGCGGCGTACGTCGGCATGGTCGCGGGCGCGCCGGGCAAGGACACCGGCGCCCTGAGCTCGGTCGGCGTCGCCAAGGCGCAGGGCACCGCGAAGGAGACCAACGGGACGCTGTCGATCCCGGCCGACCCCAACGGCGGCCTCTCGTACAAGTTCGCCAACGCGACGGCCACCGCCGGCAAGGTCACGATCGACTCCAAGAACGACGCCTCGATCGGGCACGACATCGCGATCGAGGGCAACGGGCTCTCCGAGCACGGCAAGGTCGTGCAGGGCGGAGGCACATCGACGATCACGGCGACGCTGAAGCCGGGGACCTACACGTTCTTCTGCTCGGTCCCCGGTCACCGCCAGGCCGGCATGCAGGGCAAGCTCGTCGTCAAGTAGGCCGCCCGCCCGGCGCGAACCGCGGATGGGGTCGATCTCGCTACAGCGCGCGCACGATCAGCACGATCGCGATCACCGCGGCGAAGAAGGCGACGACGTACAGCAAAAAGCGGAACGCCTCGCCCTCGGAGCGCAGCGGGTTGATCACAGGATGTAGACGGTCGTGAAGACGATGATCCACATCACGTCGACGAAGTGCCAGTAGATCCCCGGCACCTCGACACCACGGTGCTGCTCGGGCGTGAAGTGCCCGCGGAAGGACCGGATCGTCACGAACGCGAGCAGCGTGAGGCCGATGAACACGTGCGCGCCATGCAGGCCGGTGAGCCCGTAGAAGATCGACGCCTGCGCGGTGTCCTGCGGCGCGAAGCCGATGTGGACGTACTCGTTGATCTGGATGAAGAGGAACGTCGCCCCGAGCAGGAACGTCGTCAGCATCCCGGCCTGCAGGCCGAAGCGGTTGCCGCGCCGCGCCGACACGAGCGCCCAGTGGATCGTGAACGAGGAGGACACGAGGATGCACGTGTTGACGCCCGCCACCAGCTTCGGCAGCTCGGTGCCCTGCGCCGGCCAGTGGTCGCCGTTGACGACCCGGATGAAGAAGTAGGCCGTGAAGAAGGCCCCGAAGATCATCACCTCGCTGATGATGAAGAGCAGCATGCCGAGCAGCTGCGGCTCCACGCGCGAGGAGCGGTGGGCCTCGGGCGGCCCGTGATCGTGGTCTGCGGCGACCGACGCGGCTTCCATCGCGATCAGGTCCCCGCGTTCGCCGTGGCGTGCGACTGGATGTGCTCGACCGGGACGTTCGCCGCCGCGCGGACGCGATCGACGAGCTTGTCGGCCACCCACCTGGACTCGTCCTCCGGCAGCGTCGAGATCACGACGTCCGAGATCCGGAAGTACTGCACGGCGTTCATCGTGGCGGTGTAGGGATCGGGGTCGCCGATCATGCCGGCGGCGACGATCCCCGCCTCGTCGAGCGAGGCGACGAGCTGCTCGAGCCGGGAGCGGGCCGCGCGCGTGGCGTTGCCGTCCTTGGAGTCCAGCGGGACGACGACGATGAAGCGGCGCGGCCCGGCCTCGGCGAGCTTGCGCAGGTGGTCCTGCAGCTCGGGGCTCGCGGCGGTCTGGTTGGCGACGACGAGCGTCACGTCGAACGGCAGGCCCTCGGCCGCGAGATCGACGACGACGTGCTCGACCGGCAACCCGGTGCCCTCGCGCAGGCGGTCGATCAGGTCGCGCCGCAGCCAGCCGGAAGCGGATGCGGGGAGCGTCGAGACGAGCAGCTCGTCGATGTGGCGCTCGCCGATCGCGTCCAGGACCGCGTTGTAGGGATCCGCGTCGCCGACCTCGCCGGTGCCCTCGATCCCCTCGTCCTGCATGAACGCGAGCGCGAGGTCCACGCGCACCTGCGCGCTGTCCTGGACGGCGTCGTCGTAGATGACGTTGCCATGGCGAGGCCGGGTCTGGGGCACGACGACGTGGAAGCGCACGTCGCCTCCCGCCTCGTCGCGGCGCCGCAGCACGGTGTCGAGCAGGTTCTTGCCGCCGATGGTCTCGTTGGCGAGGACGAGGATGTCGATCATGCGGGCGCCTCCTTGGCCGGCTGCCTGGGCTTGGCGTCATCGGACGCGAAGATGCCGTGCTGCGCATCCGGGACGCCGTACTCGTACGGGCCGCCCACCACGGTGGGCACCTTGTCGAAGTTGAAGATCGGTGGCGGGGAGGAGACCTGCCACTCCATCGTCAGCGACCGCCACGGGTTCGCGGGAGCGCGCGGGCCGCCGCGCCAGCTCGCGATGATGTTGTAGAGGAACACGAGCGTCGAGAGCCCGAGCACGAACGACGCCAGCGAGATGAACAGGTTCCAGCCGGCGAACTGCGCCGGGTAGTCCGAGACGCGCCGCGGCATCCCCTCGACGCCGATCAGGTGCATCGGCGCGAACGTCGCGTTGAAGGCGACGAAGGTCAGCCAGAAGTGCAGCTTGCCGAGCCGGTCGTCGAACATCCGCCCGGTCATCTTCGGGAACCAGTAGTAGACGCCGGCGTAGATCGTGAACAGCGACCCGCCGAAGAGCACGTAGTGGATGTGGGCGACGATGAAGTACGTGTCGCTGACGTGGATGTCCACCGGCACCATCGCGAGCATCACGCCCGAGATCCCACCGAGCGAGAACATGCACAAGAACCCGAGTGCGAACAGCATCGGCGTGTCGAGGTGGATCACGCCTCGCCACAGCGTCGCCAGCCACGAGAAGATCTTGATTCCCGTCGGCACGGCGATGATCGCGGTGGTGATCATCATCGGCACGCGGATCCAGCCCTGCATGCCCGAGACGAACATGTGGTGCGCCCACACGGTGAAGCCGAGCAGCACGATGGCCAGCAGCGAGAACGCCATCATCCGGTAGCCGAAGATCGGCTTGCGCGACTTCACCGACAGGACCTCGGAGACGATCCCGAAGCCGGGCAGCATCATGATGTACACGGCCGGGTGCGAGTAGAACCAGAACACGTGCTGGTACATCAGGATGTCGCCGCCCTTCTCCGGCGTGAAGAAGTTGAAGCCGAGGGCGTAGTCGAGCAGCACGAGGAACTGCGACGCGGCGATGAACGGCGTCGCGATGACGACGAGCAGCGACGTCGAGAAGTTCGCCCACACGAGCAGCGGCAGGCGCCAGAAGCTCATGCCGGGCGCTCGCATGGTGATGATCGTGACCAGGAAGTTCAGCGCGGTCGCGATCGATGACGCGCCCGCGAACTGGACGCCGATCGTGAAGAACATCTGGCCGATCGGTGCGCTCGTCGAGAGCGGCGCATAGGCCGTCCAGCCCGTCGAGAAGGAGCCCCCGGGCGCCAGGAAGGACGCGACCATCATCGTGCCGGCGATCGGCAGCATCCAGAACGACAGCGCGTTCAGGCGCGGGAACGCCATGTCCGGTGCGCCGATCATCAGCGGCAGCACGTAGTTCGCCAGGCCCGCGAAGACCGGGATGATGAACAGGAAGATCATCAGCGACGCGTGGACGCTGAAGAGGCCGTTGTAGGCGTTCGCATCGACGAACTGGCGGCCCGGGGCGGCCAGCTCGGCGCGGATCACCATCGCCAGCATGCCGCCGACGAGCATGAAGAAGAACGACGTGCAGACGTACTGGATCCCGATCACCTTGTGATCGGTGTTGACGCGCAGGTAGTCCCGCCACGAGCGCGCGCCGTGGCTCGAGTGGTCCTCGGCGCGCGTCGCGCGGCCGGAGGCCCAGTAGAACCAGTAGTCGAAGGCCCCGAGGCCGACCAGCCAGAACAGCGGCCCGGCGATCAGGCTCACGAGCAGGATGCCGTCCTGCGTTGCGGTCGTCAGCTTGCCGTTCGCGGCGATCGGGAAGCCGTAGAGCGCTCGGATGCCGACCACGAGCCCGGCCGCGAACAGCACGCCGAGGACGAGGAACAGCAGCGCGCGCACGTGTCCCGGTGCGCGCACGCGGCTGCGCCGGCCTCCGGTCGGGGAGGGGCGGTGGGACGACGCGGGAGCGTGCTGGGCGGTCGCGGTCACTTGGTCACCTCCTGGAGGTACTTGACGAGCGCGTCCACCTGTGCCGGCTTCAGCGACTGTGCGTAGGTCTTGGGCATGATCCCCGCCGTGTAGCCCTTGGCGACCTGGGCGTCGGGCTGCTCGATCGACTGCTTGATGAAGGATGCCGACTTGCCCTTGAGGACCTGGTCGAGGTTCGGCCCGGTGGTGCCGTTGGTTCCGGCCTCCGCCAGCGTGTGGCAGGAACCGCACGCGACGGGCTGCGCCGCCGTGGTGAACAGGGTCTTGGCGTCGGTGGACGCCTGCGCGCCGCCCGTCGTGCCGCCCGCGCCGGCCTGCGCGCCGCCGCCGCCGCGCAGCCTGCCGAGCCACGCGTTGAACTGCTGCGGCTGGACGACGTGCACCGTGGCCCGCATCGCCGCGTGCCCGAGGCCGCAGAGCTCGGCGCAGACGACCGGGTAGGTGCCGATCCGGTTGGGCGTCGCACGCACGTCGGTGTTGATACCGCGCACCGCGTCCTTCTTGACGCGGAAGGCCGGAACCCAGAAGTCGTGCAGCACGTCCTTGGACTGGATCGTGAAGTGCACGGGCCGGTTGAGGGGCAGGTAGAGCTCGTGCGAGGAGAGCTCCTTGCCACCATCGCGGTAGTAGAAGGTCCAGGCGAACTGCTCGCCGACGACGCGCACCTCCATCGAGTCGGCCTTCGCCTCCTCGACGTCGTGCAGGACGGCGTAGGCGTAGGAGCACAGCGCGACGAGCAGGATCGCGGGCACTGCGGTCCAGACGACCTCCAGGCGCGTGTTGCCGTGGATCGGCGGGCCGTCGAGGAGCTCCTCGCCGGGCCGCATGCGCCAGCGGTAGACGCTGTAGAGGACGACCGTCGTGACGAGCACGAAGATCGGGACCGAGACGATCAGCAGGACGTCCCAGAGGGTGTCGATCGGCTTGGCCTGAGTGGCCGCCGAGACGGGGAACCAGTGGATCAGCAGGGCCAGGGCGATGCCCAGCGCTGACGCGATGATGCCGATGATCGCCAGTCGAGCGACATGCACGGGCGCTTCACGCGCAGTCGGACGCTCGCCGTTCATCGGTCCCTCTCCTCAGAACCCATGGGGGCGGCATCCTATGTGACCAAGTCGACGAACTCCAACCTGGACCGTCGTGCCGGGAACCGCCGGCCCCGAGGGCCGGCCGGATCGGCTAGACGCGCAGGGCCGCGCCGCCGAGCTGGCGGGCGTCGAAGTCGCGCATCGCCTCCGAGCGCCCGAGACGCGGGCTCGAGAGGCTCGCGTGCGACGCGCGGAAGTCCGATGGGGCGACGCCCTGGTAGCGGCGGAAGGCCTTCGCGAACTGGGCCGGCTGGCGGTAGCCGACCCGGTGTGCGACCTCGCGCACCGTCAGCGAGCGGGTGGCCAGCATCTCGGCGGCCTTGCGCATGCGCACCTCGGTCAGATGCTCGCGGAAGGTCGAGTTGCCGATCTCGGCATAGGCGCGCTGCAACTGGCGCCGTGACGACGCGACGCGGCGGGCGATGTCATCCAGCGAGAGGTCCGCGGCGAACTCCCGCTCGACGATGTCGTTGGCCTCGTGGAAGAGGCTCGTTCGCAGGCGGACGGTTGAGGCTCGTTGCGTCGGCACGGGGATGAATACGCCGGGCGGGGCGAACGCGGATGACTTGGCGCCTCGCAATTCGTCGAGGTGGCACCGAGACACTCGCATGTTCCCCGGTACGCGGACGATCGAAGCGCGACCGCCGACATCTTCCGATAAGCTTGAGGCAATCGTTGCAAAGATTCGAACGGGAGCGGTGCGTGAGATGAAGGTTCGCGACGGGATGAGCAAGGTCGTCCTCTCGGTCGGGCCGGGGCACACCCTGCGGCAAGCCGCCACGCTGATGGCGAGCCGGCGGGTCGGCGCCGCGGTCGTGGTCGACCCCGAGGGCGAGGGCCCGGGCATCCTCACCGAGCGCGACATCCTCATCTCGGTCGCGGCGGGCGAGGATCCCGACGCGGAGTACGTCGCCGAGCACCTGACGTCGGACGTCGTGTCCGCCGACCCGGAGTGGTCGCTCGAGGAGGCGGCCACCGCGATGGTCCGCGGCAGCTTCCGGCACCTGCTCGTCGTCGAGCGCGGCGAGATCGCCGGGATCGTCTCGGTGCGCGACATCGTGCGCTGCTGGACCGACGACGGCGCGATCTGCGACGTGCCGGCCGCCGCGACGACCTAGCCCAGCCAGCGCACGACGACGGCGAGCGCGTCGTCGCTGCCCTTGGCGTGCTCGCGCAGGATCAGCTCGGCCTGCGGCTGCGCGTGCAGCCTCGGGTCCAGGCCCACCGAGAAGTCGGCGGCGATCCCGTCGGTGGCGAGCGCGACGGTGTCTCCCGGCGTGAGCTCGAGCGTCGCGGCGCGGATCGCGCGCGGCAGCTGGTGACCGATGACGCCGCCGAGCACGAGCGGACCCGGGTGGCGCGCTCCGCGGCCCGTGACGGCGCGCAGCAGCCGTGCCTCGACGTTGCCGACGCCGACCCAGCGCAGCCGCGGCTCGGCCCCGAGCTCGAACCACACCAGGGTCATCACCACGCCGCGGGTGCCGCGCAGCGCTGAATGGCAGCGGTGGAACAGCCGCTGCGGATCGTCGCCCGCGTGGGCCTCGAGCACCGCGCCGGCCGCCGCGGCGGCGTCAGCGGCTGCGTCGCCGTGCCCGAGCCCGTCGACGGCTGCCACCAGGGCGCCGCCCTCGTAGGGGGCCAGCACGGCGAGATCGCCGGAGCGCTCCTCGCCCGCCAGCGGCATCCCCGCGGTTCCGACCTCGAGCGCCTCCGGCCAGGCGCTGGGCGTCACGTGCGAGACCACTTGACGAGCGTCACCGTGGTGCCCCGTCCGGGCTCCGAGTCCAGGGCGAAGTCGTCGACCAGCCGGCGCGCCCCCGGCAGCCCCAGCCCGAGCCCGCCGCCGGTCGTGTAGCCGTCCTGCATCGCTCGCTCGACGTCCTCGATCCCGGGACCCTGGTCGGACGCGACGACACGGATCCCGCGGCGGCCGGCGCCGTCGCGGACGATCCCCACCGAGACCTCGCCACGCCGCGCGTAGGTCGTGATGTTGCGTGCGACCTCGGAGATCGCCGTTGCCAGCAGCGTCTGGTCGGTCGAGCTCAGGTCCAGCGCGATCGCCATCTCCCGCGCGCGCTGGCGCGCCGTGACCACGTCGGCGTCTGACTCGATCGCGATCGACACCGCGCTCTCAGCCGGCACCGTCGCCGGGCTCCCTGGAGGACTGCAGCAACGCGAGGCCCTCCTCGAGGTCGAGGGCCGTCTGCACGTCCTCGAAGCTCATGCCCAGCTGGACCATCGCGAACGCCACCTCGGGCTGGATGCCGACGATCACCGTGGAGGCCCCGCGCAGACGGGTCATCATCGCGATCCCGCGCAGCGAGCGCGACACGAAGGAGTCCATGACATCGAGCGCGGTGACATCGACGACGATGCCCCGCGAGCGGTGGCGGGTGACCTGCTGCATGACGTCCTCCTGCAGGCGCAGGACGTCGGTGTCGGTCAGCGCGGCCTGGATCGTCGCGATCAGGAACTGGCCCTGCTTGAGGATCGGGACGCTCACTCAGCGGCTCTCGTCGGCCGCGCCGTCGCCGAGTGAGACCTGGTAGCCCAGGAGCCGCTCGGCCTCCTCGATGCCGCCCTGCAGGTCGCCGATGGCGTTGACCTTCGAGAGGTCGACGCCGAGGGTGACGAGCGTCTGGGCGATCTCGGGCGAGAGGCCGGTGATGATCACGCTCGCGCCCATCAGCCGCGACGCGTCGACGGTCTGCACGAGGTGGTTGGCGACGGTCGAGTCGATCGTCGGCACGCCGGTGATGTCGATCACGACCACGCGAGCGCGGTTGGCGCGGATGCCGCGCAGCAGCTGCTCGGTCAGCTGGCGCGCGCGCTGGCCGTCGAGCACGCCGATGATCGGCAGGATCAGCAGCCGCTCGCGCACCTGCAGGACCGGCGTGGAGAGCTCGCGGATCGCCTCCTGCTGCTGGCGGATGACGCGCTCGCGCTCCTGCACGAAGTTGACCGCGACCGTGTTGGCGATCCGGTTCGCGGCCGGCTCGTAGGCGTCGAGGACCTGGTTGAGGTAGTCGAAGTCCGCCTGGTACTTCTGGAACAGCGAGCGGGCGAGCACGTCGCGCAGCAGCAGCACGATGCCGACCACCTCATCGGTCTCGACGCCGCGGGGGATGATCCGCTCCGACAGGTTGCGCGCGTAGTCCTGCAGCGCCTCGACGGAGCCCGTCTCGAGCACCTCGACGTAGTTGTCGTAGACAGATGTCGCCTCGGAGAAGATCTCCTCCTGGGTCAGCGCCGTCAGCAGCCCGGCCTCCCCGATCCGCCGTGCCCACTCCTGGCGTAGACCCGTGCGGTTGGCGCGCAGGTGCGCGACCAGCTCGCGCAGCAGGTCGGCGCTGGTCTCGCGGTGGCCGTCGGGGCTGTCGGTCTGCTCAGCCATCGTTCTCCTCCATGGCGCTGGGAAGCATATGGCCCGCGTCGGGCCGGGGGGTGGGGCCGAGGGCGAGGATCGCGACGTCGTCGCGCAGACGCCCCTCGGAGGCGTCGAGGACGGCGGCCTCGACGCGGTCGGCGATCGCGTCGGGCGGGAGCCCGCCGCAGGTTGCGAGCAGCTCGGCGAGCTGCCGCTGGCCGAAGACCTCGCGGCGGCGCCGCCGCACCTCGGTGACGCCGTCGGTGTAGAGCACGAGCACGTCGCCCTGCCCGAGCTCGACGCGCACGTCGGTCAGCTGGGGCGCGATGTCGGTCCCCAGCAGCGTTCCGAGCGCGCCGACGGGCTGGACCGCGCCGTCGGGATGTACGACGAGCGGCAGCGGATGGCCGCCGCAGGCGAGCTCGAGCGCGATCCCGTAGCCCGTGGCGTGCAGGTGGGCGTAGGCGACGGTCAGGAAGCGGTCGCCTTCCTGCTCGTGCAGCGCGCGGTGCAGGAGCGCGAGCACGCCGCTGGGGCGCTCCTCGTAGGCGGCCGCCGCGCGCAGCGTATGGCGCGCCAGCGCGGTGACCGCGGCGGCGTCGGGGCCCTTGCCCTGGACGTCGCCGATCACGGCCGCCCAGCCCTCGCCGCGCGCGCGGAAGAGGTCGTAGAAGTCGCCGCCGAGCTCGACGCCCTCGCCGGCGGGGTGGAAGCGCACGGCGGCCGAGACGCCCCGGACCTGCGGCAGCGCCCCCGGGCGCAGCGAGCGCTGCAGCGTGTGCGCGATCGTGTGCTCGCGCTCGAAGAGCTGGGCGTTGGCGATCGCCACGGAGGCGAGCTGGGCCAGCTGGGTCAGGATCGCCTCGTCACGCGCGGTGAACTCGCGTCCGGCACCGTCGAGCGCCTGCAGCGTGCCGAGCGCGCGGCCGCGCCCCGACAGGCCGGCGATCAGGACCGCGGGGTCGGCGAGCGGCTCGGCGGGCTGCGGCGGGGCGGTGGCGGTCAGCGGCCGCAGCCGGGGGTCGGGCTCGTCGATCGTCACGGTGGCGCGGGTGACGCCAAGGACCTCGCGTGCGGTGTCGGCGGTCCGCTGGAGGATCTCCTCGACCGTCAGCTGCGAGTTGATCGCCACCGAGGCGTCGGCGAGCGCGCGCAGCTGGCGGACGTGGGCGTGCTCGAGCCGCGCCACCTCCTGGACCTCGTGGTAGCCGCGGTGCACGGATTCGAACAGCGACAGGCTCTCGCGCAGGAACTCGGCGCCCGCCTGGACGGTGTCGGACGGGTCGCTGCCGTCGAGCGCGCCCAGCAGCGCCGCGTGGTGGGCCTCGGCGATCGCGAGGACGCTGAGCTGGTTCGCGACCGCTTCGCGGCCCAGGTCGTAGGCGGCCCCGAGCGAGCGCTCGTCGCGATCCGCCAGGTAGGCCGAGAACGCGCGCGCGTAACGCTCCGCGAGGGCACCGGTCGCTGCCTCGTGCTTGCCGGCGGCCACGAGCCCTAGCTTACGCGGACGCCGCGCGGCCGCTGGGACCGGTCAGTGGGGGTCGTCGCCGTGCTCGAGCGGGAGGTGCGAGATCTCCCTGCGGGTGTCGCCGATCCACTTGATCGCCGTCACCGCGAAGACGATCAAGCCGAACGCGACCAGGATCCAGTTGAGCGTGATCGACACGATGGCCAGCGCGAGCCCGGCCGCGTTGATCAGCGGCAGGATGCTCGGCGCCGGCATGTGGATCTGCTCACCGGCGGGCGGGAGGCCCGTGGGTTCGTGCTCGCTCACCGTGTGTAGAGGTACGCGGCGAGGAAGGTCAGGCCGAACATGAGCACCGAGATCACCCCGGCGATCAAGGCGGTGCGGATGTTCTGGCGCGCGAGGCGGCGGTCCATGAGCGCGCAGTCTACAAGCCATACCGGGTGGCCGGATATCGCGCGCCGCGCGCATGCGCCAGCACACGCACCGCACGAAACTCGGCTCTGGGACGCATTTCGTGCGCCGCGTCACCGGATCGCCGGTCGCGGCGCACCAAATCCGGCCCCGGAGCCGGCAACTCGATGCCGCAGCCGGGCGGCTCCGGCCTGATCAGACGCGCGCGTCGAGCACCATCGCCGCGAACAGCAGCGCGAGGTACGCGAGCGAGTACAGGTAGGTCCGCAGCGCGGCGGCGCGGTCGGCCTGGCGGTAGAGGTCGTAGGCGCGCACGATGAACGCCCCGCCGAGCGCCGCGGCGCAGATCGCGTAGACGATCCCGAAGTAGGAGAACGCCACGGGCAGCAGCGTGAGGATCATCAGCAGGACGGCGTAGAGCAGGATCTGCCGGCGCGTCTCGGCCTCGCCGTGGACCACCGGCATCATCGGCACCTTCACGGCTGCGTACTCGTCCTTCATCAGCAGAGAGAGCGCCCAGAAGTGCGGAGGCGTCCAGAAGAAGACGATCGCGAACAGGTACAGCGCCACCGGGGCGACGCCGCCGGTGACCGCTGCCCAGCCGACCAGCGGCGGCACCGCGCCCGCCGCGCCGCCGATGACGATGTTCTGCGGCGTCCGGCGCTTGAGCCACATCGTGTACACGCCGACGTACCAGACGAACCCGCCGAGGGCGAGGAACGCGGCGAGCACGTTGACGAGCCCCGCGAGCAGCACGAAGGACGCGACCTGCAGCCCGAGCCCGAACCGCAGCGCCGCCCGGGGCGAGATCCGGCCCGACGGCACGGGGCGGCTCGCCGTGCGCTTCATCGCCCCGTCGATGTCGCGGTCCCAGTAGTGGTTGACCGCGCCGGCGCCGCCCGCGGACAGGTAGCCGCCCAGCACGGTCACCGCGACGAGGCCGACGGACGGGTCGCCGGCGACGTACATCGTCGTGATCGTCGTCAGCAGGAGGAGGAGCTGGACCTTCGGCTTGGTCAGCTCGAAGTAGTCCGCTGCGACCTGCCGGACGCCCCCGGCACGATCCTGCGCGACCGCGTCGAGCTCGACCGCGAGCTCGCGGATCGGGGTCACGCCACGCTCATGGGCTTGCCGGCCTCGTAGCGCTGCGGGACGCCCGTCTGGCGCTCGATCTGGCGGCGGATGTCCTTCATCGGCTCGACCGAGCGCACGCGCGGGACCACGTCGAAGTTGTTCTCCGGCGGCGGCGACGGGGTGAACCACTCGAGCGTGTTCGCCTTCCACGGATCCGGGCCGGCGATCGGGCCCTTCTTGAGCGAGCGGTAGACGTTGATCACCGTCAGCAGCACGCTGAAGGCGAGGACGAACGCCCCGATCGTGGAGATCATGTTCATCCAACCCCAGCCCGACGCCTTCGTGTACTCGTAGATGCGCCGCGGCATGCCGTCGAGGCCCGCCGAGTGCTGGATCAGGAACGTCAGGTGGAACCCGACGAAGAAGAGGACGAAGGACACCTTGCCGAGGCTCTCGGACATCATCCGGCCGGTCATCTTCGGGAACCAGTAGTAGAGCGCCCCGACCATCCCGAAGGCGGCGGCGCCGAAGGCCGTGTAATGGAAGTGGGCGACCACGAAGTAGGTGTCCGTGAGCTGCCAGTCCACCGGGAAGACGGCGAGGAAGATGCCGGTGATGCCGCCCATCAGGAACGTGGCGATGCCGCCGACGCAGAACAGCAGCGGCACGCGGTACTCGATCGTGCCGCGCCACAGCGTCGCCGCCCAGTTGAAGATCTTCACGCCGGTGGGCACCGCGATCA
>JAXDHR010000120.1:0-6259 GCA_034664425.1 Solirubrobacteraceae bacterium
CGCCGTGCTCGCGTGGCTGGCGGGCGGGACGCTGCTGCTGGCCTTCGTCGCCAACCAGGCGATGGCCGCGTGGGCGGACCGCTACGCGGTCGTGATCCTCGGGCCGCTGCTGCTGCTCGCGGCGCTCGCCGTCTCCCGCTCGGGCCCGGCGGGGCTGATCGCGCTGGTGGCGATCGCCTTCGCGTGGTTCCACCAGCCCAGCTACCACACGATGATCGCCAAGAGCAACGCGCGCGTGGTCTCGCACCGCGTCGCCGCGCGGCTGCAGCCGGGCGACCTCGTGCTCGACGCGCTGCCCGAGTCGGTGCCCGTCGTGCGCTACTACCTCGGACCGACGCTGCGCTACGCCTCGGCGCTCGGGCCGCTCGCCGACCCGGGCGTGATGGACTGGCGCGACGCGCTCTCGCGCCTGCGCGCCCAGCGCTCGCGGCCGGTCGCGCGGCTCGCCGACCGGCAGCCGGTCGGCGCGCACGTCGCGCTGCTGCGCCCGCTCGACCACGGCCGCTCCACCAACGCGTGGAAGGAGACGATCCGCGAGCACGCGCGCCGGCTGGCCCGGATGCTGCGCCGCGACCCGCTGCTGCAGGCCGAGCGCCGCGTCCGGCCGGCCTTCCACGGCCCGAAGACGGCGCTCCGCGCCCTCGTGTTCACGCGCGTCCGCGGCTAGCGAACCCGCGCGCGCATCGCGTCCGTGCGCAGCACGTGCCCCTCGACCCACGGGGCGAGCCGCTCGGCGAACAGGCCGAGGCGGACGTCGAGCCGCGACTCGTCGTCCTCGGTCGTGGCGCGCGAGGCGGCGCTCGCCGCGTAGCCGGTGCCGAGGTGGCGGAGCTCCGCGCTGGCGAGCGCGGCGCCCGAGCCCGGGCCGGCGACGGCGAGGAAGGCGTCGACGAGCTCCGCGTCCACGCCGCACAGCGGGACGTGGCAGCCGGAGGCGCTCGCGGGCAGGTCGAGCCCGAGGTGCGCGGAGGGGACGTCGTCGGCGCTGCCGAGCACGACCGTGTCGATCTCCGGCGCGAGCCGGCGCAGCGCCGCGAGGCGCCCCTGGGCGACCCACGGCTCGCCGGGGATCGCGACCTCGACGATCACGAGCGCGCGGCCGCGCAGCTCCGGCGGGACGCCGGGCAGGCGCGGGAAGCGCACGAGCCGGGCGGTGCTCGTGACGTCCTGCGGGACGGTCCGCGTCCACAGCGCCCACTCGTGCAGCACGCGGTGCGCATGGCCGGCCGGCCACATCAGGGCGCCGGTGGTGACGCTGGCGGTCGGGAAGACGCTGCGGGCCAGGCCGGAGTCGACGATCGCGGCGGGATGGGCGGCGACGCCGTCGAGTACGGCGCGCAGGGCCTGCAGGTGGAGGAACGGTGCGGGGGCGGAGGAGGGCATGGCGCTACCTTCCCGGCACGCGGCCCCCGGTGCACCGGGGTTAACCCCAAGCCGACGTACGGCTAGCTCCCGAGTGCCGGGGACGCCGAGTCGTCGCGGATCGGGTCGAGATCGGCGTCCGTGCGCGCCCACTAGATGACGAGCGCCTCTCGCTCGGCGCCCTCGAGCAGACCGCGCCGGCGCAACACGGGGATCACACCCTCGCCGACGCGGTAGGCCTCCTCCAGGTGCGGATAGCCCGAGAGGATGAACTCGTCGATGCCCGCCTCGTGGTACTCGGCGATGCGATCGGCGACCTCCTCGTGGCTGCCGACCAGCGCGGTGCCCGCGCCGCCGCGGACGAGCCCGATGCCGGCCCACAGGTTCGGGGCGACGACGAGCCCGTCACGCTGCCCCCCGTGGAGCTCGAGCATCCGGCGCTGGCCCTCGGACTCCGACGCGCGCAGGTTCGCCTGCGCGGTCGCGACCGCGGCGGGGTCCATCGCGTCGAGCAGCCGCTGGGCCTCCGCCCACGCCTCTTCGGCACTGTCGCGGGCGATCACGTGCAGGCGGATGCCGTAGCGCAGCTCGCGGCCCGCGCGCTCGGCGAGCTCGCACACGCGGGCGAGCTTCTCCGCGACGAGCGCGGGCGGCTCGCCCCAGGTCAGGTACACGTCCGCGTAGCGAGCCGCGACGCCGAGCGCCGCCGGCGAGGAGCCGCCGAAGTAGATCCCGGGGATCGGGTCCGGAGGCTCGGGCACGAGCGCGCCCGAGACCTGGATGTGCTCGCCCGCGAAGTCGTACGGCTGCCCGGACCAGGCGTTGCGCACGACATCGAGGAACTCGCCCGTGCGGGCGTAGCGCTCGTCCTTGGAGAGGTAGTCGCCGAAGCGCTCCTGCTCGGTCTTGTCGCCGCCGGTGACGACGTTGAGCAGGAGCCGGCCGCCGGACAGCCGCTGGTAGGTCGCCGCCATCTGCGCGGCGAGCGTCGGCGACAGCAACCCCGGCCGGAAGGCGACCAGGAACTTCAGCTTCGTGGTCAGCTGGGTCAGCGCGGCCGTGGTCAGCCACGCGTCCTCGCACCACGAGCCGGTCGGCGTCAGGCACGCCTCGAAGCCCGACTGCTCCGCCGCCCGGGCGATCTGCCCGAGGTAGGCGATGTCGGCGGGCCGCTCACCGCCGTCGCGGTCGGCGCGGCGGTGGTGGGCCCCGGCGTCGCCGAGCGCGCCGAGGACGGTGCGGGCGTCCCCGCTCGTGGGCAGGAACCAGTGCAGGGTCACGGGCATCGGGGAATCTCCTACTTGAGGACGCCGGGGTCGATGATGCTCTTGAAGTCCACCTTCGAGGGGATGACCTTCTCCTCGGTGAGGACGTTCGCGAGCTGCTGCTGCTTGGCGATCACCGCGGCCGGAACTGGCTTGACGTCGGCGATCACCCCGCGCACGGCGGGCGTCGTGGTCGACACGGGCAGCTGGGACTCCTTCGACCACGCCGCCGCCCACTTGTCGGGGTTGGACGCGGCCCACGCGTAGGCCTTCTGCAGGCGCACGATGAAGTCGCTCAGCGCCTTGCGGCGGGCGGGGTCGTCGAGCGCCTTCGCGGAGGCGATCTCGAACGACGAGCCGGCCTCGTCGGGCGGGCCGGCCATGATCGCCCGCGCCCCGCCGCTCAGCGCCTGGGCGACGAACGGCTGCCACACCGCCCATGCGTCGACCTGGCCGGAGGAGAACGCGGCCAGCGCGTCGGCCGGGGCGAGGTAGACGAGCTGGACGTCGCTGGGCGTCAGATGGAAGCGGCGCAGCACCTGGAGGATGTAGCCGTTGGCCGAGGAGCCCTTGGCGATCGCGATCTTCTTGCCCTTGAGCTGGTCGAAGCTGCGGATCGGCGAACCCTTCGGCACGAGCAGCGTGTCGTCGGTGTGGCTGCGCTTCTCGATCGACGCGATGACCTTGAACGCCGAGCCGGCGGCGGCGCCGAAGATCGGCGGGGTCGAGCCGACGCCGGCGACGTCGATCTTGTCGGCGCCGGCCGCCTCGACGAGCGGCGGCCCGAAGGCGAAGGTCGAGAACGAGACCTTGTAGGGCATCTTCGCCAGCTGGCCTGAGGCCTGCAGGATCGAGCGCACGCCGTCCTTCTGGACGCCGACGCGCAGCGTCAGGTCCTTGGCGGACGTGGCACCGGCGTTCGCCGAGTCGGTGCCGCCGCCGCAGCCCGCGGCCACAGCGGGCACGGCGAGCAGGAGCAGCAGCGCGAGCAGGCGCAGCGGGTCGGGGACGTGGTGCTTCACGGCGTTCGGACCTCCGGTTCTCGTGTGGGTCAGGCGGGGTCGGCGACGCCGAGCAGCCCAAGCAGCGCGCGTCGCCGCGCGACCAGGTCCGGGTGATCCCGGCGCCGCGGCCGCGGCAGGTCGAAGGGCTCGTCGTAGGCGATCTGGCCGCCGTCGAGCACGAGCACGCGGTCGGAGAGCAGCAGCGCCTCCTCGACGTCGTGCGTGACGAGCAGGACGGCGGGCCGGTGCCGGCCCCACAGCTCGTTGACCAGCCGCTGGGCGGACACGCGCGTGAGCGCGTCGAGCGCCGAGAACGGCTCGTCGAGCAGCAGCAGGTCGGGCTCGCGAACGAGCGCGCGAGCCAGCGCGACGCGCTGGCGCTGGCCGCCCGAGAGCTCGCGCGGCCACGCGCTCTCGCGGCCGGCGAGGCCGACCTCGGCGATCGCCGCCCGCGCGCGGTCGGCCGGCGGCGGGCCGCGCAGCCCGAGCGCCACGTTCGCCTGCACGTCGCGCCACGGGAGCAGCCGCGGGTCCTGGAAGACGACCGCGGGCGCGCGGCCCGTGCGCAGGTCGCCGGTGAGCCCGCGGTCGAGGCCGGCGAGCGCGCGCAGCAGCGTCGTCTTGCCCGAGCCCGAGCGCCCGAGCAGGCCGACGAACTCGCCCGGGGCGATGTCGAGGTCGATGCCCTCGAGCACCGGCTGGCCGCTGAACGAGCGCCCGCCGTCGCGCAGGCGGACGACCGGCGAGCCGGGGACGGTGATGCGCTCGGCGAGCACCTGGGGGGAGCGGCTCATGCCGGCGACCCGCCGTCGCGCCAGCGCAGTGCGTGGGCCTCGATCGCCCGCACGATCGCGTCGGTCAGCAGGCCGAGCACGGCGTAGGCGAGCAGCCCGACGACGACGATGTCCGTGCGCAGGAAGTCGCGCGCGTTGTTGATCATGTAGCCGAGGCCGGCGCTCGCGTTGACCTGCTCGGCGACGATCAGCGCCAGCCAGGCGACGCCGAGTGACTGCCGCAGCCCGACGAGCGTGCCGGGCAGCGCGCCCGGAGCGATGACGTGGCGCAGCCGCTGCCAGCGGGTCAGCCGCAGCGAGTCGGCGACCTCGTAGAGCTCGGGGTCGATCCCCTTGAGCGCGCCGATCAGGTTGAGGTAGAGCGGGATCACGACGCCGAGCGCGACGAGCAGCACCTTCGGCGTCTCCCCGATCCCGAACCAGAGGATGAACAGGGGGATGAGCCCGAACAGCGGCACCGTGCGCAGCATCTGCATCGGCGGATCGATGACCGCGTTGCCGGTGCGGTTGAGCCCGGCGAACGTGCCCGCCACCAGTGCGACGATGGTGCCGAGCACGAAGCCCTCGGCGGCGCGGCGCAGGGAGACGAGCAGCGCCTGTGGGAGCTGGCCCTCGCGGGTCAGCTCCCAGGCGGTGGAGAGAATCCCGAGCGGGGACTCGAGGGTCTTCTCGGGCAGCACGCCGGCGGAGCTGGCGAGCTGCCAGAGGATCACCAGCGCCAGGGGGCTGAGCCACCGGGCACCGGGCAGCAGGGAGCGCAGCGGCGACCCGCGGCGCACGGTGGCGCGGCGGGTCGCGAGCGCGGGAGAGAAGGCGGACGACGACATGGCGTGCCCGCAACCTATCAAAGTCGATCGACTTTGTTGGGAAGGTCGATCTCCCCTGCCGCTGAACGTCTACGGCGCGGCGACCTCCCGGTCCGGCGACCCCCCGGGCTCGGCGGCGGCCGCCGACACGATCACCTTGCGCTCCGCGTTGGACAGCGCGCGGACGTACGCGAGCGCGGCCGCCTCGATGATGTCCGTCGAGACGCCCTGCCCGGACGCCGACTGCCCGGCGAGCTCGAGGACGACGCTGGCCTCGCCGAGCGCGTCCTGGCCGCTCGTCACCGCGTCGACGCGGAACTCGCGCAGGCGCGCCTCGCGCTGCGTCGCCGAGTTGATCGCGCGGAAGATCGCGTCGACGGGGCCGTCGCCGGTGAAGTCGCCGCGCACGGTCTCCCCCTCCGGCGTCGTCAGCTCGACGGTCGCGTGCGGCGGGCGCCGCGACGAGGCCTCGACGTCGAACCACTCCAGCGTGTAGGCGGCAAGCTCGGAGCGGAGCTCGTCGACGACGAGCGCCTCGAGGTCCATCGCCGTGACCTGCTTCTTCTTGTCCGAGATCTCCTTGAAGCGCTTGAACGCGGTGTTGAGCGCGTGGCCGTCGACCTCGAAGCCGAGCTCGGCCAGCGCCGACTTCAGCGCGTGGCGGCCCGAGTGCTTGCCCAGCACGAGCTGGTTGGCGTCGTCGATCCCGACGCTCGCCGCGTCCATGATCTCGTAGGTCGAGCGCTCCTTGAGCACGCCGTCCTGGTGGATGCCGGACTCGTGCGAGAAGGCGTTGCGCCCGATGATCGCCTTGTTCGGCTGCACGGGATAGCCCGTCAGGCGCGAGACGAGCCGGCTCGTGCGGGCGATCTCGCGCGTGTTGATGCCGGTGGTCAGGCCGATCTGGTCCTCGCGGGTGCGCAGGAGCATGACGATCTCCTCCAGCGAGGCGTTGCCCGCCCGCTCCCCCAGGCCGTTGATCGCGCACTCGACCTGCCGCGCGCCCGCCCTCAGGCCGGCCAGCGAGT
>JAXDHR010000121.1:0-4104 GCA_034664425.1 Solirubrobacteraceae bacterium
GAGACGCCGTTGCGCTCGTTGACGAGCGGGCCCTCCTTCGCCACGAGGTTCATGCCGTCGAACATCGCGTTGACCATCATCACGTCGTAGTGCTTGTAAGAGGCGACCGCCTCGTCGAGGTCGTCGCGCAGCTTCAGGGCGATCGGCATCCAGTCCGGCGTGCCGTGTCGGTGGTTGATCACGGCGACGAGCGCCTCGATGCGCTCGAGGTACTCGGCGTACTCGGGCACATCGGTCCGCGACGGCATGAGCTGCGCGGTGAAGGTGATTCGCTCGTGGAACTCGGGGTGCTGCTCGAGGAAGATGTCGAAGCCGGTGAAGCCGCGCAGAACGTTCTTGGAGAGGTCCGCGCGGTCGACGCGCAGGATCGCGTACTCGCGCCGGCGCCGCAGCACCTGCTCCTCGAATTCGTGCACGCGCGCGCGACCGCCGATGTCCAGCGTCGCGCGCCAGTCGATCGGCAGCGGGTACGCGCGCACCCACACGTCGCGGTCGTCGACGTGCACGACGCCGCGCTCCATGTCGACGTCGAGCTCGAGCAGGTCGCGGCAGCACTGCAGGAAGTTGCGCCGGTAGGAGCGCGTGTGGAACCCGACGATGTCGTTGGCCAGGACCCCGTAGTAGATCTCGTCGCGGATCCGCTTCGGGAGCACGAGCCAGGCGTCGGGCTGCGACCATGGGATGTGGACGAAGTGGTGCAGGAAGGCGTCGGGCCGCGCGCGGCGCACCATGGCGGGCAGCGTGTAGAGCTGGTAGTCGTGGACCATCACGACCGGCTCCTCCTCGCCGTCGATCTCCTCGAGCACGGCGGTCGCCAGGTCCTCGTTGACGACGTTGTAGCCGAACTCGAAGGCCTCGACCTCGTGGCGGCGGATGTCCGGCGCGTTGCTCTGATCCCAGAGGTAGTGCTGGATGAACCACAGCATCGGGTTCGCGAAGATGTTGTAGAAGCGGTCGTACGCATCCGGATCGGAGGCGACGAAGCGCACCTGGAAGGTCCCGCCCTCGGGGGCCTCGACCTCGAACGGCCGCCCGCCGTTGCGCTCGGCGGCCTCGACGTCGGCGTCGCTCATCGCCGAGGCGATCCAGACCGCATCGCGGTGCGATGCGAGGCCGGTCAGCGCGGTCACGAGCCCGCCGGTGCCGCGCTTGATCGAGCCGTCGTCCTGAAAGGTGACCGGGCCGCGGTTCGAGACCAGGACCAGCGCACGTCTACTCGTCGTCGACATCACCCCACCGATCCTAGAACCGGGTCAGCCGTTCGAGGCGGCCTTGACGGGCCGCTCGCCGAGTCGCACGTTGAGATGCTTGGTCGAACCACCGCGGTCGACCTGGAGGTCGATCGTCTCCCCCGGCCGGTAGCGCGCGATCGCCTCCGACAGCTCGTCCGCGTTGCGCACGGGCTGATCGCCGACCCGGGTGATCACGTCGCCGCCGGGCTTGAACGCCGCCGCCTGGAACTCCTGCTCGGAACCGCCGCCGTGCACGCCCGCCTTGTTGGCCGGGCCGCCCGGCGTCACGTCCTGCACCCAGGCCCCCTGCTGCACATGGAGTCCGAAGTGCCGGACGAGCTGCGGGTAGAGCTCGACGGACGAGACGCCGAGGTAGGCGTAGGAGGCCTTGCCGTCCGCGCGCAGCATCGCCAGCGAGCGCTTGACGACGTCGATCGGCACGGCGAAGCCGACGCCCTCGCCGCCGCCCGAGTTCGTCTTGATCTGCTGGTTGATCCCGAGCACCCGGCCGTGCGCGTCGACCAGCGGGCCGCCGGAGTTGCCGGGGTTGATCGCCGCGTCGGTCTGCAGCGCGCCGGCGATGTTGAAGTCGGTGAGCGACGCGATCGAGCGGTCGGTCGCCGAGATCACGCCGACCGACAGCGACTGGCGCTCGCCGAACGGCGAGCCGATGGCGACGACGGGCTCTCCGACCCGCGCCTTCGTCGAGTCGCCCAGCGGCAGCGGCCGCAGCGTCAGGCCCTTCGGGTTCACGCGCAGCAGCGCCACGTCGGCGTTCGGGTCGTCGCCGACGATCGACGCCTTGACCCGGTTGCCATCGGCGAACTCGACGTAGATCTCCCGGGCGCGCTTGAGCGTCGCCTCCTGCGCGACGACGTGGGCGTTCGTGGCGATCTCGCCGGTCGTGTCGAGGACGAAGCCCGAGCCGACGCCGGCATCCGATCCGCCCGAGTTGCCGCCGAGCAGCGAGCCGATCCCGCCCGAGCCGAAGATCGAGATCACGGTCACGACGCCGGGCGACTCCGTCTTGTACAGCGCGCTGGCGTCCAGGCTGCCGCCCTTGCCCTGGGACTGGATCACCTCGACGCGCGTCGTGGCGGTCTTGCCGCCGCTCGCGTCGGCCGACCCGGACGAGCTCGCCCCGCCGCCTCCACCGCAGCCGCCGACGACGGTCGCCGCGAGCAGCGCCGCGAGCAGCGCGCCGGGGCGCGTCATCCGGGCAGCACCAGCGAGAAGGTCGTCGAGCCGGGAATCGAGCGCACGGTCAGCTCGCCCTGCATGCGCTCGGCGAGCTCGCGCGCGATCGCGAGGCCCAGGCCAGCGCCCTGCGCCTCGTCGTCGGATGAGAAGAACGGCTCGAAGATATGGGGCATGTTCTGGCGCTTGATGCCGAGGCCGCGGTCGGAGACCTCGAGCCTCACGTGCCCATTGTGACGGGCGGCGGAAACCTGCACACCGGTCCCGGTCGGCGTATGGACGATGGCGTTGTCGAGCAGGATCCTCAGCACCTGCGCGACGCGCTCCGGGTCGCATTCGAGCTCGATCGGGTCGCCGTGCAGCCGCAGCCGCACCTTGGTCTGGTGGTGCTGCGCCGCGGGCGTGAACTCCGCGGCCACCTCGCGCGCGAGCTGGCCGAGGTCGGTCGGCTCCGTATGGAGCTCCAGCGCGCCCGATTCCAGGCGCGAGAGGTCGAGCAGCTCGGTGGCGAGCATGCGCATACGGTCGACCTGACCGCGCAGCTGCTCGAGGAACGCGCGCCGGGTGTCCTCGTCGAGGTCCTCGTCGGCGAGCAGCTCGAGGAAGCCGCCGAGCGAGAAGATCGGCGTGCGCAGCTCATGCGAGGCCGAGGCGATGAACTGCTTGCGCGCCCGGTCGAGCCGCGCGAGCTGGTTCTGCATGTCGTCGAACGCCGTCGCGAGCTGGCCGAGCTCGTCGTCGGAGTCGGCGCGGATCGGGTTCGAGAAGTCGCCCGCCGCCACTTTGCGCGCCGCGGTCTCGAGCCGCTTCACGCGCAACGACAGGGCGCGCGCGACGAGGTAGCCGGCGAGCAGCGCGACCACGAGCGCGGCGGCACCGGAGTAGAGGATCTGGCGCCGGATCAGCGAGACGTTGGCCTCGACGTCTGCGAGCGAGTCGGCCAGCACGACGACGCCGCGGCCCTTGGCCAGCGGGGTCGCCGCGAGCGCCTCGCGGCCCATCGGCGTCGGCTCGGTGCCCGTCGCTGTGCGCTTGGCGCTGATCGCCTCGAGCGCGACCCCCTGCACGTCGGTCGCGGTCACGCCGCCGTCCGGCGTCGAGTCGGTGATCAGCGTCAGGACCTGCGGCGCGCCGCGCAGCGGGCGCAGGATCAGTATCTCGGCGCTCACCCGCGCGGCCGTGCGCCGGACGCGCGGCATCAGCTTGTCCGAGAGCTTCTGGTCGTCGGGGCGCTTGGGCAGCTGCGGGATCCCCCGCGCCGTGCGCTTCGCGTCGATCGCCAGCGCGCCGAGCCGCTGGTTCTGCAGCCGGTCCTGCAGACGCGGGGTGACCGAGAGATAGACGGTCCCGATCGCGCCGGCGACGATCAGCCCGAAGACGACCGCCAGCCGGTTGCGAAGCGACCGCAGCCCCGGCATTACTCGTCGTCGCGGAAGCGGTAGCCGACGCCGCGCACGGTGAAGATGTAGTCCGGCTCCTTCGGATCGGTCTCGAGCTTCTCGCGCAGGTGGCGGATGTGGACGTCGATCGTGCGCGGATCGCGGAATGCGGAGTCGCCCCAGACGCGCGAGAGCAGCATGTCGCGCGTGAACACTCGGCCTGGCCCCAGGGCCAGCGCGTGCAGGATCTCGAATTCGACGTAGGTGCAGGTGATCGGCTCGCCGTCGCGGGTCAC